>NZ_JBEZNU010000025.1:0-120128 GCF_040653375.1 Streptomyces sp. NPDC047974
CGGTACCGGACCACCGGCACCACCACTCGCCGCCGCGCCGGCATCCGGACCCGGACGCGCACTCTCGACAACCGACATGACCAACCAGTCCTTTCACAAGGGGGGACGGCCCTCCGAGCGGGGAGGACGGCCCTTCGAACACCAGGAAGCAGGGGGATGGGGGAGGTGGGGGGTGGGAGTTGGGGGGAACTCGGGGTGGTGCGCGGCGCGTTCAGGCGGAGGACTCCGTGGAGCCCCGGCGGCGGAGCTCCTCCGACAGTTCCAGCCAGACCCGCGCGCACTGGGCCGCCGCGGCGGCCGCCGTCTCGGCGCGGTACGGGGGGACCGCGGCGACGATCCGTTCCCGCTGGCGCAGGGCGCTGACCTGGAGATCCAGCATCCGCAGCAGGAGCCGGCCCGCCTCGCTGAGGCGGAGCAGCGGGTCCTTGCACAGTGCGGGCACCAGGGCGGCGAGCCGCTGACCGGCCGCGCCGGGCGGCCCGGGTTCGTCACCCGGCCCGGATCCACCGGTCGGGCCGGATCCACCGGGTACGCCGGTCCCTCCGGGTACGCCGGACAGGGCGCCGCCGTCGTGGAGCGGGGGGCGGGCGCGCCGCTGGCCGGCGGGCACCGGGTCGGCGCCTTCGCCGATCCGGCGCCGGACGTCCCGCACGGTCGAAGGGGCGATGCCGGCCGCCCGGGCGATCTCCCGGAGCGACGCCTGGGGGTGGTCGGCGAGCAGCCGGGCCGCGGCCTCCCGGCCGCGCACCGGGTCCAGGGGCCGGATGCGGCCGTCGCGGCCGATCCTGCCGTCCACCGCCGTCGGCCCGGTCGCCCGGGCGCGCAGTGCGGCGACGGTCCGGGCGGACAGCCCGGTGCGGTCGGCCAGGAAGCGGTCGGACCAGTCCGGGTGGGTCCGGAGGATCCGCAGGGCGGCGGTGGTGCGCTCCCTGCGGGTGAGGGGGCGTCCGTGGCGGATGTTGGCCTCCACGGAGAGGACGAAGGCGTCCTCGGCGCTGCCGTCGAAGAACACGACGTCGACGGTGTGCCGGCCGCGCAGCCGTGCGGCGCGCAGCCGGTGGGTGCCGTCGATGACCCGCATGGTGGCGCGGTGGACGAGGAGCGGCCGGTAGGGACCCTCGGCGGTGGCCAGGGTGCGTGCGTACTCCTCGTCGAGCCCGACGGTCCGCGGCGAGTCGGCGGTCCGCAGGCTGGTGGTCGGCACTCTGACCACCGCGCCGGCGGCGTCGGCGATCGGGGTGGTGTGCGCGAGGGGGGTGGGGAGTTTTCTGAGGTTCAGGTTCAGGTTCATGGGTTCACCTCCTTCCGGGAGTGGCCCGGGCGCCGGGTTCGTGCGGCGTACCCAGAAGGACAGTAAGTAACTACCGTTCGGTAACTGGCATGGGACGTGGGCGCCCGGCGCGACTCTGGCAACTCACCGCCCCGGGGCGGGCGGTGGTGGGCGACTGCGGGTCTTGCGCACTCGCCCACCACCTCGCCCACCACCGGGCGAAGCGGCCGGTCAGACACCCACGAGCTCCTGCGCGCCGACGAAGTCCCGCAGCCAGGAACGGAATCCGGGCCCGAGGTCCTCGCGCTCACAGGCGAGACGGACGGTGGCCTGGAGGTACTCGGCGCGGTCACCGGTGTCGTAACGGCGGCCGCCGAAGACGACGCCGTGCACGGGCCGGCCGCGCTCGACGAGCCCGCGCAGCGCGTCGGTGAGCTGGATCTCGCCGCCCCGCCCCGGACGGGTGCGGCGCAGCTCGTCGAAGATCTCCGGGTCGAGCAGATAGCGCCCGATCACGGCGAGGTTGCTGGGCGCGGTGCCGGGGGCGGGCTTCTCCACCAGGTCGGTGACGCGGACGCCGTCGCTGCCGGCCAGGTGCCGCACGGCGGCGCATCCGTACTGGTGGATGCGGTCGGGACCGACCTCCATGAGGGCCACGACGCTGCCGCCGTGGCGCTCGCGGACCTCGGTCATCCGGGCGAGGAGGGGGTCGCGGGGGTCGATGAGGTCGTCGGCCAGGAGCACGGCGAAGGGCTCGTCGCCGACGTGCGGGGCGGCGCAGAGGACGGCGTGCCCGAGGCCGAGCGGATCGCGCTGGCGCACGTAGTGGATGTCGGCCAGTTCGGTGGAGGCGCAGACGCTGTCCAGCTTGTCCTGGTCGCCCCGGCGGGTCAGCGCCTCCTCCAGCTCGTGGTTGCGGTCGAAGTGGTCCTCCAGGGCGCGCTTGTTGCGGCCGGTGACCATGAGGATGTCCGCCATGCCGGCGGCGACCGCCTCCTCGACGACGTACTGGATGGCGGGCTTGTCGACGACCGGCAGCATCTCCTTCGGCGTGGCCTTGGTGACCGGCAGGAACCGGGTGCCGAGACCGGCCGCGGGAATGACCGCCTTGGTGATGGGGGAAGGTGTTTTCGACATGCTGGTGAGGCTAGGGAATCCGACCCCGGAAAAGCACTTCCCGCCGTTCCCCCGGACGCCACTTCGGCATTTCGTCAAAGTCGCGTGGACCACCGCGAGCCGAATGCCGTAAATGCGGTACGAGGGATTCCGGTGACGTTTCCCGCGCTCATGCGAAAAGCCCCGACCGCGAAAGAGCGACGGTCGGGGCGGGCGGAGCGGACACGGCGTTCGGAGCGGTCGGAGCGGTCGGAGCGGTCGAGGCGGTCGGAGCGGTCAAGGCGCAGGGAGGTCGGGGGCCAGGGAGGTCGGGGGGCAGGGAGGTCAGGGGCCGCCCTGCGGCGGGACGGACGGCGGACGACCGCCGTACGGGAGGGCGGCCTGGAGCCCGCCGTACGCGCCGACGGCGGGAGGTCCCGCGGACGGCTCCGCGACCACGCCCCGGCAGACGAGCCGCCACAGCTCGCGCAGCTCCTCCAGGGCGCGGCCGGGCAGGGCGGTGGGGCGCCGCCGGACGCGCCAGGCGGTGCCGGACAGCAGGTGGCAGGCGAGCCCGGCGATCCGGCGGGGCTCGGCCCCCGGCGCCAGCTCCCCCCTCGCGGCGGCCTGTTCGAGCAGCGCCTGGAAGGACGGGAGCCAGGCGCCGCACCACGACGGGCCGGACCGCCCGCCCTCCTGGCTGAGGCGGATCGCGGCCCGGACGGCCGCCTCGCGCTCGACCAGCGCGCCGAGGGCGAGCAGCTGGACGGAGGCGGTGTCGACGGCCCGGCCGGAGCGCCGCTCGGCGTCGCCGGCGACGCCGCGGGCCAGGGCCGTTCCGCGCTGCACCACGGCGGCGGCGAGATCGGCTTTCGCGTCGAAATGGAAGGTCACCGCACCCACGGAAATGCCCGCGCGCCGGCTCAACCGGGAGAACGAGGTCCCCTCGTAACCGTGCAGGTCGAATTCGACCGCGGCCGCGGAGAGAAGCTGCTGACGGGTGCGCACGGCGCGCGTTTGTTTCACCACGTATTCATCACTGCCATTCGGATCGTCACTGCCCCGCCGATACGCGTCGGCGCGCGCCGTCGCGCGCCGCCCCCGGAGGGGTCAGCGGCCCGCAGCCTGCCCGTCCGCGCACCCCGACGCGAGGGCTACTTGGCGAAGACGTCACCCGCCCCCGGGCACTCCGCCGGGCGCCCTCCCCCAACCTGCCGAAGTCGTCCCTCGAAGGCCAGAGGAACACTCGAAAAAAAACGATCGTTCTGTATTCTGCAGGTACGGATCGATCGACGGATCCGATGGATCGCCCGGCCGACGCACCCGCCGGCCGTTACCGAGGAGGCGGAGAGATGACGGCACTGACCCTGCCCCTGGCTCCCAGAGCCACGGAGACGCCGCACGAGCGGTTACCCCAGCCCACACCGCGGTCCGGACCCGGACCCACACCGCTGCCCACCCCCGACCCGGTCCTGACCGGCTACACCGAGCGGCTCTTCGGCCATCTGTCCCGCGCCGACCAGCGGCGCTGGGCGGGGGTCTACCTCCAGGGGCTGCTGACCGCGCCGGGCAAGAAGTCCGTACGGGAGCTGGCCGCCTCGGTCACGGACTCCCCCACCGCGTACCAGTCGCTCCAGCAGTTCATCAACGCGAGCCCCTGGGAGTGGGAGCCCGCCCGCCGCGAGCTCCTGCGCTGGGTCGGCGAGCGCCACACCCCCGCCGCCTGGACCATCGGGCAGGCGGTCCTGCCCAAGCGCGGTTCCCACTCCGTCGGCGTGCACCGCCGGTTCGACCCGGCCGCCGGACGGACCCTCAACTGCCAGCTCGGCATCGGGATCTTCGCCGGCCTCGACGAGGTCACCGGCATCCCGGTCGACTGGCGGCTGATGATCCCGGAGCCCTGGCTCGCCGACGCCGACCGGCGCCGCCGCGCCCGGATAGACCCCGCGACCTCCTACCGCTCCCCCGCCGCGCTGATCCTGGACCTCGCGGACGCCGTCCGGGACGCGCCCCGCGCGCCCCTGGTCGCGGACCTGAGCCGGACCGCACGGGCGGGAGAGCTGATCGCCGCGCTCGCGGCCCGCGGCTGGGACCTGCTCGTCGCCGTCCCGCCGACGCTCACGCTCACCCCCGCCGGTCTCCCCACCGGCACCGAACTCACGGCCGCCGGCGTCGCCACCCTCGGCCGGCTGCGCCACCCCCAGGCGATGCGGGTCCACTCGACCCTCGTACGCCTCCCTGATCTTCCGCAGCCCTGCCGCCTGTTCAGCCAGCGCCGCAACGGCCCCTTCTGGCTCACGACCCTCACCCGCCACCGGATGGACGACCTCCTCCACCTGACCCTCCACCAGGGCGCACCCGCGGCGACGGCCCGCCGTCTGGCCGACGCGTACGGCCTCCTCGACTTCGAGGGACGCTCGTACCCCGGCTGGCACCACCACATGACGCTGGTCTCGGCCGCGTACGCCTACGACGTCGCTCCCGTGCCCGTGCGCCGCCACCGCCTCCCCGGCGCGGCATGACGGCCGGGGAGGCGTGCCGGACGGTCACCCGTCGGCGCGGAGCAGGGCGAGGACCTCGTCGCGGACCCTGGCCGTGGTCGCCGCGTCCCGCGCCTCGACGTTGAGGCGGAGCAGGGGTTCGGTGTTGGAGGCGCGGAGGTTGAACCACCAGTCGGCGGAGGTGACCGTGAGACCGTCGAGCTCGTCGAGGACGACGCCGTCCTCGTTCTCGTACGCGGCCCTGACGGCGGCGGTACGCGCGCCCTGGTCGGCGACGGTGGAGTTGATCTCGCCGGAGCCGGCGTACCGGTCGTACGAGGCGACCAGCTCCGACAGCGGCCCCTCCTGGCCCCCGAGGGCGGCGAGGACGTGCAGGGCGGCGAGCATGCCCGTATCGGCGTTCCAGAAGTCCTTGAAGTAGTAGTGCGCCGAGTGCTCGCCGCCGAAGACGGCGCCGGTCTTCGCCATCTCCTCCTTGATGAAGGAGTGCCCGACCCGGGTGCGCACGGGCACACCGCCGTGCTCGCGGACGACCTCGGGGACGGACCAGGAGGTGATCAGGTTGTGGATGACCGTCCCACCGGGATGCCTGGCGAGCTCGCGCGCGGCGACGAGGGCCGTGATCGCGGACGGCGAGACGGGCTCGCCTCGCTCGTCGACGACGAAGCACCGGTCCGCGTCCCCGTCGAAGGCGAGCCCGAGGTCGGCACCCTCCGCCCGGACACGGGCCTGGAGATCGACGATGTTCTTCGGGTCGAGCGGATTCGCCTCGTGGTTCGGAAAGGTCCCGTCGAGCTCGAAGTACATCGGGACCGTCTCCAGCGGCAGCCCGTCGAAGACGGTGGGGACGGTGTGCCCGCCCATGCCGTTGCCCGCGTCCACGACGACCTTGAGCGGCCGGATCGCGGCGAGATCCACCAGCGCCTTCAGGTGGGCGGCGTACTCGGCGAGCGTGTCCCGCTCGGAGACGGTGCCGGGGGTCGCGGCGGCCTCGGGAGCACCCTCCGCCAGCCACCGCTCGACGAGCGCCCGGATGTCGGAGAGGCCGGTGTCCTGGCCGACCGGGGCGGCGCCGGCGCGGCACATCTTGATGCCGTTGTACCGGGCCGGATTGTGCGAGGCGGTGAACATCGCACCGGGCAGACCCAGGCTGCCGGAGGCGAAGTACAGCTGATCGGTGGAGCAGAGCCCGATGACCGTGACGTCGGCGCCGACCCGCGCGGCGCCGCGGGCGAACGCGCCGGCGAGCCCCGGCGAGGAGGGGCGCATGTCGTGGCCGACGACGACGGCGTCGGCGTCCGTGACGCGGACGAAGGCGGCGCCGAAGAGCCCGGCGACCTCCTCGTCCCACTGATCGGGCACGATCCCGCGGACGTCGTACGCCTTCACGATCGCGGCGAGCGAGACGACGGGGGACGGCAGGACCGGGGACGACGGGACCGGGGACGAGAGGACCTTCGACACGTCGGGCTCCTTCAGGCGGAGGGGAGGGACGCCGCCGGACGCTACCCGCGCTTCCATCCCACCCGCCCGCAGACCGCCGATTCACACGACGGCTATGGCACCTCGGCGCTCACCCCCCGACGCCGACCCCGTCCGACGCGGACTCCGCGTCCGCCTCCGCGTCCGCCTCCGACTCGGGAAGATCGAACCGCAGCGCGTCCCGGACCTCGGGCACGGCCACCCCGGGCAGCAGGTAGCGCCACAGGGAGACGACCCGCTCGGGCAGGTCGCGCCGCTCGGACGAGACCTGGGAGAACAACTGCGCACCGGTGAAGGAGCTCACGAGCACCCAGGCGAAGTCCTCGTCGTCGAGCCCGGGCAGGAGCTCGCCCCGGGCGCGGGCGAACCGCAGCTGCTGCCGGAACTCCAGCACCCAGGCCTGGTACGCCACGTCGTCGCGCAGCCCGAACTCGCCCTGCTCGACGGCGAGTCGGACTCCCGCGCGGAGCAGCGGGTTGCGCCGCAGCTCGACGGCCAGGTACAGGGTGATGTCGATGAGCCGCTGGAGCCCGTCCTCCCCCTTGGGGAAGTCGAGCCCCTCCCCCTGACTGACCATCACGGAGTAGGCGAGCTCCTCCTTGGAGCCGAAGTGGAAGTACATGCCTCCCTGGGTGACGCCGGCCCGTTTCATGATCTTGCTGATGCTGGCGCCGCTGAACCCGAACTCGTCGAACACCTCGGCCGCGGCGCGCAGGATCACCGCCCTCGTCTGCACCGCCCTCGGTTGCGGCGTCCTCTGCCGGTTCCGATCTGCCACCGTCCCGCTCCCCTCTCGACAAAAAAAACGAACATCCTCTATTTTAGAGCGTGTGCCCGGTCAGGGCCATCCACACTGCGCACGACACCTGGGGGAATCCGATGACTCCATACGTCGATCACACCGCGACCGCGAACCACGCGGGTCTGAGCAGCGCGTTACCGAGGGAGTACGTGCACAAGAGCGCGCACTCCGAAGTCCTCCTCACCGGCTGGAAGACGGAAGGTCCCGACACCTTCACCGTCACCGCCCAGTGGCCCCGCACCCACGCGTTCTACGCGCCCACCGACGGCCGTCACGACCCGCTGCTGCTCGCCGAGACCGTCCGCCAGGCCGTCCCGCTGCTGAGCCACGTCGCCTACGACGTCCCCTTCGGCCACCGCCAGATCTGGAACACCTTCTCCTTCTCGCTCGACCCCGACGCCCTCGCCGTCGGCGCCACCCCGGCCGAGGTAGACATGCACGTCCGGTGCACCGACGTCACCCGCCGCGCCGGCCGCCTGCACGGCCTCACGATGCAGGTCGAGCTCACCCGCGACGGCGCCCCCCTCGGCACCGCGCAGGCCGCCTTCACCAACCAGCCGCCCCACCTCTACCGGCGGCTCCGCGGCCCCTACGCCGACACGGCCCGCGCCCTCTCCACGGCCCTCCCCGCGCCGTCCCCGCTGCCTCCCCACCACGTGGACCGCGACCGCCGAAGCGACGTCGTCCTGGCCCCCACCCCGGCCCCCCACCGGACCCAGCTGCGCATCGACACCACGCACCCGGTGCTCTTCGACCACCCCGTCGACCACGCCCCCGGCATGCTCCTCATCGAAGCCGCCCGCCAGGCCGCCCACCACACCACCCCGGACGGCCACCCCACCGCCGTCCTCACCGGCCTGCACACCACGTTCCACCGCTACATCGAACTGGACGCCCCCTGCTACATCACCACGGCCCCGACCCCCACCCACACGGTCGAGGTCCAGGCCGTCCAGAACGACCACCTGTCCTTCACCGCGGCCGCCACCCTCACCGCCCGCACCAGGTAACCACCCCGCCTCCCCCCACCCCCCACAAACCGAGGCGCCCCCACCACCCCCCATCCGCTAGGCTGTGACCGGCCATCCCCGCCTCCGTAGCTCAGGGGATAGAGCACCGCTCTCCTAAAGCGGGTGTCGCAGGTTCGAATCCTGCCGGGGGCACACGGCGTGAGGACCCCTACCGGGGAACGGTAGGGGTCCTCGTCGTTTTCCCGGAGGGGGATCCGGGGCGGTCAGACGGCCTGGGGGCGGTGCGGGGTGGTCCTCAGGGTGAATTCGAGGTGCTCGGCGGCCGCTCGTGCCGCGTTCACCGCCTCCTCGGGGGTGGCCCCCACCGCTCGGGCGAAGGCGACGCGGGAGCCGGAGGAGGTCAGGCCGGCGATCTTGGCGCCCGGCTTGGCGAGGAGGGTGACCTCCGTGACGCCGGGGAGGGAGCGGGCCTCGTCGAGGCGGGAGACGTGGTCGAGGACGCCGGTGGCCTCCAGGGCCGCGAACCAGACGGCCGAGCAGCGGGGCGGGCGGGGCTCGGCCAGGGTGGTGCGGACGGACGGCAGGACGCTCCGGCCCAGGGTCTGGCGGGTCGCGCAGTCGTCGATGTCGACGCCGGTGGCGTCCCGGACGAGGGCGGGGATCTCGTCGCCGCCCATGCGGACGTGCGTCTCGATCAGCCGGGGGCCCTTCTCCGTGAGGCAGATCTCCGAGTGGGTCGGGCCGAACTCCACGCCGAGGGCGTCGAGTACGGCGCCCACGTAGGCGTGGATCCCGTCGCGGACCTCGTCGGCGAGCGGCGCGGGGGTGACGTGGCCGAGTTCGACGAAGGTGGCCGGGTCGGAGAACTTCGCGGTGATCGCGACGACCTGGTGCTCGCCCGCCTCCGTGACGGCCTCGACGCTGAACTGCGGCCCGTCGAGGAACTCCTCGACGAGGACGCCCGCGTTCGGCAGGTCCCCGTAGCTGCCGTCGGCGCGGGCGAAGGCCTCGGCCAGTTCGCTCTCGTCGGTCACCTTCGTGATGCCGGCGCTGCCGGAGTTGGAGACGGGCTTCACCACGCAGGGCAGGCCGTGGCGGTGGGTGAAGGCGCGCAGTTCGTCGACGTCGGCCACGCGGACGCCGGCCGTGGAGTCGACGCCCGCCTCGCTCAGCCGGGCCCGCATGGCGCGCTTGTCGTGCACCAGGTGGACGGTGTCCGGGCGGTGCGCGGCGAGCCCCAGCGCCTCGGCGATGACGGCGTAGTGGTTCTGGTTGCGCTCGCCGAAGGTGCCGATCCGGGTGAAGGGGTCCCGGGCGTGGACGGCCGCCGCCAGGTCGACCCACTCCTGCTCCGGGGCGTCGTCCCGGAGGCCCAGGACGCGGGCGTTGTCGCCGGGGGCGCGGACCCGGCCGACGGAGTCGAGGCGGCAGAACACCGTGGTGCGGGCGCCCGGGTGGGCGGCGCGGATGCGGGCGGGGAAGTCGCGGCCGGTGCCGACGATCAGGACGTGCTCGGACAAGGCGGCTTGTCCCTTCCTTGTGGGAGGAGAGCGGGAGACGGCGGGGGGAGGGGTCGCTCCCCGTCGGCTACTCCCAGGTGGTGTTGTCGTTCCACCAGTCCGTGGCTTCGGCCAGGCGGGACTCCACGACCTCCGTGGTGTCGGCCTCGACGAAGACGTTGGCCACCGCGTCGGCGGCCGACTCCACGCCCCGGCACAGCGTCCCGGCCTCGCGCATGAGGGTCAGCTCCACGCCGGGGACCGGGCAGGGCCCGGCCGGCGGGACGAAGGCGCCGTGGCCGGGCGAGTACAGCACGTGGCCGACGGCCCGGGCCGGAGCGGCTGGCTGGGTGGTCAGGGTGAGGGGGAGCCCGCACTGCGCCCGGAGCCCTTCGCGCGCCAGGTGGACGCCGAAGGCCCTGATGTACTGCTCCGCGATGAGCCCGCCGCCGGCGCGGCTGGCGATCTCGCAGAGCACGGGGACGCCGTCCGGGCCGACCCACGCCTCCAGGTGGAAGGCGAGGGGGTGCGGCGCCGGGGGCAGGGCGGCGGCGACGTCGGCGGCCAGCCGCTGGAGGGCGTGGGTGACGGCGTCGTCCGGGGCGAGCAGGACGCTGCCGGTGTGGAGGTTCTCGCTGACGCGCTCGGCGAGGCCGCCGGAGTAGCGGGAGGGCCAGGAGTGGACGATCCGGCCGTCGCGCATGATGCCGTCCACGTGGTGGAAGTCGCCGTGGGCGACGCTCTCCACCATCCACTGGCCGGGCAGGTACGGCACCTCGGAGCCGCGTTCGCGGGCGAAGAAGGCCGTGACGTCCGCGGGCTCGCGCAGGAACGCCACCCCCTCGGCGCCGGCGCCGGAGCGCGGCTTGACGACGACGGGCAGGCCGTGGGCGTCGACGAAGTCGAGGAGGTCCCGCGGGCTGTCCACGGCGGCGAAGTCCGGGACCCGTACGCCCGCGGCCCGCGCGAGCTCCTTCATGACGACCTTGTCGCGGTAGGCGGTCGCCGAGGCGACGTCCTGTCCGGGCAGCCCGAGCCGGGCCCGGAGCCGGGCGGCCCGCAGCACGTCGCTCTCGCTGGTGCTGGCCACCAGGTCCGCCCCGTACGCGCGGGCGGCCTCCTCCGCGATCTCCTCGGTCGCCCAGCCGTGGTAGTCGTCGACCAGCCGGTGGCGGGGGAAGGAGGCGGCGAGGACGTCCTCGGCGCCGGCGACCGCCTTGGGCGTGGTGATCAGGACGGCGTCCTCGGGGCGGTCGAGCCACTCCTGGAGCGGGCGGCCGACGAGCGGCTGGCGCGAGAACAACAGAACGGTGGGCATGTGTCAGGTCCTTGCTGGAAGAGGAGTCGTGACCGGCTGCAGGTCCCCGTGGCGGTGGACGAGGCCGTCCCCCCGCTCGCCGTGCTCGGCCTGCTCGACGGCGCCCACAAGCAGGTGGTGGTCGCCCAGGCGCACGGTGCTGTGGCGCGAGCACAGCAGCCGGCCCAGGCAGCCCGCCAGGTACGGCACGCCGTGCGGGCCGGGGTGCCAGGCGGTCGGCGGGGCGAAGCGGTCGGTGCCCGGGGTGGCGAAGCGGACGGCCGTGTCCGCCTGGCCGGCGCCGAGCAGGTGGATCGCGAAGTGCTCGCTGTGCGCCATCTTCTGCCAGGTGGTGGAGGTGTCGGCGAGGGCGACGGCGACGAGCGCGGGTGCGGCGCTGATCGAGGTGAAGGAGGTGACGGTCACTCCCACCGGGCCGCCCGGCCCGGCGGCGGTCAGGACCGTGACCCCCGACGGGTGGGCGCGCAGGACGGAACGCAGCGCCGTCGCGTCGACGGTCATACCGCGCCCGCCGGAGCCGGGGCGGGCCCCGCCGGAGCCGCGGAACCGCCCGCCGCCACCGGCGGGAAGGCCGGGCGGGGCAGGCCGAGGTTGTCCCGCAGGGTGGTGCCCTCGTAGCGGGTGCGGACCAGGCCGCGGCGCTGCAGCTCGGGGACGAGGAGGTCGACGATGGCGTCGAGGCCGCCCGGGTGGTAGTCCGGCATGATGTTGAAGCCGTCGGCCGCCTCGTTGACGAACCAGTCCTCCAGCTCGTCCGCGATGCTCTGAGGGGTGCCGAGCAGGAAGCGGTGGCCGCGTCCGGCGGCGACCGCCAGGTAGAGCTCGCGGATGGTCAGGCCCTGCCTGCGGGCCTGCTCGTAGATGACCTGCTGCTTGCTGGTGCTGCCCTCGATGGCGGGCAGTTCGGGCAGCGGGCCGTCGAGCGGATGTCCGGTGAGGTCGACGTTGCCGAGCTGGTACGAGAGCATCCCGAGGCCGACGACCGGGTCGACGAGGGACTGCAGGGTCGCGTACTTGTCCTCGGCCTCGGCCAGGGTGCGGCCCACCACGATGAAGGCGCCCGGCAGGATCTTGACGTGGTCGGGGTCGCGTCCGTGGTCGGCTATCTGCTTCTTCAGGCCGCGGTAGTAGACCTGCGCCTGGTCCAGGGTCTGCTGGACGGTGAAGACGACCTCGGCCCACCGGGCGGCGAAGTCCTGGCCGTCCGGGGAGGAGCCGGCCTGGACGATGACGGGGTGGCCCTGCGGCGGGCGGGCGACGTTCAGCGGGCCCCGTACGGAGAAGTGCTCGCCCTGGTGCCCGAGGATGTGCAGCTTCTCCGGGTCGAAGAAGCGGCCGGACTCCTTGTCGTAGAGGAAGGCGTCGTCCTCCCAGCTGTCCCACAGGCCGGTGACGACCTCCATGAACTCCCGGGCGCGGTGGTAGCGGGCGGCGTGCTCGGGCTGCTTGTCCAGGTGGTAGTTGCGCGCCTCGGCGTCCGTCGCGGAGGTCACCACGTTCCAGCCCGAGCGGCCGGCGCTGAGGTGGTCGAGGGAGGCGAACTGCCGTGCCAGCGTGAAGGGTTCGTTGTAGGTGGTGGACGCGGTGGCGGTGAGGCCGATGTGCCGGGTGTGCACGGCGAGCGCGGACAGCAGGGTCAGCGGCTCGAAGTGGACCATGCGGCCCTGGCGGCTCAGCTCGTCGGCGTCCTTGTACCGGGTCCGCACCCCCGCCCCGTCGGACAGGAAGACCATGTCGAACATGCCGCGCTCGGCGGTCTGCACCAGGGAGCGGTAGTAGTCGAAGTCCAGGCCGCCGTCGGGGCGGGCCTCGGGGTGCCGCCAGGCGGCTATGTGGTGCCCGGGCGCGGGAAGGAAGGCGCCGAGCTTCATCATGCGGCGGTGCGGACTCACCAGGGGTTCTCCACGGTCGGCAAAGCAGGGGCGGGTGGGGCGGGAGGGAAGGGGTCTCAGCCGAGGAGGCGGACGGGCGCTCCCGCGAGGTACGCCTCGATGTCCTCGACGGCGTGCGTGTAGTAGGTGCGGTAGTTGTTCTGGGAGACGTAGCCCAGGTGGGGGGTGGCCAGCAGGCGGGGCGTGGTGCGCACCGGGTGGTCGGCGGGCAGCGGCTCGACGTCGTACACGTCCAGGCCGGCGCCGGCGATGCGGCCCTCGCGCAGGGCGTCCAGGAGGGCGTCCTGGTCGATCAGGCCGGCCCGGGAGGTGTTGACCAGGTACGCGGTCGGCTTCAGGAGCGCCAGTTCGGCGGGGCCGAGGAGGCCGCGGGTGCGGTCGCCGAGGACGAGGTGCAGGGAGACGAAGTCGCTGGTGGCGAGGAGTTCCTCCTTGGAGGCGGCCCGCCGGACGCCGACCTCGGCGGCGCGCTCCTCGGTGAGGTTCTGGCTCCAGGCCTGGACGTCCATGCCGAAGGCGAGGGCGACCTGGGCGACCCGGCTGCCGATCTTGCCGAGGCCGAGGAGGCCGAGGGTGCGGCCGTGGAGGTCGGCGCCGACGGTGGACTGCCAGGGGCCGCCGGCGCGCAGCGCCGTGTTCTCGGTGACGATGCCCCGGGCCAGGCCGAGGAGGAGGGCCCAGGTCAGCTCGACGGGCGGGGTGGAGGTGCTGGCGGTGCCGCTGACGGTGACGCCGTTGCGGGCGGCGGCCGCGTAGTCGATGACGCTGTTGCGCATGCCGGAGGCGATGAGGAGGCGCAGGCGGGGCAGTCGGTCGAGGAGGGAGGCGGGGAAGACGACGCGTTCGCGCAGGGTCACGACGATGTCGAAGTCGGCCAGGGCGGTGGCGAGTTCGTCCTCGGTGGCGAAGTGTTCGGGGAAGCTGACGACCTCCACCCGGTCCTTGAGGGGGCTCCAGTCGGCGGCGGTGGTGGCCACCTGCTGGAAGTCGTCGAGTACGGCGCAGCGAAGGCTCATGTCAGTCCTTGTCCCAGGTGATCGGGGTCGGATGGAGGGTAGCGGCGCCGATGCCCGGGCCGGTGGGGAGGGCGAGCGTGCCGTCGTCGATGCGTACCCCGGTGAAGGGGTCGTCGCGCAGACCGACGGGGCCGTCCAGGTCGAGGTGGTCGGCGAGCGGGGCGAGCTGGGCCATGGCGGAGACGCCGAGGGCGCTCTCCACCTTGCAGCCGAGCATGGTCCGCAGGCCGCAGGCGCGGGCCAGCAGGATCATGCGGTGGGCCTCGGCCAGGCCGCCGCAGGTGACGAGTTTGATGTTGACGCCGCTGACGTGTCCGCGCAGCCGCAGGACGTCGTCGGCGTCCGCGCAGTCCTCGTCGGCGAAGACGGGGACGGGCGAGCGCTCGTGGACGTGGCGCAGGTCGTCGAGGCGGCCGGGGGCGACGGGCTGTTCGAGGAGTTCGACGTCGTGGCGGTGGAGCTCCTCGGCGACCCTGAGGGCCTGCTCGCGGTCCCAGGAGCCGTTGCCGTCGACGCGGATGCGGCCGGGGTAGACGGCGCGGAGGATCCCGGCGCGGCTGCCGTCGTCCTCCGGGGTGAGCTTGAGCTTGAGGACCGGCCAGTGGGCGAGGGCGCGGCCCCGGCGGACGAGTTCGTCGTCGGGGCAGGCGCCGATGGACAGGGCGGTGGGCGGTACGGGCAGGCCGTCGAGGCCGAGGAGGTGGCGCAGCGGGCGGCCGGTGGCCTTGCCGAGCAGGTCGTGCAGGGCCATGTCGACGGCCGACCGGGCCGCCGGGCCGATGCCGGGCAGCGCGTCGAGGGCGGCGCGCAGCCCGTACGGGGAGGCGCCGGCGAGCGCGGGCGCGCAGGCGTCGAGGTCGTCGGGGTCGGCGTCGCGGGCGGTGCCGAGGCCGCGCAGCCCGTCCCAGTCGAGCGCGACGACGCGCTGGCGGACCCGGGTGGTGACGCCGGTGTTGCTGACGAAGGGTTCGCGCAGGGCGATGACGATCTCGTGGTGGGTGAGCCTCATCCGAGGACCTCCTCGAACGCGGCGACCGCGCCGCACGCCTGGCGGAAGGTCAGCGCCCGGAAGCCGTCGGGTTCGACGGGGACGGCGGGCTCCCGCACGGCGCCGTCGGCCGGTACTCCGCTGCCGCCGGCGAACCGGCCGCGCAGGTACGGCGAGAGCAGCTCGGCCTGGCCGTCCAGCCAGCGCAGCGTCGTCTCGTGGGCGGCGGCCGGGCCGGCGGCCCGGAGCCGGGCGAACAGGCCGGCCATCAACTCGACGTCGCGGGGCGAGGTGCTGGGCGGGCAGAGCATGAAGGTCTGGGCGGGCAGCAGGACGAACGCCACCGGGCGGGCGGCCTCGAAGTGCTCGACCAGCGGGTCGGTGACGGCCCGCAGGGACCGCACGGTGGAGCGCCGGGTCAGGTAGCCGTGGCGCCGGGGCGGGCAGCCGGCCATGGCGCGCGCCCCCCAGTGCAGGTGGGTGATGAAGGGCCGCTCCGGGGGGCCGGGCGGGGCGTCGGGGTGGTGCATGTCCAGGAGCGCGAAGAGGACGTTGGTGAGCTGGAGCGACATCACCGGCAGCAGCGGCGGCAGTCCGGGCAGCCGGGCGAAGAACGCGGCCGGGTCGACCAGCGCGTGGACGGTCGCCATGACCGCCTCGGCCAGGGCGCGCGCCGAGGGGTAGTGCTGGTCCTCCAGGAGGTAGCCGGAGCCTTCCGGGCGCACCCGGCAGCGGGCCACCTCGCCGTCCGCGCGCACGGCCTGGCTGATCAGTTCGGCGAAGGCCTGGTTGCGGCCCTGGGCGGCGGCCTGCTCCAGGAGCAGGGTGAGCATGTCGGTGACGAGTTCGGCGCGGTCGGTCAGGGCGGTGGCCCAGTGCCGGAAGCGGTAGCCGGGCAGGGCTTCCATCCGCTGCCGGTGCAGGTCGACGAGGGGGACGAGCCGTCCGTCGACCTCGGCCTGCACCAGGGGGCAGAACAGCGGTGCGGAGCGGTCGCGGCGCACGAAGCGGGTGCCGTCCCAGGTGTGCAGCGGCAGGACGTGCCGCTTGCCCTGGTCGATGAGGGAGCCGGGCTGGTACGCCTCGTCGCCGCCTTCGGTGTCGGCCTCGGTGCGGGTGAAGCCGTAGATCAGCGGGTAGCCGTGGCCGCCGCCGCAGATGGCGGTGTTGAAGTCCATCGGCCCGGCGCGGCCGGCCGCGATGTCCTCCCAGTTGCCCAGGTGGCCGGTGCGCGGCGGCAGCAGCGACGGGTCCTCGGCGAGGGCGTCGAGGAGGGTGCCGACGGGCAGGTCGTGGGTGCCGGCGTGGACGGGGACGAAGGTCTTGGCGCCCGCGGTGAGGGCGTCGGCCTCGACCGCGGTGCGCAGGCCCAGGGTGTCGAGGATGTGCGTCACGCGTCGGCCTCCGGTCGGGCGCCCATGGTGCGCAGCAGGTAGGGCAGGGTGCCGCCGGCCAGCAGGACGTCCCACTCGCCGGCCGACCGCACGTCCGCCCGTACGGCGAAGGCGGTGCCGTCGGCGGTGACGTGGGCCTCGCCGCTCTCGCGCACCCGCGACAGGTCGATGCCGAACTCCTCGCGGCCGGTCAGGCCGAGGTCGCGCCAGCTCCGCCCGGCGGGCAGGAGCAGCGGCAGGATGCCCATGGCGCACAGGTTGGCCCGGTGGATGCGCTCGAAGTCCTCGGCGAGGACCGCGCGGACGCCGAGCAGCCAGGGCCCCTTGGCGGCCCAGTCGCGGGACGAGCCCATGCCGTAGCCGCGCCCCGCCAGGACGATCAGGGGCGTGCCGCTGTCGGCGTAGCGCCGGGCGGCGTCGTAGACGGGCAGCCGCTCGCCGCCGGGCAGGTGCAGGGTGGTGCCGCCGCTGTCGCCGTCGCCGACCAGCAGGTTGCGCAGGCGCGGGTTGCTGAACGTGCCGCGGGCCATCACCTCGTGGTTGCCGCGCCGGGAGCCGTACGAGTTGAAGTCGCGTACGCCCCGCTCGCGCAGGTACGCGCCGGCCGGGGAGGCGGCCGGGACGGCGCCGACGGGAGAGATGTGGTCGGTGCTGACGTGGTCGCCGAGGGCCACCAGGGCGCGGGCCCCGGCCAGGACGGGAAGCCCGCCCTCGGAGTCCGCGTACGCGGGCGGCCGGATGTAGGTGGAGGCCTCGTCCCACGCGTACACCTCGCCTTCGGGGGCGGTGATCGCCTCCCACGCGGGCTGCGGCGCGGTGTCGGCCGCGAACACCTCGGGGGTGACGTACCGCTCCTCCAGGTCGCGCAGCTCGGCGGCGTGCGGCCACAGGTCCCGCAGGTGGACGGGGACGCCGTCGCGGTCGACGCCGAGGGGACGGCTCTCCAGGTCCGTGCGGACGTCGCCGACCAGGGCGAGCGCCACGACCAGGGCGGGCGAGGCGAGGTAGCCGGCGCGGACCTGGCCGTGGACCCGGGAGGCGAAGTTGCGGTTGCCGCTGAGGACGGCGGCCACCGTCAGGTCCCCGCGGTCGACGGCCTCGCCGACGCCCTCGTTGAGGGGCCCGCTGCCGCCGTTGCAGGTCATGCAGCCGTACCCGGCGACGTGGAAGCCGAGCGTCTCCAGGTCGCCGAGGAGCCCGGCGTCGGCCAGGTAGCGGGTGACCGCCCTGGAGCCGGGCGACAGGCTGGTCTTGACGTGGGCGGGGACCCGCAGGCCCCGCTCGACGGCGCGCTTCGCGAGCAGCCCGGCGGCGAGCATCGCCTTGGGGTTGGAGGTGCTGGTGCAGGAGGTGATGGCGGCGATGACGAGGTCGCCGTCCTGGACTCCGCCCTCGCTCCGCGGCCCCTCCGGGCAGAGCGCGGCCAGCGAACCGGGCAGTTCGCCCAGGGAGATGCGCTGGTCGGGGCGGCTGGGGCCGGCGAGTCCCGGGCCCACCTCGCTCAGGTCGAAGACGACGGTCCGTCCGAAGACGGGCTCGGCGGCCGCCCGGAGCAGGCGCTGCTCACGGCAGTACTCCCGCACGCGGGACACCGCCGGCTCGTCGCGGCCGGTGCGCCGCAGGTAGTCGAGGGTCTCCTCGTCGACCGGGAAGAACGCCGACATGGCGCCGTACTCGGGGGCCATGTTGGCCACGGTGCAGCGGTCGGGCGCGGAGAGTTCGTCGACGCCGGGGCCGGTGAACTCCACCATCAGGCCCTGGACGTTCTCCTCGCGCAGCCGCCGGGTCAGCGCCAGGACGACGTCGGTGGGCGAGGTCCCGGGGCTGATGGTGCCGGTGAGCCGCACCCCCACGATCGCCGGGATGCGGATGGCCTGCGCGAGGCCCAGCATCTGCGCCTCGGCCTCCAGGCCGCCGACGCCCCAGCCGAGCACGCCCAGGCCGTTGACCATGGTGGTGTGGCTGTCGGTGCCCAGGACGGTGTCGGGCGCGAGGAGGCCGTCGGGGCCCTCGGTGACGACGGTGGCCAGCTGCTCCAGGTTGACCTGGTGGACGATGCCGCGGCCCGGCGGGATCACCCGCACCCCGTCGAAGACGCCCTCGGCCCACTTGAGGAAGGCGTAGCGCTCGCGGTTGCGGTCCATCTCCAGGGCCTCGTTCAGGCCCAGGGCGTCCGGGCGGCCCGCCCAGTCGGTCTGCACCGAGTGGTCGACGACCACGTCGACGGGGAGGGCGGGGTTGACCCGGCCCGGCTCGGCGACCCGGTCGCGGAGCACGGCCAGGTCGACCAGGAGCGGGATGCCGGTGTAGTCCTGCACCAGGATGCGGGCGGGGCGGAACGGCATCTCCAGGTCCGGGTCCTCGCCGAGCGCCAGGCGCTTGCCCAGGACCGCGGCCTGCGCGGGGTCCCCGGCGCGCAGCAGCGATTCGAGCAGGACGCGGCCGGTGTAGGGGACGGCGTCGAGGTCGAAGCCGTGCCCGGCGGCGAAGTCCGGCAGCCGCACGGGAGAAGGGAAGGTGCTCATCGCGCGGCTCCCGAGGGGTAGGTGAGGCCGCGCGGGCCCGCGTAGGCGAGCAGCGGGCGGATGAGGACGTTGTTGGCGTGCTGCTCCAGCGCCTGGGCGACCCAGCCGGGCGCCCGTCCGACGACGAACAGGGCGACGGCCAGGTCGTCCGGCAGGCCGAGGAGGCGGTAGGAGAGACCGGCGTAGAGGTCGACGTTGGGGGCGACGCCGTGCCGCTGCCGGGGCAGCATCGCGGCGGCGACCGCGTCGAGGACGTCGAGGCCGGTGCGGTCGCCGCGCTCCTCGCTCAACTCGACGACGCTGGCGCGCAGATGGCGCATGCGCGGGTCCTCGGTGCGGTAGACGCGGTGGCCGAAGCCCATGACGGGCTCGCCGCGGCTCTGCAGGGCGGCGACGTGCGCCTCGGCGTTCTCGGGGGTGCCGACCTCGTCGACGAGGGTGATGGCCCGTTCGGCGGCGCCGCCGTGCACCGAGCCGGAGAAGGCGGCGATGGCGGCGGTGAGCGCGGCGGTCATGTCGGCGCGGCAGCCGATGGCGACGCGGGCGGTGAACGCGGAGGCGTTGGAGCCGTGGTCGGCGTGGACGACGAAGCCCTTGTCGATGACGCGGACGGCGGCCGGGGTGGGCTCCTCGCCGAGGAGCACGGTGAGGAACGCCTCGGCGTGGCCGGCGTCCTCGCGGGGCGCGAGCGGCTCGCGGCCGCTGCGGAAGGCGTGGTGCGCGGCCACGATCATCGGTATGCGGGCGATGAGTTCGATGCCGGCCTCGCGGGCCTCCGCGAGGCTCTCGTCGGTGCCCGCCGCCCGGCGGGGGCCGAACGCGCCGAGCGCCGAGACGCAGGTGCGCAGCGCCTCCATCGGGTGGGCGTGCGCGAGGGAGCGGGCGAGGTCCAGGACCGGCGCGGGCAGGGTGCGGGCGGCGCGCAGCTGCTTGGCGAAGACCTCCAGGCCGGCCGCGTCGGGGAGGTGGCCGTGGACCAGCAGGTGGGCGACCTCCTCGAAGGAGGCGTGCTCGGCGAGGTCGTGGATGCTGTAGCCCCGGTACTCCAGGGTGCCCTCGGCGCCGTCGATGTGCGTGACGGCCGAGTGGTCGAAGGTGACGCCCTCCAGGCCCCGGTGGACGGTGACGCCGGCCGCGGGGGCGTCCGCGGCACCGGAGTCCGTGCGCGCCCCGGCGGCCGCGGGGCCGCCCAGGCCGTCGGCGAAGGCGCGCACCGCGTCGAGGGTGCGCAGCTCCAGCATGAGGTCGTCGTCGACCTCGACGCCGTACTCCTGCTCCAGGGCGACCATCAGCGCGACGTGGCCGAGCGAGTCCCACTCGCGGACGGACTGGTAGGCGAGATCGGCCGTGAGGCGGTCCTCGGTGATGCCCAGGGTGCGGGCGACGAGCTGGTCGACTGTGCTCACGATGGGCTCTCTTCGGTGGTCGCGGGTCGGAGGTCGCGGGGTAAGGGGGCGGTGCTCACGGGCCGGTCCGCAGGAGCTCGCGCAGCGCGCCCCGGTCGGTCTTGCCGTTGCCGTTGAGGGGCATCTCGGCCAGCACGTGGATCCGGGCGGGCGTCATGTAGGGCGGCAGCGCGGCCTCGCAGGCGGCGGTGAGCGCCGCGGGGTCGGCGTCGCCGCAGACGACCGCGGTCACGGTGTGGGCGTCGGGCCACTGCAGGGCGACCGCCTCCACGGCGCCGGCCTGCCTCAGCACGGCCTCGATCTCGCCCAGTTCGACGCGGTAGCCGCCGATCTTGACCTGCTGGTCGTTGCGGCCCAGGTGGACGTAGGCGTCGTCCTGCAGCCGCACCAGGTCGCCGGTGCGGTAGTAGGTGCGGCCCTCGTACGGGAAGAACCGCTCGGCGGTGAGTTCGGGCGCCCGCCAGTAGCCGGGGGCGGTCTGCGCGCCCGCCACGCACAGTTCCCCGGTCTCGCCGTCCGCCACCGGGGTGCCGTCCTCCCCGATCACCAGCGGGTGCAGGCCCGGGTAGGGGCGGCCGATCGGCACGTTGTCGTGGACGCAGGACGCGGGGCCGGTCACCGGGTCCCAGCGGTGCGCCGTGCAGGCGATGGTGAGTTCGGTGGGCCCGTACAGGTTCTCCACCACCGACCCCGGCGCGGCGGCCTGCCAGGCCTCGGCGGTCTCGCGGGGCAGCGCCTCGCCGCAGAAGAGGCTCCAGCGCAGCGTGGGCATCGTCCCGGGCAGGAGCTTGCCGCGCCGCCGCAGGACGGCGGCGACGGACGGCACGGAGAACCAGACGGTGATCCCGTTGCGCTCCAGGTACTTGAACGGGGACAGCAGCTCGATGGGGTCCATCGAGCAGACCCGGGCGCCGTTCTCCCAGGCCATGAAGAGGTCGAAGACCGACAGGTCGAAGGTCTGGTCGAAGGTCTGCGTCAGCCGGTCGTCGGGGGTGAGCCGGTAGCGCTCCTGGTTGGCGTCGAGGAACGCGCGGACGTTGCCGTGGGTGACGGGCACGCCCTTGGGCGCGCCGGTGCTGCCCGAGGTGAACAGCAGGTAGGCGAGGTCGTCGGGCGCGACCGGGGGCAGTTCCTCCAGTGGCGCGGCGGCGGCCAGGTCCCGGGCGTCCAGGACGCGTGCGCCGCCCAGGTCGCCGGCCTCGGCCCGCTCGACGTCGGGGAGCAGCACGACCGGCGTCCGCGGCAGCCCCCGCAGCAGCTCGGCGAGGCCGGGCAGGGAGGCGGCGTCCACGATGATCGCGTCGACGTCGGCGCGTTCCAGCATCGAGCGGGTCCGCTCGGCGGGGAACCTGCGGTTCAGCGGGACGAACGCGGCGCCCGCGCAGAGCGCGGCGGCGACTCCCAGGTAGGAGGCCTCGCTGCGGTGGGCGAAGACCGCGACCCGGGCGGGCCGGCCGCCGGTGGCCTCGACCAGCAGGGCGGCCCAGCGGCGCGCGGTGGTCGCGGCCTCGGCGTAGCCGATCTCGCGGCGTCCCAGGGTCAGCGCGGTGCGGTCCGGCTGGACGAGCGCGTGCCGGAGGAGGCCGGCGCCCAGGCGTACGTCCGTTGCTGTGGTCATGTCTGTCCGAACTCGTCGACGGCGGATTGGCTCGAAACTATCGACGGCTCGGGGGGCCGGTCCCGGTTGTGCGCGCTGCCGCGCTAAACACCCTTGACCGGGGAAAACCGCGTTCTGCTCGTTTCCCCCGCACGCGGGGCACGGGCGGGAGGACCGCGCGGGCGCGCGCTCAGACGGTGGCGGCGTCCTTCGCCGGGGCCGCCGCGGCGGCCTTGCGGGCGCCGTGGGCGACGACGGCGGGGACGGCGGCGCCGAGGACGGCGTAGGCCACGGCCAGGACGACCCAGCCGACGGCGCCGTGCCCGATGATCAGCCAGGCGAGGACGGCGGGGGCGAACATCTTGCCGATGTCCTGGCCCATCTTGTAGGTGCCCTGGTACTGGCCCTGCGCGTGGTCGGGCGCCAGGTCGAAGACGATGGTCCAGCTGCCCGCCGCCTGCCGGATCTCCCCGAGCGCGTGCAGCAGCGCGCCGACGCCGAGGAGCACCCCGGCCGCGACGGCCTCCGCGCCGTCGGTGAGGGCGAAGAGCAGGCAGGCGGCGGCCACGCAGCCGGCGCCCTGGAGGCTCGCGAAGGACGCCGACCTCGGGCCGTCGACACCGCGCGCGGCCCGGGTCTGGAGGGCCACCACGAGGACGGTGTTCAGCAGGAGCAGGGCCGCGCTGGTCCAGCGCGGCGCGTCCGTGTGGTGGACGACCCACAGGGGCAGCACGAGGTCGAGCAGCAGGGCGTGGGTGGCGAGGGCGCCGTCGAGGACGGTGAACGCCAGGAAGGGCGTGTCCCGCAGCACCGAGAAGGCGGCGCCCGGGGTGGCGGGCGCCGGCGGCACCGGCCGCTCCTTGAGCGTGAGCAGTCCCGTGATCAGGAAGCACACGGCGGTGAAGAGGACGGCGCCCTGGTAGCCGGCGCGTTCGTCCCACACGAGGACGAGGCCGGCGAGGCAGGCGCCGACCGCCAGGGTCGCGTTGACCGCGGCCCGGATGTACGCCATGACGTGGACCCGCTCCTTCCGGGGCACGTTGGCCGCGATCATCGCCTTGCGGGCGTTGTTGCCGGCCCGGTAGGCCAGCCCCTGCACGGAGGTGACGATCAGGTACGACCAGAAGCCCTGCGCCGCGACGAGGGCCGCGGTCAGCGGGGCCAGGGCGAGGAACGACCACAGTTGCACGGTGCGGGGTCCCGCGCGGTCGGCGAGGTGGCCCAGCGGGATGCTGGACACCAGGACGAGGACGGCCGTGATGCCGAGGGCGATGCCCAGCTCGCCGGGTGACATGCCGACGACCGTGACCGCGTAGATGGCGCTCAGGGCCATCCACAGCCCCTGGCCCAGGCTCATCACCATGGTGATGAACGTCAGCAGCCGGGTGGGGCCGGGCTCGGGGAGTATGCGGATCGGCACTGTCGGATTCCTGTCGCGTGGTCGGGGCGTGCGGAAGGGCGGGCGTACGGAAGCGCGGTGGACCGCCGCTTCACGCCCGGGAGTAGAGGTGCTCGGGCCGGCCGCTGGTGCCGTACTTGAGGGTGAGCCGCAGCCGCCCGCTGTCGGCGAGGTGCTTCAGGTACCGCTGGGCCGTGGAGCGGCTGATCCCCGTCAGCTCGGACACCTCCTGGGCGGCGAGCTCGCGCCCGGCGCCGTGCTCGTCGACCATGCGGGAGACGAGGTCCGCGGTGCGCTCGGAGAAGCCCTTGGGCAGGTCGCGGACGGCGTCCGGCGGGCAGGAGCCGCCGAGGGTCCGGTCGACGGCGTCCTGGTCCATCTCGGTGGCCTCGTCGAGCGCGGCGCGCGTCCGGGCGTACGACTCCAGGCGCTCGCGCAGGGCCTCCGGGGTGAAGGGCTTCACGAGGTAGTGCAGGACGCCGGCGCGGAGGGCCGCGCGGACCGACTCGGGTCTGCGGTCGGCGGTGACCATGAGGACGTCGACGTCCAGGTCGAGGCCGCGGAGGCGGCGGGTGACGGAGAGTCCGCTCTCGTTGGGGAGGTGCTGGTCGAGCAGGATGAGGTCGATGCCGCCGCGTTCGGCGGCCGCCAGGGCCGGGCCGGCGCTGTGGGCGATGCCCGCCACCCGGAAGCCGGGCGTCTCGGCCACGTAGTGGGCGTTGATCCTCGCCACGTAGAAGTCGTCGTCGACCACGAGCACGTTGATCACCGGTCCTCCCCGCCCCGGCCGGACGGGCCCGCGTCGCCCTGGCGCGCCGTCTGCCGGCGGGCTCCCCGGCGCTGTTCGCCGACGCGCATGCGGACGGTGAAGACGGCGCCGCCGCCCCGCCGGGCCCGCACCTCGACGGATCCGTCCCGCGCCTCGGCGACGGCGCGGACGAGCGCGAGGCCGATGCCCCGGGGTCGTTCGGGCGAGGCCGGTTTCGTGGAGGTGCCGCGCTCGAAGACCCAGCGGCGCAGGTGGGGCGGCACGCCGGGCCCGTTGTCGTGCACGGAGAGGTCGACGGTGCCCCGGTCGTACCGGAGCGCGAGTTCCACGCGGGGCTCCGGCCGGCCGTCGCCGGTGACGGCGTCCAGGGCGTTGTCGACGAGGTTGCCGAGGACGGCGCCGATCTCCCCCGCCCCCTCCAGGCCGTCGGGCAGCCCGGAGGCGGGACAGAGCCGGAGGTCCACGCCGCGCTCGGCGGCGGCGATGAGCCGGCCCACGGCCTGGGCGCGGACCAGGGGGTCGCCGATCCGGCGGGTGATCGCCTCGACCGTGGCGAGCGGCACCCCGAGGGAGGACGCGAAGTCGTCGGCCCGTTCCTCCGCGAACCGGGCGAGCACCTGCAGGCCCCTCAGGGTGTGCAGCGCGTTGCGCCGTTCGTGCCGCCGCACCTCGGCGTCGACCAGATGACGGGCGCTCTGGAGACTGGCGAGCCAGGCGCGCTCCGCCGCCGTGGGGAGCGCGACCCGGGCCTGCGGAGCAGTCGCGTACAGCTGGCTGTGGTGGGTCATGACGGACTTTCCGTGGTCCTCGCACCGGTGAAGGTGAACCATTGGACCCGATCACGCCGAACACTTCAACGATTTTGGCGTGAATAGATCACCTTGCTCAGTCCTTCGGTGTGAAGGCGTCCGGGACCGGCAGGGTCGACCAGTGGGAGAGCGGCCAGGCCACCACGATGGCGCGGCCCACGACGTCGGTGAGGGGGACCATGCCGGCGTGCGGGTCGTCCTGGTGGTAGCGGGAGTCCTGGGAGGCCTGGCGGTGGTCGCCCATGACCCAGAGGTGGCCGGCCGGGACGGTGACCTTGAACCGGCCGCCCTCGTCGTCGCTGCACGGGGTGTTGCCCGCGTACACGTACGGCTCCGTGAGCGGGGTCCCGTTGAGTTCGAGCGGGCCGGTGCCGGTGCATTCGACGGTGTCGCCGGCCACGCCGACGACCCGCTTGATCAGGTGCTGTTCGCCGGCCGCGGGCATCAGGCCGACGAAGCCGAGGGCCTTCTGGACGGTGCTCGGGGGCTTCGTCTCGTGGCCGGCGAGCCAGTCGGCCGGGTCGCGGAAGACGACCACCTCGCCCCGGCCGGGCTCCGAGCCGAACCACGGGGTGAGCTTGTCGACGAGGACCCGGTCGTCCTCCTGGAGGGTGTTCTGCATGGAGCCCGAGGGGATCAGGAACGCCTGCACCAGGAAGGTCTTGATCAGGAAGGCGAGACCCAGGGCGACCACGGCGAGGAGGGGGTACTCCAGCCACGGGGAGAGGGTGCGGCGCGGGCCCTTCCGGGGGGCCTCCTCGGCTTCCGGGGCCGGCCTCGGCTCCGTCGACACGTCCGTGCTGTCCGTCATGTCCGCCCGCCCCGATTCAGTTGGTTCCTGCCGCATGGGTCGACCCTAGGGCCCGTACCGCCCGCCGAGCAGTCCCCCGGCGGGTTCGCCCTCCTTACGGGTGACCCGCCCGCGGCAGGGGCTCAGCGCAGTTCCTCCGGGCAGGCCGTGCCGCGCGGGAAGAGCTTGTACGGGGCCGCGAGACGGTAGGTGCCCGCCTTCGGGGCGACCAGTTCCGTCCACTCGTCGCCCTGCTCGTCCGGCTCGGCCTTCACCAGGCAGCCGTTCTCGTTGGCGAAGACCTTCGGGAGCTCCGTCTCGGACTCCTCCCGCGCCAGCTTGGACTCCTCCGTCTCCTGCGGGGGCTCCAGCTTGCCGCCGTTCTCGTCCATGAGCGCCAGCCACGGGGAGTAGGGGACGCGGATCTTCACCCGGGCCGGGCGGTCCAGGTGGAGGACGACCTCGTTCTCGGCGGCGCGCTCGACCTGCGCCGGGGCGTCGGCGAGCGGGGTGGCGCCGGCCACCTCGTACAGCCGCCAGTTCGCGTCGGACCAGACCTGGTTCAGGTACGGCAGGCCCTCGCCGACCAGCTCGGCCTCCCGCTCGGCGCCCGAGTCGGGGGCACCGGTCGGCAGGACGACGTACCGGACGGCCCAGCGGTGGAGCCACTCGCGGTAGTTCGAGGCGTTGAGCGTGTCGTCGTAGAAGAGCGGGTTGCGCTCCATGTCCGCCTGGCGGTTCCAGCCGCGCGCGAGGTTGATGTACGGGCTGAGCGCCGAGGACTCGCGGTGGCTCGACGCCGGGACGACCTCGACGCGCGCCTTCCGCGCCTCGCGCACCTGGAGCTGGTTGATCAGCGGCGCCACCTCGAAGGCCCAGGAGGCGTCCGGGCGGGTGCGGATCACGTCGTCGACGCCCTTGAAGCCGATCCAGAAGTTGAGGCCGAGGAAGGCGACGGCCAGCGCGTACCAGCGGCGCGACCGCGGGCGCGTGTACGGCAGCGCCGCGAGCAGCGCCACGCCCGCGAAGAGCATCGGGAGCCGCGAGATGTTCGACCCGATCTGGGAGTCGATCAGCCAGGTCAGGAACGTGCCGACGGTGTAGCAGGCGGCGGCCGTGCGGACGGTGCGCCAGTCCCTCGGTACGAGGACGAGGACGAGGATCCCGAAGAGCAGCGGCAGCGACGTCGACCCGAAGGACATCGGCTGGGTGCCGGAGAAGGGGAAGAGCCAGGAGGAGACCGCGACGACCGCGACCGGGGCGAGGCCGATGGCGTACGCGCCCGGCCTCCGCTTGTTCAGGAAGAGCGCCGCCGCCACCACGCCGAGGAACAGGCCCGCGACCGGGCTGCACGCCGTCGCGAGCCCGGCGAGCGGCGCCGCGACCGCGGCCTTCGCCCACCGTTTGCGGCGCCAGCGGTGCGGCCAGCAGAAGACGGCGGCGACCGCGCCGAGCGCGAACATCATGCCGAGGCCGAAGGTCACCCGGCCCGACAGCGCGTTGCAGAGGAAGGCGAAGACGCCCGCGAGCGAGCAGGCCATCGGGTTCCGGACGGCCGGCACCCGCACCAGGATCAGCGCGGTCAGGGCGGCGGAGAGCGTCCCCGCGATCATCATCGTGGTGCGGACGCCGAGCACCGACATCACGTACGGCGAGACCACGCTGTACGAGACCGGGTGCATCCCCCCGTACCAGGCGAGGTTGTACGCCGAGTCGGGGTGCCGGCCGACGAACTCGGCCCAGGCGTCCTGCGCCGCGAGGTCGCCGCCGCTGTTCGCGAACCAGAAGAACCAGAGGACGTGCAGCAGCGCGGCGACGCCCGTCGCCACCAGCACGGGGTAGCGGCGCTTGCGGCGCCGCGGTGCGGGCGGGGCGGCGGGCACGGCCGGGGCCGGGGTCCGCTCGGGGGCGGAGCGCTGGTTCGGGAGCACTATTCGCGACGGTGAACCGTGGGTGGGGGGCGGGACGGTGCCGGAGGCCGGGGCGGCCTCCTGGGTGCCATCCTGCGCGACGGACGGCCCGGCGTCCTGCCCAGAGCGCGGCCGGGGGTCCGGGCGCGTGGCGGTCCGGTCCGTGGCGGCCCCGTCCGGCGCGGCCTCGCCGCGGTCCGCGCGTGTCGGCTCGACGGTGGTCACTGCGGCCCTTTCCCGTGCTGCTTCCGTGCTGTCCCGTGCGGGTCGTCCCTCTCACGGGGGCGCGGCCGGCACCCCGAAGACGCTAACAGCAGGGCGCCCCGGCCGTCCGGGGCGCCCTGCCGTCCGCTCTCCCGGGGGTCAGCCCACGCGGGTCAGCTTCTTGTCGAAGCCGGGCTCCACCAGGTCGGACCCGAGCGCCACCGGGGCGCTGACCCTGGCGTCGCCCTCGCCGATGGAGACCGTGCCGACGACGTCCCCGGCCTTGCCGGAGTGGGGGACGGCCTTGCCGCCGTCGGTCAGCGCCAGGTCGACCTTCAGGCCCGGCCAGCCGACGGCCTTGATCTCCTTCGTCGCCACGACCGGGGTCCGGACGCCGAGCCCGTCGTCGACGTACCCGACGACCTGGCCCTTCTTCACGACGGCCGCGGAGGTGACGTCGTCCTGCGCCTGCTTGATCAGCTCGTAGCTGTAGTCGAGGGACAGCTCCAGCTTCTTGTTGAGGCTGGCGGCGTCCTGCGCGCCCATCACGATGCCGAGGACGCGGTGGGTGCGGCCGTCGACGACCGTGTTGGCCGACCAGAGCAGGTTGCCGCCGGCGGGGGTGGAGGAACCGGTCTTGATGCCGGTCACCCCGTCCTTGAGCAGCAGCCGGCTGTTGTTGTTCTCGATGTAGCCGACGCCCTCGATGGTGGCGTTCGGCATGTCCACGATCTCGCGGAAGACGTCGAACTTCATGACCGCCTTCGCCAGCTTCAGCTGGTCCTGCGGCGTGGAGACCGTGGAGTCGAGCAGGCCGGACGGGTCCGTGTAGCGGGACTGGGTCATGCCCAGCTCCTTGGCGGCGGCGTTCATCTTGTCGACGAAAGCCTGCTCCGAGCCGGCGTCCCAGCGCGCGAGCAGCCGGGCGACGTTGTTGGCCGACGGGATCATCAGGAGCTGGAGCAGCTCCTTCTCCGTGTAGGTCTGCCCCTCCTTCACCGCGGCCGTCGACTCGTGCGCCGCCTTCGCCTGCTCGGCGGCCTTCTTGTCGACGGTGATCTCCGGACCCTTCTGCTTCCCCTTGAGCGGGTGGTCGCGGAGGATCACGTACGCGGTCATGGTCTTCGTCACGGATGCGATCGGGGCCGGCTTCTGCGCCCCGTACGTGCCCATGGAGCCGACGCCCTCGACCTCCACCGCGCCCTGGCCCTCGCCGGGCCACGGCATCTTCAGCGGGCCGCCCGCGAAGGTGTACGTCGGCGGCCCGGAGAGCTTCAGGACGGGCGCCGGCAGCGGGCGGACCATCTGCACGATCGCGAAGACGATCAGGAGGAGCAGGACCAGCGGGGTCCAGATCCGGACCCGGCGCACGGTCGTGCGCCAGGCGTTCGGCGGCGGGGGCGGGGTGTTCGTCAGCTCGGCGAGCAGGTCGAGCGGCGGCAGCGGGGGCAGCGGCTGCTGCCGCGTCCGCTCGGGCTCCGCGAGCGCGGGGGCGGGAGCGGCCGCGTCCGCCTTCGGCCGGGGCTCGGGGGCGGCGGCCTCCGCCTTCGCCTTCGCCGCCTTCCGCTCGGCCGGGACGTCCTGGCGCAGCGGCACGAAGGTGCTCGTCCGCTCGCTGTCGGAGTCGCGGCCCGCGACGTCGCGCGGGAGCTTGAGCGCGGTCGTCGGCTGGTCCACGACCGGCGGCCGCACGGCCCGGAACATGGTGGTGGGCTGGTCGACCGGCCCCTCGGACGCGGCGGCCACGGCGGCCTTCGACCCGTCGGGCTCGGGCGCGGCGGGCTTGGGAACCTCGGCCTTGGGCACCTCGGGCTCGGCCGCGGAGGCCTCGGGCGCGTCGGCGCTCGGCCCGGCGGGCTTGGGAACCTCGGTCTTCGGTGCCTCGGTCTTCGGCGCCTCGGTCTTCGGCGCCTCGGGCGCGGCGGGCCTGGGGACCTCGACCTCAGGGGTCTCGGCCTCGGGGGCCTCGGCTTCGCCCTTCGACGGCTCGGCCTCCGGCTCCGCGGGCTTCTTGGTGGCGAACCACGACGGCTCCGCCGCCTTCGGCGCCTCGGCGGCCGCCGCAGGGGCCTCCACGGGCTCGTCGGCGTCCTCGGCGGCCTCCGAGGGCTCCTCGGGCTCCTCCGGCGCGGACGCGGGCTCCTCGGCCTTCGCGGACGCCTCGTCGGTCCCGGGCTCCTCCTCGGCGCCCTCGTCGGCCCCGTCGGACCCGTCGGCCTCGTCGTCCTTCGCCGCCGTCGCGACCCACGCCGCGACGGCCTGCTTCAGTCGGTCGCCCTCGGGCGCGGCCTCGTCGCGGGCCTCGCCGGGCTCCGGAATCGATTCCTCGGCCGGGCCGGCCGGCGCGTTCGACGCCGACGGCTCCGCGTCGTCCTCCGGGACGCGCGGCGCCAGGGTCTTGAAGACCGCCGTCGGCTGGTCCACCGGCGCCGGCGCGGACACCGCGGACGCCGGGGACTCCGAGGAGGCAACCGTCGACGACACCGCCGGCGTCCTCCCCTCCGACGACCCCTGCTGCTCCGCCCTGTCGGGGGACTCGCCCGCCACCGTGCCTCCTCCATGCGTCATGCGTACGTCCGAACCGTCTACCAGTGTCCTGTGTGAACCCCTTGGCTCCCGTGCTAGACGAGAACGACATACCTGCCGGTTCCCGGACGAACCGCACAGGCACTCTCGACAGATGAATGTGAGAGGGGTCACCCTGTCATTCATCCACGCGGGGAGGCATGGATGGGCAGGAGCCGCAGAACCATTCCGGAGGAGCTTCTGCTGCTCGCTCTGGACCCGACCACGGGTACCACAGCGCAGCCGCAGTCGCTCGATCTGGGCCTGGCCGGAGCACAGCTAGTAGAGCTGGCCCTGGCAGGACGGATAGCCCCTGACGGGGATCGTATCGCCGTGGTGATGCCACGGCCGACCGGAGATCCGACTCTGGACTCCGCACTGGAACTGCTGCGCAGGCGCGGCAGTCCGGTCCGGGCCGTCCACTGGATCGGCGGACCCCGACTGGGGCTCCGCCAGACGTATCTCTCGCATCTGGAGCGATGCGGCATGGTGCATGCCGTGGAGGGCCAGATGTGCGGGGTGCTGCCGACGACTCGCTACCAGGCGACGGACACGGCGATCAGCCGGGAGATCAGGGCCCGGCTGGACAGTGCGATCCGCACCGGGGTACCCCCGGACCCGCGGACCGCGGCGCTCGCCGCACTGGCCCACGCGGTCGGTCTCGGCAAGCACCTGTACCCCGGCAACGAAGGACGGTCGTCGCGGTCCCGGCTGCGCGACCTGATCCGGCACGACCCCATGGGCGGTCTCGTCGCGCACGCCGTGATGGACGTCCAGAACGGCGCTGCCGCACAGCCGCGCCGGAGCGGTCAGGGCGTACCCGCCCAGCCGCGCGGCAGCATGGCCCGCGCCGCCGCCCACTGAGGCGGGCGCACGGGCCGGGCACCACGCCGCACCACCGCACCGCCGCACCACGACCCTTCCGGGAGCCGCACCAGGTGTGCGGGGCGCCTCCGGGCGTCCCGCACATCGGTGTCCCCGGCCCCGGGTTGTCGGGTTTTCCCAGCGCACCCGGCACCTTTGGTGGCAGTCTGCCAAGCAGTAGATACTCACAGCTACGCATCGCAGACAGCAGCCGGAGGTGCAGTTTCCGTGGCGTCCAGTGTCAACCCCACCGTCAGGCGACGCCGATTGGGGCAGGAGCTGCGCAAGCTCCGCGAGGGCAAGGGCATGACGGCCGAGCAGGTCGCCGAGCGCCTCCTCGTCTCCCAGTCCAAGATCAGCCGGCTCGAGAACGGCCGCCGCTCCATCAGCCAGCGCGACGTGCGCGACCTGTGCGGGGTGTACGAGGTCGACGACGAGGCGATGGTCAACTCCCTCATGCAGATGGCCAAGGACTCGCGGCAGCAGGGCTGGTGGCACGCCTTCGGCGACATCCCGTACAGCGTCTACATCGGCCTGGAGACGGACGCGCAGAGCCTGCGCGTCTACGAGCCGCAGATCATCCCCGGACTGCTGCAGACCCGTGCGTACGCCACCGCCGTCATCTCCGGCGCGCTCCCCGAGTCGACGCCGGCCGACATCGAGAAGCGGGCCACCGTCCGCACCCGCCGCCAGGACCGGGTCCGCGACGAGGAGCGTCCGCTGCGGCTGTGGGCGGTCATCGACGAGGCCGCGCTGCGCCGGGTGGTCGGCAACCGGCAGGTGATGGCCGAGCAGCTGGAGCACCTCGTCGAGCAGTCGCACCTGCCGCACGTGACCGTGCAGGTGCTGCCCTTCGACACGGGCGCGCACCCCGGCATCAGCGGCCAGTACTCGATCCTGGAGTTCCCGGACGCCTCCGACTCCAGCGTCGTCTACATCGAGGGCGTGACGAGCGACCTGTACCTGGAGAAGGGGCCGGACGTCGCGAAGTACAGCTACATGTACGAGCACCTGCGGGCGCAGGCGCTGGGCGTGGAGCAGACGCGGGACTTCGTCGCCGACATCGCGAAGCGGTACGCCCAGGGCTGAGCCGGCCGGAGGCCGCGGCGGCTCGGGCAGGCCGGAAAGCGACCGTGAGCCACCGGCAGATCTGACAGATCCGACAGATCCGGTGACGTCCCGGGGGCCTGACAGGTCCGGACCACAGGGGGGAAGGCACGGTACACCCCCGACTCGGCCCGACGGAAGCTCAGTTGGAATATGCCACCCGGTCGTGTGAACGCCGGTCCCGCCGCTCGGGACCGGCGAGTAGCGTCGATCAGGCCGGTGGAGATCACGCCGGCACCGACTCTCACGCCCCCTTTCGGGCAGAACCGGAGCTGAGCACATCATGGCCATCATCCAGGGTGCCACCGACAACTGGACCAAGTCCTCCTACTCCGGGGGCAACGGCGCCTGCGTCGAGGTGAAGTCCCCGGCCGTGGCGGCGATCGCCGTCCGCGACTCCAAGGCCCCCGAGGGTCCGTCCCTCTCTTTCGGACCGGGCTCGTGGAACGCCTTCGTCGGCCAGGTGAGCGACGGGGCCCTCTGAGTCCCGCAGCACCGCGCGCAGTACCCCAAGAGCGCCCTCTCGTCCGGTCCGCCGTCCTGGCCGAGAGGGCACGCTCATGTCCGGGCCCGGAAGCGCCTCACCTCAGCAGGTCCACGTACCGGTCCGTCCCCGGGACGGTCGGGACGAAGGGGGCCACCAGCTCCACCCGCCCGGCGTCGCCGGCGAGGTCGGCCAGGCCGGCGAAGTGCGCGTCCCAGCAGTCGCGCGGGTCCCGCTCCAGGAACCAGAGCAGGGTGAGCCGGGTGTCGACGCCCTCCACCTGCTTCACGTACGTCATCCGGTCGCCGGGCAGCGGCGTCGGGCGGAAGACCGTCACCATCGCCGCGGGTGAGCCAGCGAGCCGGCGCGGGAGTTCGCGGGCGGCGAGCCGTTCGAGGAGGGCCGCGCGCTCCTCCGCCCCCGCGCAGTCCACGACCTGGAGGACCAGGCCCGCGTAGGGGTGGTCGAGGGCGTGGACGTCGCGCGGGCCCGCCGCGCCGTCCCGGTACACCGTCGCCGCGTGGTCCTGGAAGGACGTGAAGACGTGGGTGCGGGCGTGGTGGACGCGGGCGTCGCGGTTGAGCCGCTTGTTGATGGCGACGGTCCACTTCATGTGCTCGTCGTAGCGGCCGTCGGTGATCCAGTACGTGGAGAGGTAGCAGCCGGCGGTGACCGGCTGGGCGACGGCGGACTTCTCGGGCGTCCGCAGCTCCTGGAGGTCGCGGGTGGCGACCCAGCGGCGGCCCGCGAACATCCAGGGCATCGCCATCGCGCCGGCGTAGTAGTGGTCGTCCTCGTACCAGCGGTTGTACGCGTACTCGTGCCCCGGGTGCGGCTCCACCATGGTGATCAGCGCATGGCCGGGCCGGACCCCGTACGGGCCGTGCGCCGCCAGCTCCCCGTACGCCTCGACGTCACTCGTCACTGCCGTCTCCCTTCCCTGTACGACTCGGGGCACCTACTCTGACGGACCGTCAGATCAGTGGCCAGAGGCGGGAGGCACCCGGATGCTGCTCCAGGGGAAGACGGTCGTCGTGTCGGGCGTCGGGACCGGACTCGGTCACCGGGTCGCGGAGGCGGTGGTACGCGACGGGGGCAACGCGGTCCTCGGCGCGCGGACCGGGGCGAACCTCGTCAAGACCGCGAGCGCGATCGACCCGTCCGGCGGGCACACCGCGCACCGGGCGACGGACATCACCGACGAGGCGCAGTGCGAGGCGCTCGCCGCGCTCGCCGTCGAACGCTTCGGCCGCATCGACGCGGTCGTGCACGTCGCCGCCTGGGACTCGTACTTCGGCGGCCTCGCCGACGCGGACTTCACGGCCTGGCAGGGCGTCCTCGACGTCAACCTCCTCGGCACGCTGCGGATGACCCGGGCGTGCCTGCCCGCGCTGCGGGCCGGCGGGGGCGGCGCGGTCGTCTTCATCGGCACGCAGTCGGCCGTCGCCGCGCCGACCCAGGTGCAGCAGGCGGCGTACGCGGCGTCCAAGGGCGCCCTGACCTCGGCCATGTACTCGCTGGCGCGGGAGCTGGGCCCGGACCGGATCCGGGTCAACACGGTGCTGCCCGGGTGGATGTGGGGACCGCCGGTCGAGGCGTTCGTCCGCTTCACGGCGGCGTCGGAGGCGGTCGAGGAGGCCGAGGTCCTGGCGCGGCTCACCTCCCGCGTGGCCCTGCCCGACCTGGCCACGGACACGGACGTCGCCGACGCGGTCGCCTTCCTCGCCTCCCCCCGGGCCCGCGCCATCACCGGCCAGTCCCTCCTGGTCAACGCCGGCGAACTCATGCGCTGACCGCCGCCGTTCACGGCGTCGGGTAGCGGGTGTGCCAGGTGGGGGTGTGAAGGGTTGGGGACTGGGTGAGTTCCATGGCGAAGTCGTCGGCGAGTTCGAGGATCGTCCCGCGGCCCTCCACCGCCGCCAGCCACGCCGGCGGCAGCGCCGTCTCCCCGTGCTGCGCCCCGAGCAGCGCGCCCGCCACCGCCGCGGTGACGGCGGACGGCCCGTCGTGGTTGACCGCGAGGCGCAGCCCGTGCCGCACGTCCTCGCCGACGAGCGCGCAGTAGACGGCCGCCGCCAGCTGCCCCTCCGCCCGGTCCTCGTCCGCCCCGAGCGCCGTGACGCGCCCCGCGTCCGGCACCCCCTCGCGGACCGCCGCCAGGGCGCGCGTCAGCGCCTCCGTCACCGGCTCGTGGCCCGGGCGCCCGGCCAGCAGGCCCAGGGCCGTACCGGCGGCGGCCTCGACGGAGGCGCCGCGGGCCACGCCGTGGACGATGACGGCGAGCGCGCCGGCCGCGAGCGTCGCGGCGGGCGCGCCGTGGGTCTGCGCGGCGCACTCGACGGCCAGCTGGCAGACGAGCTGCGGCTCCCAGCCGACGAGCAGCCCGATGGGCGCGGAGCGGGCGAGGGCGCCGGAGTCGCCCGCCTCGGGGTTCTTGGGCCGGTCGAGCGTGCCCAGGCGCTCGTCGGCGAGACCGCTGAGGCAGGCGCGGGGCGCGTCGCGGCGGGCGTACAGCCACTCCTGGCGGCCGAGCCAGCCGTTGTCGCGGCGGCGTTCGTCGGGCCCCCAGTCGCGCTGGGTGGTCGCCCAGCGCAGATGGGCGCGGTGGATCTCGGTGGGCGGGTGCCAGACGCCGCCGTCGCGGCGGACGTGGGCGCGGATGAGGCCGTCGACGGTGAAGAGGCCCATCTGGGTGGCGGCGGTGACGGGCAGGGTGCCGTCGGGGGGCTCGGCGAGGCCCGCCTCGCCGTGCGCCGTACGGATCTCCCCCAGCGTCCGGTCGTGGACGCCCGCCCCGAGCGCGTCGCCGACGGCCGCGCCGAGCAGGCAGCCGCGGACGCGCGCCCGGAAGTCCTGTTGTTCGGTGCGGCCCCACACGGCCGCGGCAGTGGTGGTCACGACGTGCCCTCCCCCGTCCGAGGTCCTGCTCTCTCGCCGTTCTGACACCGGTCTGCGCAGCACTCTAATCGACCGGGTGTGTCCGTTCGGGGGACGGAACCTTATGTGATCGGACGCCCTTCAGGCCGCTTTTGACCAGAGTTCACCCGAGCTTCTCCCTTCGCCTGAACGATCCGCCGCATGACCCCCGTGACACGAGTCACGTACTCCTCCGCGGCACTGGCCGCCGCCCTCCTCCTCGGCCTCGCCGCGCCCGGGAGCTGAAGGACCTCCGGCGCGACCTGCTGGTCGGCTGACCCCCCTCAGCCCTCGACCACCGGCAGCAGCTCCGGCAGATGGCCGTCCGAATCCCGGGCGGCCCTCCGGCGCTCCTCGGGCACCTCGCCGTAGAGCGTGGTGCGGGGGCGGGACGGCCGGCCCGCGGCCTCCGCGATCGCCTCCAGGTCGCGGATCGACCGGTACGAGCCGTAACTCGACCCGGCCATGCGGGAGATGGTCTCCTCCATCAGCGTCCCGCCGAGGTCGTTCGCGCCGGACCGGAGCATCTCCGCCGCGCCCTCCGCGCCCAGCTTCACCCAGCTGGTCTGGATGTTCGGGATGTGGGGGTGGAGGAGGAGGCGGGCCATCGCCGTCACCGCGCGGTTGTCGCGGACCGTCGGGCCGGGGCGGGCGATGCCCGCGAGGTAGACGGGCGCGTTGGTGTGGATGAAGGGCAGGGTCACGAACTCCGTGAAACCGCCCGTCCGCTGCTGGATGGAGGCGAGCGTGCGGAGGTGGCCCAGCCAGTGGCGGGGCTGGTCCACGTGCCCGTACATCATCGTCGAGGACGAACGCAGGCCCAGCTCGTGGGCGGTGCCGACGACCTCGATCCAGGTGGCGGCGGGCAGCTTGCCCTTCGTCAGCACCCAGCGGACCTCGTCGTCGAGGATCTCGGCCGCCGTGCCCGGGATCGAGTCGAGCCCGGCCTCCTTCGCCGCCGTCAGCCACTCGCGGATCGACAGGCCGGTGCGGGTCGCGCCGTTGACGACCTCCATCGGGGAGAAGGCGTGCACGTGCATGCCGGGGACGCGCTCCTTCACCGCCCGGGCGATGTCGAAGTACGCGGTGCCGGGCAGGTCCGGGTGGATGCCGCCCTGCATGCACACCTCCACCGCGCCCACCTCCCAGGCCTGCTGGGCGCGGTCGGCGACCTGGTCGAGGGAGAGGGTGTACGCGTCGGCGTCGGTGCGGCGCTGGGCGAAGGCGCAGAAGCGGCAGCCGGTGTAGCAGACGTTGGTGAAGTTGATGTTCCGGGTGACGATGTACGTCACCTCGTCGCCGACCACCGACTTCCGCACGTCGTCCGCGACCCGGGTCAGCGCGTCGAGCGCCGGCCCGTCGGCGTGGAAGAGGGCGAGGGCCTGCGCGTCGGTCAGCCTCGTCGGGTCGTCGGCGGCGACGGCCAGCGCCTCCCGCACGTCGGCGTCGATCCGCTCGGGCACGGCGTCGGGCACCAGGCCCGGCGCGGCGGCCTCCCGCAGCGCCTCCCAGTCGCCGTACACCTCGTCGAAGTCGTCGCGCCGGTCGCCCGTACGGCCCTCGGTGTCGATCGTCGCGTGCAGGTCCGTGCGGCCCGAGGCGGTGAAGGCCTCGTCCGGCTCCTGCCACGGCAGGCCGCGGACGACCGCGTCCGGGTTCGCGAGACCGGTCTCCGGGTCGGCGAGGGCCCGCACGTGCGGCACGATCCGCGGGTCCAGCCAGGGCTCGCCGCGGCGCACGAACTCCGGGTACACACAGAGCCGTTCACGCAGCTCGAAGCCGGCGGCGCGGGAGTGCGCGGCCAGCTCGTCGATGCGCGGCCAGGGCCGCTCGGGGTTGACGTGGTCGATGGTGAGCGGGGAGACCCCGCCCCAGTCGTCGATGCCGGCCGCGATCAGCCGCCCGTACTCGGCGTCCACCAGGTTCGGCGGTGCCTGGAGACAGGCGGAGGGGCCCATGATGAGCCGGGCCACGGCCACGGCGGCGACCAGGTCGTCGAGTTCGGCGTCGGGCGCCGCGCGCATCGCCGTGTCCGGCTTGGCCCGGAAGTTCTGGATGATCAGTTCCTGGACGCCGTGGTACGCCCGCGCGACCCGGCGCAGCGCGAACAGCGACTCGGCCCGCTCCTCGTACGTCTCCCCGATCCCGAGGAGCAGCCCCGAGGTGAAGGGCACGGACGACCGTCCGGCGTCCTCCAGGACCCGCAGCCGCACGGCCGGTTCCTTGTCCGGCGAGCCGTAGTGGGGGCCGCCGGGCTCGGACCAGAGCCGGGTGGCGGTCGTCTCCAGCATCATGCCCATCGAGGGCGCGACCGGCTTGAGCCGCTGGAAGTCCGTCCACGACAGGACGCCCGGGTTCAGGTGCGGCAGGAGTCCGGTCTCCTCCAGGATCCGCACCGACATGGCCCGCACGTAGGCGAGGGTGTCGTCGTACCCGTGCGCGTCGAGCCACTCGCGCGCCTCGGGCCACCGGTCCTCCGGCTTGTCCCCGAGCGTGATCAGCGCTTCCTTGCAGCCGAGGGCGGCACCGCGCCGGGCGATGTCCAGGACCTCGTCCGGCGACAGGAACATCCCGTGCCCGTCGCGCCGCAGCTTCCCCGGCACGGTGACGAAGGTGCAGTAGTGGCACTTGTCCCGGCACAGCCGGGTCAGGGGTATGAACACGCTCTTCGAGTACGTGATCACCCCCGGCCGCCCCGCCGCTTCGAGCCCGGCGTCCCGCACCCGCCCCGCGACCGCCACCAGCTCGTCCAGGTCCTCGCCCCGCGCCCGCAGCAGCACCGCCGCCTCGCCGACGTCGAGCGCGACCCCGTCCCGCGCCCTGCGCAGCGCCCGCCGCATCGCGTTCCGGGTCGGGGGCGCCGTCGAGCTCTCGGCCTGCTGGTCGGCCTCCCGGCCGGTCTGGTGGTCCGTCATGCACCGAGCATACGAGCGGCGGCGGTGCGGGGAGGACGGGTCCCCGCTGCTCGTCACCGCACGTACTCCGCGTACGCGTCGAGGACCCGCAGCACCTCGGCCTCCCCCGCCGGGGGCAGCTGGAGGACGGTCTCCGCGCAGCCGAGGTCCGCGTAGTGGGCGAGCTTGCCCGGGTTCGGCAGGACGGCGTACGGGACGACCCGGAGGGCCTTCGGGTCGCGGCCCGCGTCCTCCCAGGCCCGGCGCAGCACCGGCAGGTTCTCGGTGAGGCCCCGGCCGCCGATCGGCATCCAGCCGTCGGCCCGCTCGGCGACCGCCGCGAACAGCTTCGGTCCCGCCGCGCCGCCGAGGAGGACGCGGGGCGCCCCGCCGGCCGGCTTCGGCCAGGCCTCGGAGGCGCGCACGGAGTACCCGAACCCGCCCTCGTACGCGGTCGGTTCCGGCGCCCACAGGGCCCGCATCAGGGCGAGACGGTCGTGCACGAGGTCCCGGCGGGTGCCCCAGGCGACGCCGTGGTCGGCGGCCTCCTCGCGGTTCCATCCGTAGCCGACCCCGAGGGTGAAGCGGCCGCCGGAGAGGTGGTCGAGCGTCGCGATCTGCTTGGCGAGCGCGATCGGGTCGTGCTCCCCGAGCAGCGAGATGCCGGTGCCGAGCCCGAGCCGCTCGGTGACGGCGGCGGCCTGCGCGAGCGCCACGTAGGGGTCCAGGGTCCGCCCGTACTCCCGGGCGGCCTCGCCGCCCGCCGGGTGCTCGGTGTCCCGGGACACCGGGATGTGGGTGTGCTCCGGCAGGTACAGCCCGTCGAAGCCGCGCGCCTCCAGCTCGCGGGCGAGCCGCACGGGCGAGATGGTCTCGTCGGTCAGGAAGATCGTGGTCGAGATCCGCATGACCGCACGGTAGGGGGTGCGGCCCGGGATTCCGAGGGGTACGACGCCGACGGCGGCGCGGCGCGCACCGGCCCGCCGCCGGGAGGGAGACGGACGCGTCCGGGTCGCCGTGCGGCGCCCGGGAGGCCGGCCGGGGGCGGCAGCCGTCCCGGGCCGGGCCGCGCACGGGTCCGGCGGCGGGGAAATCCGCGGGTGCCGCCACGGCCGGCCTGCTTGGATGGCCCGCGTGCTGACGCGAATCGAGGCGTACTACGACGCCGTCCCCCGCTCCTCCGCCCGCGCGGAGGACTTCGGCCCGCTGACCTTCTTCGTGCGGGAGGGCGCCGACGGCTGGCCGTTCTACGCCCGCCCGGCGCTCGGGCACCCCGGCCCGGTGTCGGTGGCGGACGTGGAGAAGGTGCGCGCCCGCCAGCGCGAGCTGGGGCTGCCGGAGGCGTTCGAGTGGGTGGCGGAGACGACGCCGGGGCTGCGGGCGGCCGTGGAGGCGAGCGGCCTCGTGGTGCACGCGCACCCGCTGATGGTCCTGGACGGCGCGCCGCTGCCCGTGCCGGGGCCGGCGGGCGCGGCCGTGCGGACGCTCGGCGCGGACGACCCGGACCTCGCGGCCGCCGTCGCCGCCCCGTACGCGGCCTTCGGCGCGACCCCCGGCCCCGCCGACGCGCGGCGGGTCGCGGACCGGATCACGGCCGGCCTGACCGTCCTCGCCGCCGCCTTCGACACGGCGACCGGTGAGGCGCTGGCCGGCGGCCAGGTCCAGCCCGTCGGTCAGGTGGCCGAGGTCGTCGGCGTGGGCACCCGCCCGGAGGCCCGCCGCCGCGGCCTGGGCCTCGCGGTGACCGCGGAGCTGGTGGCGCGGGCCCGCGCGGCGGGCGTCGACGCGGTCTTCCTGACGGCCTCGGACGCGACCGTGGAACGCCTCTACGCCCGCCTGGGCTTCCGCACGGTCGCCACCGCCCTCATCGCGGAGGCACCGGAGGTGCCGGAGCCGCCGGCGTCCTGACCATGAACACGTCCACGCCGTCCTCCGCCTCCCGCACGAACCCCGCCCGCTCGTAGAGCCGGCGGGCCGCGCTCCCCCGGAGGACGGCGAGCCGGACGGTCTCCCCCGCCGCGTCGGCCCGCTCCAGGAGCCGGTCCAGGACGGCGGTGCCCAGGCCCCGGCCCTGGAGGGCGGGGTCCAGGTAGAAGTGCTCCAGGTGGAGGCCGCCCGCGGGATCGGGGCGGAGCGTGACGCAGCCGACCGGGCCGTCCCCGGTCTCGACGACCGAGGTGTACGCGGGCGAGAACCCGTCCCTCAGCCGCTGCCGCACCCGGTGCGCGTCGTAGCGGCCGAGCCGCTCCAGGTCCGCGCGCATGACGACCGCCCGCAGCTCGGCGACGGCCTCGACGTCCTCGGACCGCCCCGGCCGCAGCCGCCAGCCCCCGCTCTCCGCTCCCACTCCCGTACCCCTCGTCCGTGACTCCTCCCCCTCACGAATGAGGAGGCTTCTCGCTATGCCGGGTAGGCGTCGCGACGGACCAGCCCGGCCCGCAAAACATTGAGTGCCCCAACGTGGTCAGCGTGAGCCTGGTGGCCGCAGCTTACGCAGTGGAACTTCTCCTGGGTGGGCCGGTTCTCCTTGGCGACATGCCCGCATTCGGGGCAGGTCCGAGAGGTGTTGCGGGGGTCCACGGCGATCACTGCCCGGCCGGCGCTTTCAGCCTTGCTGGTGAGGATCGTGAGGAACACCCCCCACCCGGCATCCGAGATCGAACGGTTCAGGCCCCTCTTGGCGCCGGCGCCGTTGGGCAGGAAGACGCCCTCGCCTTTCGGGTCGGGCTTGGGCGCGACGGTCCTGACCATGTCGCGGATCTTGAGATCCTCGTGCGCAATCAGGTCGTGGTCACGGATCAGACCGAGCGCGGTCTTGTGCGCGTGGTCCAGACGCCGACGACGGGCCTTGCGGTGCAGGTCGGCAACGCGCCGTACGGCCCGCTGGTGATTGCCGGTCCGCTTGTCCCCGCGGACGCGCCCGAATCGGCTGAGCTGCTGCTGGGCGGCTTCGAGCTTCGCGGCGGCCTTCCGGGCGTGGCGCGGGTTGTCGACGTGCTCGCCGTCAGAGGTAGTGAGGAACGAGGCGATACCCATGTCGATGCCGACCACGCTGCCCGTCGCGGGAAGCGGCTCAGGCTGGGTCTGCTCGGCGGTGAGGACGACGTACCAGCGCCGACCCTCACGCTTGACCGAGACGGTCTTGACCTTGCCGACCACAGGCCGGTGCTGGTTGACCTTGACATGCCCGACACCCTGGAAGCGGACGCGGGTGACAGGGTCGTGCGGGGTGGATCCCCAGCGGCAGCCGTCACCGTCCTTGGGGAAGTCGACCGTATCGAACCAGTTGACTCCACGGAAGCGCGGGTAGCCGGGAGTGTCTCCGGCCTTGATCCGGCGGAAGAACGCGGCAAATGCCTTGTCGAGACGGCGAAGCGTGGCCTGCTGTGACGAGAACGACCACCGGCCCTGGCGCTCGGGGTCGAACGCCCGGATCTCCTTGAGCTGCGCAGACTGCGTCCCGTATTTGATGCTCGTCTTGCTCGTATGCCGGTAGGCGTCGCGGCGTTCCTGCAAGGCCGCGTTGTAGAGGGAGCAGTGGTCGCGCAGCATCTCGCCGAGCGCGGCGGCCTGGCCCACGGTGGGCCGCATGAGGAACTTGTACGCGCGGATCACCCGGCCCGCCCCTTCCCGCGTCGGCTCGGTGATCACCACAATACAGTTGGAGTATGTCACCTCGCTGGGAATCAAACCCTGATGTACGCATGGGTCGTCACGTCACGCACAACCTCCACGCCCACTTGGTGTTCGTCACGAAATACCGGTGCGGAGTCTTCGACGACGCCATGCTGAAACGGTGCGAAGAGATCATGCGGGAGGTGTGCGCCAGGTTCGAGACGGAGCTGCGGGAGTTCAACGGCGAGGCCGACCATGTGCACTTGCTCGTCCATTACCCGCCGAAGGTGGCCCTGTCCAAGCTGATCAACTCGCTCAAGGGCGTCTCGTCCCGGCGCCTGCGGGCCGAATACACCGGCCGCATCGACCGGATCGGCATGGGCTCGGTGTTCTGGTCCCGCTCGTACTTCGCGGGCTCGTGCGGTGGCGCACCGCTGACGGTCATCCGTCAGTACATCGAGGGCCAGGCGCGCCCGCTCTGACCGCCACCCCAGAGGCGAAGTGAGCTCCGGCGCTGCGCACCTCCGGGCCGAGGATGCATTCCCTCCCCGGCTAAAGCCGGGGATACCCTGCAAGATCTGGGATGGCGTGATGGTAGGCAGCGGCACGTAACCGCGCGCACCCGCCCCGCGTTGGAGCGGGCATGAAGAAGCTCCTCACTGCGGCCGCCCTGACCGCCTTCGCCGCCACCGGCGGCCTCGCCTCCGCCGGTTCCGCCGCCGCCGACACCGGCGGCATGAACCTGCCCTCGGTCGTCCCCCTCAGCGGCGTCCTGAACCCGAAGCCGATGCCGCCCCAGGCCGCCGACCTCCCCGAGGCCAACCAGGCCGTGAACAAGCTGCTGCCCGGGCGCGGCTAGCGACGCCGCTCGGACCGCACCTCCGTCGCCTCCTGTGGACCTTGCGTGTCCCACAGGAGGCGCCGCCTTTTATTCGTCAGGTCGACACTAATCCCGTGAAGCTCGGTGCCCCCCTCCCTGTTCTGCGATGCTGGAGGCCGATCGAGAGGGGCCGCAGCGATGCAGTGGAAGATCCACGGGGAACGTCCGATCTACGAGAACAACTGGGTGAACCTGTGGCTCACCGACGTCGAGACGCCGGACGGGAACCGCTGGGAGCACCACGTCGTCAAGCTCCGGCACCTGGCGGTGGCCGCTGTCGTCAACGAGCGGCGCGAGGTGCTGATGATGTGGCGGCACCGCTTCATCACGGACGCGTGGGCCTGGGAACTTCCCATGGGTCTCGTCGAGGAGGGCGAGACGCCGGCGGAAGCGGCGGCCCGTGAGGTCTTGGAGGAGACCGGTTGGCGGCCCGGGCCGATCACGTCACTGATCTACGCCGAGCCGGCGAACGGCATCACCGACTCCCAGCACCACGTCTTCCGGGCCGACGGGGCGACGTACGAGGGTCCGCCGACCGAGAAGAACGAGTCGGACCGGATCGAGTGGATCCCGCTGGCCGACGTGCGGGGCCTGATCGACCGGCGCGAGATCGTCAGCAGCGGCTCCCTCGTCGGGTTGCTCTACGTGCTCATGGACGAGGCGATCCGCTGATCTGACGGGGCAGCACTTCCCGGAGCCGGGATTCGAAGGCCACTGCGGCCGGTTCCCGGCGGAAGGGTTCCAGCTGCTCGTAGAACTCCCGTAGGTGGCCGGCGACTCGTTGCGAGCTGACGGCCGCCGCCGGGGCCAAGGCGTCCATGGCCGTGTGGCACGCCTCGTCGAGTTTGCCGCGCTGGAGCTGGGTGCGGGCGAGCCAGAAGGCGTGGAAGGCGCGGCCCCGGTGGTTCGACTGGTGTTCTCGTCGGAGAGCGTCCGCGATGAGGGGTTCGGCGAGGGCGGCTTCGCCCAGGCGGCCGTGCGCGATACCGGTGTCCACGATCAGCTTCGGCTCATCGAAGTAGGCGACCCAGGCCGGGTCCGGATCGCCGGTGCTGATCCGGCCGAACTGGGTATGGGCTTCCGAGATCGCGGTGTGGGTCGCGCCGCGGTTGCCGAGGGTGGCGTGGGCGAAGGCTTCGCGCATCGCGAGCATGGCCAGCACGCGCGGTGTCGTCCCCGCGGCCGTTCGGGCCTGGTCCTGGGCGGCCGTGACGAGTGCGAGAGCGTCGCCAGGCTTGTCCTGGTAGGTGGCCTGGAGGCTCATGCAGGCGAGGACGTTGGCCATGAACTGGCGGTCGTCGATGGCCTTGGCCAGGCCGAGGGATTCGGTGAAGTAGGCGCGTGCCTGGTGGTACTGGCGGGCGTCGAAGTAGGTCCATCCGGTGAGCCGGGCCAGCTCGGCCGCGATGCTGTGCAGGCCGTCCCGCAGAGGAGCCGGACGCTGCTCCTTGAGGAGGTCGACGACGTAGCGGAGCTGGCCGACGACCGCCGGCCGTAAGGTCTCGCCGCCGTGCTCGTCGTCCCGGCGCCAGTAGTCCGCGATCGACGAATGCAGCGCGTCCAGCGTCGACGCGCTGAGGTCCCGCTCGGCAGCCAGGGCGAGGATGCTGTCGACGTCCGCCCCTGGCAGTCCGGCGGCCAGCGGTTCGACGGCTGAGGCCGGTGCCTCGGCCGGTTCGCGGGGTGTGACCGTCAGGCTGGGCGGCGTCTCCCAGGAGCGTCGGGCAAGTCCGAGCATGTGCCCGGGGATGCGCAGTCCGTCCGAGATCCGTTCGATCACGTCCATGTGCAGCAGCTGCCGCCGTCCGGCGATCACCTCGCCCACGCGGCTCGGGGTCAGGTCGCAGCGACGCGCGACCATCGACGGATAGATGCCTGCTCGTGCCTTGACCAGCTGAAAGATGCGGCCGAAGTCTCTTGCCTGGCATGCCTCGATCATCACTGGGTCCGTGAGCAGGCTGACCGGGAGTTCCTTCGAGCGAGATGGCTCGGGCATCGGGCACGCTCCGGCATGAGGACTACGGATCGCTGCACTTGGTCAACCGAGGGTGATATTACCCAAGTTGGGTAATCCGGTTGGCCTTTCTGGCCGGGCATGCGGTTCGCGATGCTCCTGACCATGGCGAACGGACAGGACGACGTACGGATGACGTTGCGGGTCTCCCGCGACTCCGGCCGGACATGGGGGCCTCGCGCAGAGGTACGCGTGGGCGAGGACCCGGTGGTCCCGGGGAACCCGGGCCGCTACCCGCCGTGCGTCTGCCCCCGGTGCTCGCAGCAGGAACGGAATGCCGTCGCGTCCTTCCGGATGGTGTCGTGATGCGGTGCGCGCACTGGCGCCGGGTGCCCCTCGAACTGGCAAAGGAAGCACGGGAGAAGTCGACCGCCCCGTACATCGACAGAGCGGTGCAGTGCCAGCTGTCCGCGCACGACGAGGGTGAGCACTTCGGTCTCCTCACCGACGCCGACGCATACGGGACCGCGTTGTGGCTCCGCTGGCGTGGGACGGACGAGACGGAACTCGTCGCGCTGCCGGACTGCCCGGTGACCGCCCCGGGGCCTGACGGTGAGGGCTGTTGTCTGTTCGCCGACCACGCCAAGCAGCACACCTGGGAAGACGCCCCGGAGGAGGTCTCGTGGACCAGCTGATCGCGAGCCCGCACAGGCCCCGACGACGCCTTCGCTCGCCTCGCAACGCACAGTGCGGGGACTGCGGTGGCAGCGGCGCCGACTCGTCCGGCAGGACCTGCGGCACCTGCAACGGCCTGGGCGAGATCCACTGCAGCGCCGACCGTCAGAAGTCCCGTGTGCTGTCCCCGTTCCGTGATCCGGAAGGAGGGCCACCGATGGCCCACGCTCTGATCGCCTCCCCGTTCCTCGACGGACACCTTCTCCTCAAGCCGGGAGCAAGGGCCGGCGCCCGAATCTCCGCCGACCACTTCGGGGGCCTGCGCCGGGCCGCCGCCGAAGGTGGGTCGCTTCCCACCTGGGCGGTGCAGACCGCCGCCGACATGTGGGGCCTGGACCTGGATGGCCAGACCGCGCAGGGCACCGTGCTGGTGCGCGAACCGTCCCCGTACGGCTACTGCCGGGCGTCCTGGGAGATCAACCTCGGCTGCAACTTCGGCTGCAAGCACTGCTACCTCGGCGAGCGGCCCTTCTCCGGCCTCGGCTGGGAGGACAAGGTGCGGCTGCTCGACATCATGCGTGAGGCCGGTGTCCTCTGGCTCCAGATCACCGGCGGCGAGCCCACCATGGATCCCCACTTCCAGGGCGCCTACCGGTACGCCTGGCAGGCCGGGATGATGCTCACCCTCTCCACGAACGGCTCGCTGCTCTGGCGGCCGGACCTCCTCAAGCTCTTCCGGGACTGCCCGCCCTACCGCCTGGTGGTCAGCATGTACGGGGCGAGCGAGGAGTCCTTCGACACGCTGACCCAGCGACGTGGGGCGTGGAAGGCGTTCCGGCGTGGCATGGACGCCGCACGCGAGGCTGGACTGCCGCTGCGCATCAACGTCGTGGTGACCGAGGACAACGCCTCCGAGGCAGACGAGATGGCCGCCCTCGCCGACGAGTGGAACGTCGAGAACCACGCGTACACGAACATGACGCCCACGATCTACGGCGGCGGTGAGCCGCTGCTCGCCCAGTCCGCCGCCCACCTGCGGCAGCGCAAGCCGTTCACCGGCTGCAACGCGGGACACACCTTCTTCCACGCCGACCCGCACGCCAAGGTGTCGATCTGCAAGGTCGGCCGCGACGACCGGATCGACCTGATGACCGAGGGCATCGACGGCCTCACCCGGCTCGGTGCCATCGCCGACCGCCTCATGCTTCGCACCGGTGGGTGCGAGGGCTGCGCCCTGTCCGGCACCTGCCGGGTCTGCCGCCCCCTGGCCAAGCACTACCAGGAGGCGAAGGCGCCGCTGCACAGCTACTGCCAGCACGGAGACAAGGAGAACGCCTCATGACCCCGCCCGTAGCGGTGACCATCCTCCCCGGCCCGCCGGCCTCGGCCCGCCGCGCGGCCCCACCCGTCGCGACCGCGTCGATCACCGCCGTCCAGGACCTGGACGCGATCGTGGAAAGCGCGGAGTGCTCCTGCGACGCCGGGGACGACAACCCCCACTGACCCACCTGATCCGGACAACTCCGTTCAGGCCCCGGCGTACTCGCGTCGGGGCCTGAGCCCCCCTCGTCCCACCGCTAGGGTGCCGCTCATGTTCTTCCGCTGGGACTGGCTCCGGCCCCAACTGACCGCGCCGATCGTGCCCACTCTCGGTCCCGTCCATCCCGATGCCCTGGCCGTCGGCCTCTTCGAGGACACACTGCGAGCGGCCGAATCCGGGGACTTCCTGCCCTACGACAAGGACCGGCGCTGGGGCGGCGAGAAGGACGAGAAAGTCCTACGCGGCGACGTGGTGCACCAGCGCGAGCACACCCTCATCCCCACCCTGAGTCGGCGTGGACGCGGCACTGCCAAGGTCTTCGCCTACGGGCTCCGCGACAGCGTCGTGGAGGAGGCCGCCGAGCTGGCCGCGAAACTCGCGGCCGTGCACGATGTGGTCAACGCCCGAGTCGTACGCCCCCTCGGCCCCGAGACCACGCACCCACGGGGCACCCGTATCCAGCTGAAGGACTTCACCGTCGCCCCCTGCCCCGACCCGGGTGGTCCGGTCCGGCCCGTCACCGCCTGGCCGATCGCTGTTCAGGAGACCTTCGCCCCGTTCGCCGAGGCCATGGCGGGCGATGGCCTGGCCTTCCTCCACACCCAGATGCGGGCGGGCCGGTGCGGCCCGGTCCTCGCCGCCGCCGTCGAGGACCGCATCGTGGGCGCGATCGGCCCCATGGAGGTGCTCCCCGATGCCATCGGGCGCCCCCGCCTCATGCCCCAGTACTTCGCTGTCCTGCCCGAGACCCGAGGACGGGGCCTCGGACGCATCCTGTGGCGGGCCGCGATGCGCTGGGGCCAGACCCACGGAGCCGCCTACCAACTGCTCCAGACCGAGGTCGCCGGCCCCTCCGACCGACTGTGCCGGGCCGAAGGGCTGGCCTGCCTCGGTTTCACCCACACCACACCGGCGTGACTGGAGAACGAAAAAAGCAAAAGTGGCGGCACCCCCCACGGGGCCGCCACTTTCGCGTTCTCGGTGACTCAGGCGTGTCGTGTGCGCGTGGTCAGTCGGGGACCACCAGGGACGGGGTCTCCTTCGTCAGGACCTCGCCGCGGAAGAAGGCGGGGCTGCGGCGCTGCATCCACAGCATGAGGACGGCGCCGAGGACGAGGAGGCCGACCGCGATGACGAAGACGGAGCCGACGCCGAAGACGGCGGAGCCGGAGCCGTAGGCCGGGTCCCACATGTCGTAGAGGGTCTTGCCGAAGACCGCGGTGAGCATGAGGCCGCCGAGGGCCGGCATGAGGCCCTTGAAGGTGAGGTCGCGGGCCGAGCGGAAGAGGTCGGCGCGGAAGTACCAGACGCAGGCGAAGGCCGTGATGCCGTAGTAGAAGCAGATCATGAGGCCGAGCGCGTAGATGGTGTCGACCAGGACGTGCTCGCTGACCAGGGTCATGACCGTGTAGAAGACGCCGGTGGCGACGCCGGCGACGACGGTGGCCTTGCCGGGGGTCTTGAAGACCGGGTGGACCTTGGTGAAGGACTTCGGCAGCGCCTCGTACGTGGACATGGCCAGGACCGTGCGGGCGACCGGGATGAAGGTGGTCTGGAGGCTCGCGGCGGCGGAGGCCAGGACGGCGACGAAGAGCAGGACGCCGAGGACGGGGCCCATGACCGGCCCGGCGAGGGCGGCGAAGACGTTGTCGGAGGTGTCCGGGTTGGCGAGGCCGAGGCCCTGGTCGCCGGAGCCGACGGCCATCTGCGCGGCGATGCCGGTGGCGAGGTAGGAGCCGACCAGGACGACCATCGCGATGAGCGCGGCGCGGCCGGGGGTCTTGTCGCTGCCGACGGTCTCCTCGTTGGAGGCCATGCAGGTGTCCCAGCCCCAGTACATGAAGATCGAGAGGGAGAGACCGGCGGTGAAGGCGGCGAAGGACTGCACCGCGAAGGGGTTCATCCAGGACCAGGAGAAGTCGACCGAGGTCTCGAAGGAGCCCGCCTTGGAGAGGGCGAGGGCGACGAAGACGGCGAGGACGACGAGCTGGAGGACGACGAGGGTGTACTGGACGCCCTTGGTGGCCGTCATGCCGCGGTAGCTGATCGCGGTGGCGGCGGCGATGAGGGCGAGGCAGGTGAGGATGTGGACGGCCTTGTTGTCGTCCAGGGCGGCGATCGAGTCGCTGCCGGTGATCTCGCCCGCGAGGAGCCAGAAGTACGAGGTGGCGACGCCGGCCAGGTTGGAGAGCACGATGATCGTGGCGATCACCAGGCCCCAGCCGCACATCCAGCCGATCTTCGGGCCGAAGGCCTTCACGGTCCAGGTGAAGGAGGTGCCGCAGTCGGGCATGGCCCGGTTGAGCTCCCGGTACGCGAAGGCGACGAGGAGCATCGGGAGGAAGCCCGCGAGGAACACGGCGGGCATCTGGAGGCCGACCTCGCCGGCGGTGGAGCCGAGCGTGGAGGTCAGGCAGTAGACCGGGGCGACGGTGGAGATGCCGATGACGGCGTTGCCGAAGAGGCCGACGGAATTGCCGCCGAGGCCCTTCTTGCGGACGCCGCCGGCGTCGCCCGGGGCGGTCGCGCCCCTTACCGTGTCTCCGGCCTGGGGCCGTGCTTCCACCTGAGTCATGAACAGGACGTTAAGTGCTGCGGTTTCCTTATCCGGAGGGTCAAACTCCGCTCAGTTGATCGATCATCGCCTTGCATTGCGAGGGCAGATCGGGACGCTCGCCAATGATTGAAAGATCGACCAACCCGATGGACCGACCAACTGGTAGGTCGGTCGCCGGGCGTCCGATATGCGGGAACCGCAGCGAAGGGCGAAATGTCCGGTTCCAAATTTTCCCGAGGAATTTTCCCGGGCGCCCGCCGGACGGCCGGAACCCTTGGGAGGACTGGGTTCCGGCCTTTGTACCGACCGGTCAGCCCGGCCAGACGAGCGCCTGCGTCTCGCTGTAGGCGTGCAGGGCGTAGGACCCGACGTCCCGCCCCACCCCGCTCTTCCTGAAGCCGCCGAAGGGCGCCTCCATGTTCCGGCCGACGGTGTTGATCCCGACCCCGCCGGACCGCAGCCGCGCCGCGATGCGGAAGGCGCGGGCGACGTCGCCGGACCACACGTAGTCGATCAGGCCGTAGTCGCTGTCGCCGGCGAGCGCGATCCCCTCCTCCTCGTCGTCGAAGGGGACGACCACGACGACGGGACCGAAGATCTCCTCCCGCACGACCCGCATCCCGGCGGTGCAGTCGGCGAGCAGCGTCGGGGCGACGTAGAAGCCCTGGGCGAGGTCCGGGCGCTCGCCGCCCGTGACGATCCGGGCGCCCTCCTTCCGCCCCAGCTCCACGTACGCCTCCACCCGGTCGCGGTGGGCCGCCGAGATCACCGGCCCGACCACCGTGCCGCGCGCCGCCGGGTCCCCGACCTTCAGGTGTCCGGCGTACGCGGCCAGCCCGCCGACGAGCCGCTCGTAGATCCCGCGCTGGGCGAGGACCCGCGTCGGGGCGGTGCAGATCTGGCCGCTGTAGAAGGAGAAGGTCGTCCCGATCCCCCTCACCGCCGCGTCGAGGTCGGCGTCGTCGAGGACGAGGGCGGCGCCCTTGCCGCCCAGCTCCATCAGCTGCCGCTTCAGGGAGCGGCCGCAGACCTCGCCGATGGCCTGGCCGACGGCGGTGGAGCCGGTGAAGGAGACCATGTCGACGTCCGGGGAGTCGACGGCCGCCTCGCCCACGGCGGGCGCGGAGCCGGTGACGAGGTTGACGACCCCGGCCGGGACGCCCGCCTCCTCCAGGGCGCGGACCATGGCGAAGACCGACAGCGGGTCCTGGGGGGCCGGCTTCACCACCACGGTGTTGCCCATGGCGAGCGCCGGGGCGATCTTGCCGGCCGGGTTGGCCCAGGGGTTGTTGTACGAGGTGACGCAGGTGACGACGCCGACCGGGCGGCGGACCGCGACGGCCCCCAGGACCCCCGCCCCGCCCATCGGCCCGGCCTCGCTGATCTGCGGCGGCAGGGCCTCCTCGACGGGCTCCAGGGCTCCCCGCGCGTAGCGCCGGAAGCGGGCGGAGCCGACGGCGACCTGCATGGCGCGGGCGGTGGCGGTGGTGGCTCCGGTCTCGGCGCGGGCGAGCGCGGTGTGCGCGTCGGCGTCCCTGGCGATGATCGCGGCGGCCCGGTCGAGGATCTCGGCCCGCTCCCCGGGCTTCGTCCGCGACCAGGACCGGAAGGCCTCGCGTGCGGCGGCGGCCGCCTCGTACACCTGGGCCCGGGAGGCCTCGGGCGCGAGGCCGACGAGCTCCTCGGTGGCGGGGTCGATCACCTCGTAGTGCCCGCCGTCGGGCTCGGTCCACGCGCCGCCGATGTAGAGCTTCTCGGTGATGGTCATCGGGTGCTCACCGTCCTCGTGTCGCGGCCCGAGCGCAGGACGCGCCCGGGGATCGCCCCCGTCACCTCGTCGTCGCGGACCGTCTCCACGCCGTTGACGCGTACGGAGACGATGCCGACGGCGCGCGAGTCCAGACGCGGGCTGTCGCCGGGCAGGTCGTGGACGAGGGTCGCCGGGCCCGCGTCGATCCGCTCGGGGTCGAAGAGCACCAGGTCGGCGTGGTAGCCCTCGGCGATCCGGCCTCGCTCGCGCAGGCCGAAGAGCCGGGCCGGGTCGTCGCTGAGCATCTTCACCGCCCGCTCCAGCGGCACCAGCCTCCGGCCGCGCAGGCAGTCGCCGAGGAAGCGGGTGGTGTACGGGGCTCCGCACATCCGGTCCAGGTGGGCGCCGGCGTCGGAGCCGCCGAGGAGCACGTCCTCGTGGTCCCAGGTCTCACGGCGCAGCGCCCAGGAGGCGGGGTCGTTGTCGGTGGGCATGGGCCACAGCACGGTCCTCAGGTCGTCGTTGGCGCAGATCTCGACGAGGCACTGGAAGGCGTCCTGCCCGCGTTCGGCGGCGACGTCCTTCACGACCCGGCCGGTCAGGCCCTCGTTCTCGCGGCTGTACGTGTCGCCGATGACGTACCGGCCGAAGTCCGCGAGCCGCCGGAAGACGCCGGCCTCCCTGGAGTCGGCGCGGCGCAGCAGCTCGGCGCGGACCTCGGGGTCGCGGAGCCGGGCGACGCGCTCGTGGAGGGGGAGGGAGAGGACCTCCCCCCATCCGGGGATGAGGTTGAGCGCGCAGAAGGTCCCGAGGGACATGTTCATGGGCGTGAGGATCGGCATGGTGAGGGCGACGATCCGGCCGCCGGACTTGCGGGCCCGTTCGGAGGCGGTGAGCTGGCGGGGGACGCGTTCGGGGACGGCGGCGTCGATGGTGAGGACGTTCCAGTTCAGGGGGCGTCCGGCGGCGGCGCTCATCTCGACGAAGAGGTCGATCTCGGCGTCGGAGAACCGGTCGAGGCAGCCGGCGAGGATCGCCTCGATCTGGGTGCCCTCGTGCTCGCCGACGGCCTTGGAGAGGGCGATCAGCTCGGCGGGGGTGGCGTGCCGGGAGGCGACGGGGGCGCCGTCGCCGTCGGAGTGGGTGGAGGACTGGGTGGTGGACAGGCCCCAGGCGCCGGCGCGCATGGCGTCGCGCAGGAGCGCGACCATCCGGTCCAGCTGCTCGGGCGTCGGCTGCCCGCCGACGGCGTCCTCGCCCATGACGTACCGGCGCAGGGCGCAGTGCCCGACCATGAACCCGGCGTTGACGGCGATCCGGCCGTCCAGGGCGTCGAGGTACTCGCCGAAGGAGGACCAGCTCCAGTCCACGCCCTCTTCGAGCGCGGCCAGGGCCATCCCCTCCACCTTGGACATCATGCGGCGCGTGTAGTCGGCGTCCTCGGGCCGGTCGGGGTGGAGCGGCGCCAGGGTGAACCCGCAGTTGCCGCCGGCGACGGTGGTGACGCCGTGGTTCATGGAGGGGGTGGCGTACGGGTCCCAGAAGAGCTGGGCGTCGTAGTGGGTGTGCGGGTCGACGAAGCCGGGCGCGAGGACGAGGCCGGTGGCGTCCTCGGTGGTGCGGGCGGCGGCGCCGGGCGGCGGGAAGGTGATCCGTCCCGCCTGGATCCCGACGTCCGCGACGTACGCGGGGCCGCCGGTGCCGTCCACGACGGTGGCGCCCTTGATGAGGTGGTCGAGCATGGCGGTCCCTTTCTGTACGAGGCTTCCGCACGCGGGTGCGCCCCGGCCGGAGCCGCCGCGGAACGGCCGCCGGCCGGGGCGGGTGGCGAGGCACCGGCCCGGGAAGCCGGACGCCTCGCGCTTCGGATCCCACGCGTCGTGGGCAGGGGCGCCGCGCAGGGGGCGCTACGCGCCGGAGGCCTGGCGGAAGCGGGTCGTGCGGTGGACGGGGTCGGTGTCGATCCGGGGGATCACGTGCTCGCCGATCAGCTTGATCGAGTTCATCGTGTCCTCGTACGAGATCCCGATCGGGAGCCCGAAGGAGAGCTGGTCGGCGCCGGCCTGCTCCCAGCGCCGGCACTGGGCGAGCACCTCGCCCGGGTCGCCGCAGATCATCAGCTCCTCGGCGATGAGGAGTTCGATGATCTCGGCGGAGTACTCGGGGAGGAGTTCGGGCCACTCGGGGATGCCCTCGGGCCGCGGGAAGGTGTCGTGGTAGCGGAAGAGCAGCGACTGGAGGTAGTTGAGCCCGCCGCCGACCGCGATCTCGACCGCCTTCTCGTGGGTCTCGGCGCAGATCGCGGTGGAGGTCACCATGACGTTGTCGTTGACGAAGTCCCCGACCGCCTTGGCCTCCTTGATCGCGTTCTTGTAGGACTCGACGACCCATTCCATGTCGGAGACCTTCTGGACGCTGAAGCCGAGCACCCCGAGTCCCATCTTCCCGGCCATGGCGTACGAGGACGGGGAGCCGGCCGCGTACCACATGGCGGGGTGGGACGCGCCGTACGGCTTGGGGAGGACCTTGCGGGGCGGCAGGGACCAGTGCTTGCCCTGGAAGCCCGCGTACTCCTCCTGGAGCCACATCTTGGGGAACTCCGCGATGGTCTCCTCCCAGATCTCCTTGGTGTGGTTCATGTCCGTGATGCCCGGGAAGAAGCCGAGGATCTCGTGGGAACCGGCACCGCGCCCGGAGCCGAACTCGAAGCGGCCGCCGGAGAGGTGGTCGAGCATGGCGACCTTCTCGGCGACCTTCACCGGGTGGTTGACCTGGGCGAGCGGGTTGAAGATGCCGGAGCCGAGGTGGATGCGCTCGGTGGCGTGGGCGAGGTAGCCCAGGTAGACGTCGTTGGCCGAGAGGTGCGAGTACTCCTCCAGGAAGTGGTGTTCGGAGGCCCAGGCGTACTTGAAGTTGTGCTTGTCCGCCTGGATGACGTACTCGGTCTCCTCCATGAGGGCCTTGTGCTCGGCTTCGGGATCGGTCTCGGCGCGCTTGCCGACGTATCCCTGTACGAAGATCCCGAATTCCACGGAAGTCACCGTCCTCGTGAGTTTCTGACGTGTCGTCAGATTCTTGGATGCACTGCGCCGTGTCAATACCTGACGATCCGTCAGGGATGCTCAGAACAGGGAGACGCCCGCCAGCCAGCCCCCGTCGATCACGAACGGCTGCCCCGTCACGTACGAGGAGTCCTCCGAGGTCAGGAAGAGGGCGAGGGCCGCCACCTCCTCCGGGCGGCCGATCCGGCCGAGCGGCACGAGCCTGCGGTACAGCTCGCCGGTGGCCGCCGGGTCCACCCCCTCCGGGTTGCTCATGGCGGTGTCGATCGCGCCCGGGCAGACCGCGTTCACCCGGATCCCCTTCGGGGCCAGCTCCAGGGCCGCCACCCGGGTCAGCCCGAGCACCGCGTGCTTGGAGGCCGCGTAGGCGCCGACCCCGGCCATGCCCGTCACGCCCGTGTACGAGGCGGTGTTGACGATCGTGCCGCCGCCGGCCGCCGCGATCTCCGGCGCCACCGCCCGGATCCCGAGGAAGCAGCCGGTCTGGTTGACGGACACGATCGCCTGGAACTCCTCCAGGGGCGTGGCGAGCAGTTCGTTGAAGCGGAGGACGCCGGCGTTGTTCACCAGGCCGTCGATCCTCCCGAACCGCTCCTTCGCGGCGGCCACCGCACCCGCCCACTCCTCCTCGCGGGTCACGTCCAGGCGGACGTAGGCGGCCCGCTCCTCCCCCAGCTCCTCGGCCAGGGCCTCCCCCGGCCCGTCGAGCACGTCGGCGAGGACGACCTTCGCCCCCTCGGCGGCGAAGAGCCGCGCCTCCTGCTCGCCCTGCCCGCGCGCGGCCCCCGTGACGATCACGACCCGCCCGTCCAGCTTGCCCATGCGCACACTCCCTACAGAAGGGGGGCGACCTCCGCCCCGAAGGCCGCCATCTGGTCGATGAGTTCGCTGCGGCTCCGGCTGCGGAACCGCACCTGGATCTGTCCGACGCCCATCGCCCCGTACTCCCGGAGCGAGGCCGCCAGCTCCTCCGGCGCGCCGGAGAGCGTGCGCCGCCCGACCTCCCAGCCGGGGGCGCCGACGTACAGCGGCTCGGCGATCGCGCCGAAGACGAAGGGCTCCGCGATCCCGGCCTCCTCGCGCAGCCGCCGGATCCGCCCGATCCGGCGGGCGAGCACGTCCCGGGGGTCGCCCTGCGGCAGCCAGCCGTCGCCCTTGAGCGCGGCGCGGCGCACCGCCGCGGGGGAGGAGCCGCCGACCCAGACCGGGACGCGTTCCTGCGCGGGCCGGGGCCGCTGCCCGAGGTCCTTGAAGGCGAACCGCTCGCCGAGGTGCTCCGGGTACTCCTCCGGGCCGAGCGCGGCCCGCAGCGCGTCGAGCGTCTCGTCGAGGACGCCGCCGCGCCCCGAGAAGTCCGCCCCGACCGCCTCGAACTCCTCCTGCACGTGCCCGGCGCCCACCCCGAGGACCAGGCGGCCGCCGGAGAGGTGGTCGACGGTCGCGTACGCCTTGGCGGTGACCAGCGGATGCCGCAGCCCGACGACGGCGACGTGCGAGAGCAGCCGGACCCGCTCGGTGGCGGCGGCCAGGAAGGAGAGGGTGGCGACGGGGTCGTACCAGACGGTGCTCATCCCGGCGGCGAGCCGGCGCGGGATGGCCACGTGGTCGCAGCAGGCGACGTAGTCGAAGCCGTGCGCGTCGGCGGCGCGGGCGACGGCGAGCAGGTCGGCCGGCCCGGCGGCGGCCTCCCAGGGCTCGGCGTAGATCACGGACTGGGACTGGACGGGCAGCTGCATGCCGTAGACCACCACGGGAACCCCCTCATCTGACGCTGCGTCAGTTACGGTGACGGGGCCATGCTGGCGGCTGACGGGTCATCAGGCAAGGGGGGCGACGCGTCGCCGGGCGAGCGTCATGTGTAAGAGGTATAGTTTTTTGTACATGACCCACAGGACGGAGGGCCCGCCATGGCCGTCACTCAGATCGACATAGACGAGGACGCGCTGGAGCGGGCCATGGCCCTGTCCAAGGCGCGGACCAAGAAAGAGGCCGTCAACCTGGCCCTGCGCTTCTACGCCGACCGGCAGGAGCGCGCGGCGCGCATCGGGCGCCACTTCGAGCGGGCTCGCCACTGGGGAGCGGTCGAGGACGCCGAGCGACGCCATCGGGCCGAGAAGGACGCTGGGTGATCTACCTCCTCGACACCTCCGGCCTCGTCCGGCTGCTCGGCGACCCGGCACTCCAGTCGGCCTGGTACGACGCGATCGACGCCGAGGCGATCGCGTCGTGCTACCCGCAGCGCGCCGAGTTCCTGCACAGCGCCCGTTCCGGGCGCGAGTACGACGAGATCGCCGAGATGTTCACCGAGCTCTACCCCGACGTCGCCGTACCCAAGAACGCCGGGCGCTGGATCGACTCCGTACAGCGCCGGATGGCGAGGGTCGGGGAGCACCGGAGCGCCTCGGCCGTCGACCTGATCATCGCGGCCACCGCGGCCCACCACGGCCTGACCGTCCTCCACGACGATGACGACTACCGGACCGTCGCCCGCCACGCGCCTGACGTGAGCGAACAGAACGTCCGGAGCGTCCTGGCCTAGGCGGCACGGGGGCGGGGGTCCGAGAGGGACCCCGCCCCTCACCTCACGGCCGCCACAGCCCCTCCGGGGTCAGCCCCAGCAGGTCGACGGCGTTGCCGCGCACGATCCGCTCGACGACATCCGGCGCCAGGTGGCCCATCTGCGCCTCCCCCACCTCCTTGGACTTCGGCCAGGTGGAGTCGGAGTGCGGGTAGTCCGTCTCGTAGAGGACGTTCCCCGCACCGATCGCGTCGAGGTTCCGCAGCCCGAAGGCGTCGTCGAAGAAGCAGCCGAAGACGTGCCCGGCGAAGAGCTCCGACGGCGGGCGCGTGACCTTGTCGGCGACCCCGCCCCAGGCGCGGTTCTCCTCCCAGACGACGTCCGCCCGCTCCAGGATGTACGGGATCCAGCCGATCTGGCCCTCCGCGTACATGATCCGCAGGTTCGGGAAGCGCTCGAACTTGCCGCTCATCAGCCAGTCGACCATCGAGAAGCAGCAGTTGGCGAAGGTGATGGTGGAGCCGACCGCCGGCGGCGCGTCCGCCGAGGTGGACGGCATCCGGCTGGACGAGCCGATGTGCATCGCGACGACCGTGCCGGTCTCGTCGCAGGCCCGGAAGAAGGGGTCCCAGTGGTCGGTGTGGACCGAGGGCAGCCCCAGGTGCGGCGGGATCTCGGAGAAGGCGACGGCCCGGACGCCCCGGGCGGCGTTCCGCCGCACCTCGGCGGCGGCCAGCTCCGGGTCCCAGAGCGGGACGAGGGTGAGCGGGATCAGCCGCCCGCGCGCCTCGGGCCCGCACCACTCCTCGACCATCCAGTCGTTGTAGGCGCGCACGCAGAGCAGCCCGAGCTCCCGGTCGGACGCCTCGGTGAAGGTCTGGCCGCAGAAGCGCGGGAAGGTCGGGAAGCAGAGCGCGGACTGGACGTGGTTGACGTCCATGTCGGCGAGCCGGTCCGGCACGGAGAACGAACCCGGACGCATCTGCTCGTACGTGATCACTTCGAGCCGTATCTCGTCCCGGTCGTAGCCGACGGCCGTGTCGAGCCGGGTGAGGGGCCGGTGAAGGTCCTCGTAGACCCACCAGTCGCCGATGGGCCCGTCGTCGCCCTTCGCGCCCATGACGGGCGCGAACTTGCCGCCGAGGAAGGTCATCTCCTTCAGCGGGGCGCGGACGATCCGCGGGCCGGTGTCGCGGTACCGCGACGGGAGCCGGTCCTGCCAGACGTGCGGGGGCTCCACGGTGTGGTCGTCCACCGAGATGATCCTGGGGAAGGTCTCCTGGGTCTCCATACCCCTCACGGTAGCGCCGATCTGACGAACCGTCAGCTATCGTGACGCCCGGCCCCGGTCACAGCTCCTCCACAAGGGCGCCCCGATGCTGACGCGCTCCCTCCGGACAAGGCAGACTGTCTGGGGCGATACCACCGGCAGGGCAGGGGGAGCCATGGGTCAGGACAGAGGGCCGCGCGTCCCGGCGCAGGCCCCTCGCACGCGGGAGGCCGGGGCCGCCCTCGGCGTGCCCCGACAGCGGCCGGAAGCGGGCGGAGCCGGCCGGTCCGACGGGGGCACCGCGGCCGAGGACACCCCCACGACCGCTCTGCGCTTCGGCGTGCTCGGCCCCGTACGGGCCTGGCGGGACGAGGAGGCGCTGGCCACCGGGTCGCCGCAGCAGCGGGCGGTCCTGGCCGCGCTGCTGCTGCGCGGCGGACGGACGGCGACCGCCGCCGAGCTGATCGACGCGCTCTGGGGCGAGGAGCCGCCCTCGCAGGCGCTCGCCGCGCTGCGCACGTACGCCTCCCGGCTGCGCAAGGCGCTCGGCGCCGAGGTACTGGTCAGCGTGGACGGCGGCTACGCGCTGCGGACGACCGCGCTGGACCTCACCCGGGCGCGGGAGCTCGCCGCCGAGGCCGAGCGGCGGCGGGCGGGCGGCGACCGGGCCGGCGCGCGGGCCCGGCTCGCGGAGGCGCTCGACCTGTGGGACGGCGAGGTGCTGGCCGCCGTCCCGGGGCCGTACGCCGAGAACCAGCGGACCCGCCTGGAGGAGTGGCGGCTCACCCTCCTGGAGACCCGGCTCGACATCGACCTGGAGGTCGGCGCGCACGCCGAGGCCGTCTCCGAACTGACCGCGCTCACCGCCGCGCACCCGCTGCGCGAGCGGCTGCGCGAACTCCTCATGCTCGCGCTCTACCGCGGCGGCCGGCAGGCCGAGGCACTCGCCGTGTACGCCGACACCCGTCGCCTCCTCGCCGACGAGCTCGGCGTCGACCCGACCCCGGAGCTCTCCCGCCTCCAGCAGCGCATCCTCCAGGGCGACGCGGAACTGGCCCGCCCGGTCGAGGAGCAGGCCCCGGCGGCGGCGCCGGTGTCCCGCCCGGCACAACTCCCCGCGACCGTCCCCGACTTCACCGGCCGCGCCGCCTTCGTGCGGGAGCTGGGCGACCGGCTCGCGACCGCCGAGGGCTCCGTCATGGCGGTCTCGGCGCTCGCCGGCATCGGCGGGGTCGGCAAGACCACGCTCGCCGTCCACGTCGCACACGAGGCGCGCCCGCACTTCCCGGACGGGCAGCTGTACGTCGACCTCCAGGGCGCGGGCGCGCAGTCCGCGGCGCCGGAGACGGTCCTCGGCTCCTTCCTCCGCGCGCTCGGCACCCCGGACTCGGCCATCCCGGACTCCCTCGACGACCGCGCCGCCCTCTACCGCTCGACGCTGGACGGCCGGCGCGTCCTGGTCCTCCTGGACAACGCCCGGGACGCCGCCCAGATCCGCCCGCTGCTGCCCGGCACGGCGGGCTGCGCGGCCCTGGTCACCAGCCGGATCCGGATGCTCGACCTGGCGGGCGCGCACCTGGTGGACCTGGACGTGATGTCCCCGGAGGAGGCGCTGCAGCTCTTCACCCGCATCGTCGGCACCGAACGCGTCCAGGCGGAGCGCGAAGCGGCCCTCGACGTCGTCGCGGCCTGCGGCTTCCTCCCCCTCGCGATCCGCATCGCCGCCTCGCGCCTGGCGGCGCGGCGCACCTGGACGGTCTCGGTCCTGGCCGCGAAGCTCGCGGACGAGCGCCGCCGCCTCGACGAACTCCAGGCCGGCGACCTCGCCGTCAAGGCCACCTTCGAACTGGGCTACGGCCAGCTCGAACCGGCCCAGGCGAGGGCCTTCCGCCTCCTGGGCCTGGCGGACGGCCCCGACATCTCCCTCGCGGCGGCGGCGGCCGTCCTCGACCTCCCGCTCTGGGACACCGAGGACCTCCTGGAGGCCCTGGTGGACACCTCCCTCCTGGAGTCCGCCGCCCCCGGCCGCTACCGCTACCACGACCTGGTCCGCCTCTACGCCCGCGCCTGCGCCGACCGCGACGAGCACCCCCCGACGGAGAAGGCCGCGGCCCTCTCCCGCCTCCTCGACTTCTACCTCTCGACGGCGGCCCGGGTGTACGCCATCGAACGCCCCGGCGACCGCCTGGTCGACCACCTGGAACCGACCGAGTACGAAGGCCTCACCTTCACCGACCGCCACCAGGCCCAGGACTGGCTCTACGCCGAATCCCACTGCCTCCTCGCCTGCGTCCGCCACTCCGCCACCACCCCCTCGACCCTCCGCCGCGCGGTGGACCTGCTGTGGGCGTCCCTGGACCTCGGCGAATCCGGAGCCAACGCGAAGGAGTTCGAGGCGACGGGCGCCGTCGCCCGGGACGCCGCCCGCGCCTTCGGGGACGACAAGGCCGAAGGGCGCGCCCTCATGGTCCTGGCGGGGGTCCACCACACGGCGGGCCGCTTCCAGGAGGCGGACCGCGACGCCGAGCTCGCGCTGCCCTGCGCGGAGAAGGCAGGCGATCCGGTTCCGGCGTGCTGGTCCGCCAACGCCCGGGGCATCATCGCGCTCTACCAGAACCGCTTCGCGGAGGGCGAGCAGCACCTGACCGAGGCCATCGAGAGGTTCCGGGAGATCGGCGACGACCCCGGCGAGGCGAGCGCCCTCTGCAACCTGTCCCGTATCCACCTGGCCATGGGGCGGACGTCGAGCGCGATCGAACTGGCCCTCCGCGGCACGGAGATATACGACTCCATGGGGCACGCCCTCCGCGGCGCGAACGGGAGGTACGCGCTGGGGCTGGCGCTCACCCAGGACAACCAGCTCGCCGCGGCGGGCGAGCGCCTGCAGGAGGCCCTGGCCGTCTTCGCCGACAGCAGGCAGCGGCTCTGGGAGGGCATGACGCTGTTCCGCCTCTCCGAGGTGGACCTCGCCGCCCGCCGGTACCCCCAGGCGGCGTCCAACGCCGAGATGGCGCTCACCGTGCTCCGGGGCATCGGGGGCGAGTGGCGGCGGGCCAACGTGCTCACCGTCCTCGGACGCGCCCTCTACCTCCTCGGCCAGAGCGGCCGGGCGCAGGCGTGCTGGCACGAGGCCCTGGGCGTCTTCGACGCCCTCGAGTCCCCGGAGGCGGCCCAGGTCCGCGCGCTGCTGGAACCGGCCGCGGCCGCCTAGACCGCACGCCGCCAGCACGTTCATCGTTCGTTTATCGCCACCCGGCATGCTGGTTCTCAGAACAGGCCGCCTCGTCGGGGGACGGGCGGCCCGGTGACAAGGCCGACGACCCGGGGGTTAGGGTGGTCGGCCCGGAGATCCGGCTGGTTTTCCATGGGGGAAGGGTCGGCCGGATCTTCTCCTCTCTTCTTATTCCAGACGCAGGAGTTGACGAGCATGACCGACCCGCTGAAGCAGGACCCGATCATCAAGCCCCTCGACATGCACGCCACTTCGACGCCGGCCGTCGACGCCATCACCGAGAAGATCACGGGTTCGGCCGAGGCGGACATCACCACCAAGGACATGCACGCCACCTCCGAGCCGGCCGTCGACGCCATCACGGAGAAGGTCGTCGGCGAGGGCAACGCCGCCCCGGCCAAGTAAGCCACTCCCCACGGGGATGACGGCACCGGCGGCGACTTCGGGGGAGTTGCCGGTGCCCTCCACAGGGGGCCGGTCGACGGGGGAGCGCGCGGTCCGGGGGACGGCCGGGCGGAGCCAGGGGGGATCCGTCAGGGCAGCGACCGCGCGCGACGCGACAGGCCACCGCACAGGAGGGGCCGGGCACACGCCCGGCCCCTCCTGTCTTTGCTCCGTGCGTCGAGTGCGGCCCCGTCGATGCCGGCGCTCGACCGGCCGCCCGCGTTCACGCCCCCTCGGCGCAGCCCTCCGCCGGCGGGGCGATCGCGCCGCCGGAGACGTGGGCCGTCCAGCGGGCGAGGGCCGAGTCGGGTTCCTGTTTGGCGTAGCGGGCGTAGCCGTCGCCGTAGGCGGGGTCCTGGGTGTAGCCGACGACGTAGGTGCGGCCGGGAACGAGGACGGGGTACTGGGGGTCGTGGCTCGTGTAGCGGCCCTGAGGGTCGCGGCCGACGCCCTGGCCGAGGGTGAGGGAGGCGGGGACCTCGCCCTTGAGGGGGCGCAGGACGCGGAGGCGGACGCGCTGGATGCCGCCGGGGCCGCCGTCGGCGTCCGGGTCGTAGCCGACGGCCGATTCGACGGCGGCGTAGGCGAGGTGGGTCATCGCGGCCGGCACGTACTCGTCGCGGGAGAGGTCGGGGAGGCAGAGGGCGTGCACGGGGGCCGTACGGGCGGTGAGGGCTTCCGTCGCGGCCCAGGCGGTGGCGCCGAGGACGAGCGTCCCGGCGAGGGCGAGGCCGGCGATCCGGGGTCGGTTCATGGTCACTTCCAGAGCTTGCGGTAGTTCGCCTCGTCGCGGTCCGTGGGCGCCGTCGGCGGGTTGTCGGGGACCTTCGTCCACATCACCGAGGCCCAGGTGTCCGGCTTGTGGCACAGGCCGAGGGCGTGGCCGAGCTCATGGACGGCGATGTGCCGGCGAGAGCTGCGGTCCTTGTACCGGCCGTCCATGTAGTACGAGTTCAGGTAGACGTAGTCGACGCCGGGCTTGCCCTGCCAGTAGCCCCCGTGTCCGTCGGCCTTGGAGTAGTCGCGCCATTCCAGGTCGTTGACGCTTCCGGCGTCGTCGGGGGCGATCTTCACCAGGCCGAGCGACCAGGCCCGGTGGGCCCAGGTCAGCGCGTCGTTGTACTTGCTGTCGTCCTCCCAGCGGAGCTCCTTGCCGTCCACGCTGGAGTCCCCGCGGGTCTCGGACTCCCCCGCGACGCACGGCGCGGGACCGGCCTCGGCGCGGGCGGCGTGCGGGCTGAGGAGGTGGGCGACCGCCAGGACGGCGGCGGCCACGACGGGACCGGCTGCCTGCATCAGGGGCTCCTCGCGCGATCCGGGACCGGGTCTCGGAGCGTATCCGCAGGTCCGGAGCCGGGAAGGGCGGATGGGCCGGGTGTCATCCGGACGGGCGAGCGCCCGCCGGGAAGCGTGCCACCGGACGCGCCCCGCCCGAGGATCGGGTGCGGGCCGCGTCGAGGCGGAGGAGACGGCCTAGTTGCGGGCGTACGACCCCAGGCCGACGAGGCAGTAGACGTACTCGCTGATGGTGGTGCCGTTCATGGTGTAGCGGTGGGAGAAGGCGTACTCCGTCTTGGGGTTGGCGTTGCACCGGTCCATGTCGGAGGTCATGGGGAAGGTCTGGATGACCTTGTAGTGGGCGTCCGAGGCCGAGCAGGAGACCTCTTCGACGCCGCTGACGGACTGGGCGGTCTCCGAGTTCGGGAGGGTGCCGTTGAGGCAGGTGCCCTTGTCGTACGGGTCGGGCTCCTCCTCGGTGGGGGTGGGGTCGGCGGTGGGGTCGGCGCCCGGGGTGGGGAGGTCCAGGCTGGGGAAGGGCGAGATCGAGAAGGTGGGGATGGTGGGCCGGGCGTCGGGCGTGTCCTTCTCGTCGTTGGCGTTGAGGAGGTACGAGCCTCCGACGATCGCGCCGATGACGAGGAGGGGGACGAGGCAGCCGGCGACGCCGGACCTGCGCCGCTGCGGGGCCTGGCCTCCGGCGACGGTGATGCGGAGGAGGACGGTGCCGCCGGCGAGCCGGACCGGGACGAGGTCGCCGTGGCGGCAGGGCGGGACGTGGAGCTGGGTGGGGCCGGTCGGCAGGGTGACCGGGATGACGACTCCGGTGGCGGCCTGGTTCGGGGTGAGGGTGAGGGGGATCTCCTGGGTGGACACCTGCTGCTCCTCGGATCGGACGGGGACGGGGACGGGGAGTGCGCGCCTCTATGACGTGTACACGCGGCGGACCGGTTGCGGCCGCGGAGGGCTTTCTATAAAAGGATTCCAATCCTCCGGATAACGCTCCCCTCGCCTCAACCCCGCGTCCGCAGCTCCCCCTTGACCACCTTCCCGCTCGCGTTCCTCGGCAGTTCCGCCACGAACTCGACCTGCCTCGGCACCTTGTAGTTGGCCATCTCGCGCCGCGACCAGGCGATCAGGTCGTCGGCGGTGACCCGCGCGCCCGGGCGCCGCACCGCGAAGGCCTTGCCGACCTCCCCCAGGCGGGCGTCCGGGACACCGATGACGGCGACGTCGGCGATGTCCGGGTGCAGGCCCAGGAGTTGCTCGATCTCGGCGGGGTAGGCGTTGAAGCCGCCGACGATGAACATGTCCTTGAGCCGGTCGGTGATCCGGAGGTTGCCCGCCTCGTCGAGGACGCCGATGTCGCCGGTGCGCAGCCAGCCGTCGGGGTCGATCGCGGCGGCCGTCGCCGCCTCGTCCTCGAAGTAGCCGCGCATCACGTTGTGGCCCCTGACCAGGACCTCGCCCGCGTCGGAGAGGCGGACCTCGACGCCGGCGACGGGGCGGCCCGAGGTGGTGGCGACGGTCTCGTCCGGGTCGTCGCGGTGGCACATGGTGACCAGGCCGCTCGCCTCGGAGAGGCCGTACGCGGTGAGGACCGTGCCGACGCCCAGTTCGGCGCGGAGGCGTTCGACGAGCAGCAGCGGGACGACGGCCGCGCCGGTGACGACGAGGCGGAGGCTGCTCAGGTCGTGGGCGGTGCGGGCCGGGTGGTCGAGGAGCGACTGGTGGAGGGTGGGCGGTCCGGGCAGCACGCTGATCCGTTCGGCGGCGATGTTGGCGAGGACGGTGTCGACGGTGAAGACGGGCTGCGGCACGATCACCGCCCCGCGCATCAGACAGGCGAGGACGCCCGCCTTGTAGCCGAAGGTGTGGAAGAAGGGGTTCACGACCAGGTACCGGTCGCCCTCCGCCAGGCCCGCGAGGCCGGCCCACTCCGCGTAGCAGCGCAGGGTCTGGGCGTGGCTGATGACGGCGCCCTTGGGGCGGCCGGTGGTACCGGAGGTGTAGACGATGTCGGAGGGACCGTCCGGGGCGATGGCGTCGGCACGGGCCCGCACGCGCTCCGCCGGGACCCGGTCGCCCTCGGCGAGGAAGGCCTTCCAGGTGGTCCACTCGGCCTCGTCGGGCGCGGTGTCGCCGAGGACGACGACCCGCTCCAGGTCCGGCAGCGGCACCCCGGCGCGGCGCAGCGAGGCGACGTACGAGGTGCCGAGGAAGGTGCCGGTGACGAAGAGGAGGCGGGCGCGGGAGCGGGCGAGGACGTCGGCGGCCTCGGTGCCCTTGAAGCGGGTGTTGAGGGGGACGAGGACGGCGCCGGCGGTGACCGCGCCGAGCGCGGCGACGATCCAGTCGAGGCTGTTGGGCGCCCAGACCGCGACCCGGTCCCCGGCGCGTATCCCGGTGGCGAGGCAGGCGGCGGCGGACCGCTCGACGCGGGCGGCGAGTCCGGCGTACGTGATCCGGGTGCGGCCGTCGACGACGGCCTCCCGTTCGCCGTACCGCTCCCCCGCCGACCGGACGAGTCCCGGGATCGTGCCCCACTCCAGGTCGCCGCGCACGTCCATACCCAACCTCCCGGTAGCCCACCCGTAGCTGACTATCCGTCAGATTAGTTGTAGCCTGACGCGCTGTCAGCAGTGCTGCCCCAGAAGGAGGTCCGGTGCTCAAGGACGCCACAGCCATCGTCGGGATCGGCCAGACGGCCTTCGCGAAACACCTCCCCGAGACCGAGAAGACCCTCGCCTGCCGGGCGATCCTCGCCGCCCTCGACGACGCCGGCATCGCCCCGTCCGAGGTCGACGCCTTCGCCTCGTACACGATGGAGGAGACCGACGAGGTCGAGGTCGCCAAGGCCATCGGCGCCGGCGACGTCACCTTCTTCTCCAAGGTCGGCTACGGCGGCGGCGGCTCCTGCGCCACCGTCGGCCACCTCGCCGCCGCCGTCGCCACCGGCCAGGCGAGCGTCGGCGTCGCCTGGCGGTCCAGGAAGCGCGGCTCCGGCCCCCGCCCCTGGAAGAACACCGCCGTCCAGCTCCCCACCCCCGGCCAGTGGACCCGCCCCCACGGGCTGCTCCGCCCCGCCGACGAGATCGGCATGCTCGCCCGCCGCTACATGCACGAGTACGGCGCCACCCGCGACCACCTCTTCAACGTCGCCCTCGCCTGCCGCAACCGCGCCAACCAGAACCCCGACGCGATCATGTACGAACGCCCGCTGACCCGCGAGATGTACATGACCTCCCGCTGGATCAGCGAACCCCTCTGCCTCTTCGACAACTGCCTGGAGACCGACGGCGCGCTGGCCTGCGTCGTCGTCTCCGCCGAACGCGCCCGCGACTGCCGCCGCACGCCCGTCTACGTCCACGCCGCCGCCCAGGGCCTGCCCGCCCAGCACCACGGCATGGTCAACTACTGGAACGACGACCCGCTCACCGGCCCCGCCTGGACCGCCGCCCGCCACCTGTGGAAGCACGCCGACTTCGGCCCGGACGACGTGGACGTCGCCCAGATCTACGACGCCTTCACCCCGCTCGTCCCGCTCTCCCTGGAGGGCTACGGCTTCTGCGGCCGCGGCGAGGGCGCCGCCTTCACCGAGGGCGGCGCCCTCGAACTCGGCGGCCGGCTCCCCCTCAACACCGGCGGCGGCGGCCTCTCCGAGGCGTACGTCCACGGCTTCAACCTCATCACCGAGGGCGTGAAGCAGCTCCGCGGCACCTCCACCGCCCAGGTCCCGTCCGCCGCCACCTGCCTCGTCACCGCCGGCGAGGGCGTCCCCACGTCCGCCCTACTCCTCAGGAGCTGAACCGATGCTGACCCCTGTCGTCGACGAGGACGGCGCTCCCTTCTGGGAGTACGCCGCCCGCGGCGAACTCCGCGTCCAGGCCTGCGCCGGGAAGGACTGCGGAGAACTCCGCTTCCCGCCCCGCCCCTGCTGCCCGCACTGCCAGTCGTTCGCCGCCGAGTGGCGGCTGATGTCCGGGCGCGGCCGGATCTGGTCGTACGTGCTCCCGCACCCGCCGCTCCTCCCCGACTACGCCGAGCAGGCCCCCTACAACGCGGTCCTCGTCGAACTCGCCGACGCGCCCCGCATCCGCCTCGCCGGCAACGTCGTCGCCGCCCCCGACGCGCCCCTGAACTCGGTCGACCCGGCCCGGCTCCGCATCGGCGCCCCCGTCCGCGTCGCCTTCACCCGGATCGACGGGCTCGCCGTCCCCCGCTGGCTCCTGGAACGCGGATGACGATCTCCCTGGAGCGGGACAAGGCGACCGGCGTCGCGGTCGTCACCCTCGACCGGCCCGAGCGGCTCAACGCCATCACCCTCGCCATGGCGGACGAACTCGCCGCCGTCTGGCGGGAGTTCCGGTACGACGACGAGATCCGGGCGGTCGTCCTCACCGGCGCCGGCGGCCGGGCCTTCTGCACCGGCATCGACCGCGACGACGCCGGCCGGGTGCCGCAGCCCTCGTCCCCGTACACCCTCGACGACCCGCTGCTCACCATCGGCCCCAAGGCCAACGACCTGTGGAAACCGGTGATCGCCGCGGTGGAGGGGATGGCCTGCGGGGGCGCCTTCTACCTGCTCGGCGAGGCCGAGTTCCTGATCGCCGGCGAGACGGCGGCCTTCTTCGACCCGCACACCACCTACGGCATGGTCAGCGCCTTCGAGACCATCCACATGGCGCAGCGGATGCCGTTCGGGGAGATCGCCCGGATGGCCCTCATGGGCTCCGCCGAACGGATCTCCGCGCGGCGGGCCTACGAGACGGGGCTGGTCAGCGAGGTGACGGAGCCCGGCGGGGCGGCGGCCGCCGCGCGGGAGGCGGCGGCCGTCATCGCCTCCTACCCCACCGGGGCCGTCCAGGGCACGGTCCGCGCCCTCTGGTCCGCCAAGGAGGCCGTCAGGTCCCAGGCCCTCGCCCAGGCCCCGCACCTGGTGACGCTCGGCAACCTGCCGGCGGACCGGCAGGCGGAGCTGTTCAGGAGGCGGGGGACGGGGTACCGGACGCGGTAGGCGTCGCGCCCGTCTCGACCGCCTCGCGGATCACGCACTTCTTGACCTTGTCGACGAGGCGGGGCTTCGCCATCTTCACCTCGAAGTCCTTCCGCTGCCCGCCCTCCACCGTCACGACCGTCTCCGCCGTGTCCACGACCGAACCGGTGCCGCTCCTGAACTCCAGGGTCACCCGGTAGGTCTCGGTGGTGCTGTACAGCCCCTCGTTGACGATCCGGAGCGTCGCCGTGGTGTCGGCCTTGCGGGCGGGCTTGCCCTTGCGCTTCTTCTGCTCGGGCTTCACGCAGTCGACGACGAGCACGTCGACACCCGGGCCGTACGTGGCCGTGGCCGTCGGCTCGGCGGTGTACTCGCTGCCGCCGCCGGCGCTGCTGCTGCTGCTGTCGTAGCCGCTGGAACCCGAGCCGGAGCCGGATCCGGAGCCCTCGTAGTCGTCGTTGTCCTTCTTGTCGCTGGAGCAGCCGCCCCCGCCGCTGCTCTTCGACTTGCTCTTGCCGCTGCCGCCCTTGCCGCCGCCGCTGCTGCTCGTCTGGAAGCCGGTCAGCGCCAGCACCACCACCGTCAGCGTCGCCGCCATCTTCAGCCGGGTCCGTACCACCGTCACCATCTCCCCGTCCGTCCGTCGTGTGCGCGCCACACCCTAGCGGGGCCCCGGATCCCGCATGGCGGGCCCCCGGGACCGGGCGTAGCGTCGGGAGCGAGAGAGCCGGACCGCGCAGCCCCCGAGGAGGCCGATCGATGATCCGCAACATCGTCGGCTCGGTCCTGGCCCTCGCCGGAGCGACGGCCGCCGTCTGGAGCCCCTTCCGTGCCTGGTACGACGGCCGTCACGGCAGCGACTACGCGATCGGGGACCTCTTCACCGGCATCACCGGCTCCGACTCCGGGGTCATCGGCTCGATCCTGCTGCCGTTCGCCTTCGCCGCCCTCGTCACCCTGCTCGGAGTGGTGCTGCGCTCCCGGCTGCTCGTCGCGGCCGCCGGGGTGATCGTCCTCGGCTTCACGGTCCTGTGGATGGTGCGGGTCGGGCAGGCCGAGGGCAGCCTGGTGATCTCCGGGGACGGCCGCGGCCTCGGCGACGGCGTCGCGAACGCCGTCGGCGGCGGGCTGCTGCTCCTGCTCGGCGCGCTCGTCATGTCCGGCCGCCCGAAGCACCACCGCCTGGAGCCGGCCGCGGCACGGCCGCACACCCACCCGACGCTCGACGAGGGCCCGCCGCCGGAGCCGTACGGAACCGGGGACGAGGCGACGGACCGGGGGACCTGGGAGCCGTACGGCAGCGAGACCCGGTCCATGCCGTACGCCGCCCCCGGCCGCTTCGACGTCCCCGCCGAGCCGCCGCGCGACCCGGACGGCCGCCCGGCGGACGGCGGCCCGAGGGCCTAGGCCGTCTCTTCCGGATCATGCCGGGCTCGATCCGGAGGAAACGGCCTAGCGGGCCGCCGCGCCCCGGCCGGCCGTCGCCGTGCCCTTCGCCGCGTCGAGCGCGTACACGCACCGGTCCTTGCTGCACGCGTACACCACCCCGCCCTTGGCCACCGGCGAGCCGGTGATCTCGCCGCCGGTGGCGAGCTTCCAGCGGAGCTGTCCGCCGGTCGCGTCCAGGGTGTAGAGGACGTGGTCGGCGGAGCCGAAGTGGACCCGGCCGTCGGCGACGACGGGCGTGCCGACCAGCTCGGCACCGGCCGCGAACCGCCACCGGGGCGTGCCGGTGACCGCGTCCAGGGTGTAGAGCGCGCTGCCGCTGCCCACGTGCACGTTGCCGTCCGCGACGAGCACCGGCTCGGACGACTGGCGCTGCTCGGTGGCGATCCGCCAGCGGTCCTGGCCGGTGGTGGCGTCGAGGGCGTACACCGTGCCGAGGTGGTCGGCGAGGTAGACGCCGCCGCCGGTGACGGCCGGGCCGGGCGCGAAGGCCGGCGGGGAGAGGAAGACGGCGGGCGCCTCGAAGTGCCAGCGGACGTGCCCGGCGGCGATGTCGATCGACAGGACGCGGGTGCCGGCGGAGACGTACACGCAGCCGTCCTCGGCCGGGGCGACCCGGACCGGCACGTGCCCGCAGGAGGCGGCGTCGCCGATCGGGTACGACCAGCGCTCGGTGCCCGTCCGGGCGTCGAGGGCCTTCAGCCGGGCGTCCTGCCACACGTACACGGTGTCGCCGTGGATCGCCGGACCGGCCTCCGGGGTCTCGAAGTCCGTCTGGCAGCCGGTGACCTCCCACAGCTTGGCGCCGTTGGACGCCTCCCAGCCCTGCGCGCCGCCGCCCCGGGTGCCGGTGACGACGGTGCCCCGGTCGACCTTGAGGGAGTACACCCAGGCGTCGGTGCGCAGCCGCCAGCGCTCGCCGCCGTCGGTGGCGTCGAGCGCGTACAGGGTCGGCCCGTCGGAGGCGTGGATGCGGCCCTGGGCCACCGCCATCGACCAGGCGACGTCCCGGGTCTTGAACTGGCGCCGGCCGGAGCCGGTGTCCAGGGCGTGCACCTCGAAGGAGGTCACGTAGAGCAGGTCGCCGTCGACGACCGGCGTCCCCCACACGTCGTTCGACATGCGGAAGCGCCACGGCCGCCAGGGCCCCGGCTCGGGCTGCGCCGCCTGCTGCGGTACGGGCGCGGGCGTGGCGCCCGGCGCGGCCTCGCCGCCCGGCGGACGGACCCAGCCGGTGGCGTGCGGGTCGGCGGCCTGGCCGAGGCGGAGCGCCGCCCGGGTGTCGGCGACCCGGGGGCCGGGCCCGATCGGCACGGTGGCACCGCCGAGCCGCACCGGACCGCCGGACTCCGCCGCGGGGCCCGCGTGCCGGCCGCCCGCGTGGGCGGGCTCGGGCGAGCGCGGGTCGCCGCCCTCGTACGGGGCGGGCGGGCGCGGCGGCATCGGCGGCGGGGAGACCGGCGGCGGCGGGGTCGTGCGGCCGCCGCGCCGGGTCTCGATCATGGTGACGGCGGACTCGGGCAGCCACGCGGAGGCGGTGCCGCTGTCGTCGCTGCCCGGGCCGAAGAGGTGCGGGGCGAGCATGGCCTGGAGGTCGGCCGGGGTGGGGCGCTGGGCCACGTCCATCTGCATGCACGCCTCAATGAGCGGCCGCAGCTCGTCCGGCAGGCCCTCCAGGTCGGGGCCCTCGCGCAGCAGCATGAAGACGGTCTCGACCGGGTTGGCGCCGTGGAAGGGCGCGTGCCCGGTGGCGGCGAAGACGAGCATGGAGCCGAGCGAGAAGACGTCGCTGGCGCCGGTGACGCTGCGCGAGTCGCGGGCCTGCTCGGGCGACATGTAGGCGGGGGTGCCCACGGCGACGTTGGTCATCGTCAGCCGTGTGTTGGAGACGCCGGACGCGATGCCGAAGTCGATCACCCGGGGCCCGTCCTCGACGACGAGCACGTTGGACGGCTTGAGGTCGCGGTGGACGAGCCCCGCGCCGTGGATGGACTGCAGCGCCTCGGCGACGCCCGCGGCGAGCCAGCGGACGGCCTGGGCCGGGAGCGGCCCGCACTCGTTCACTATCTCTTCCAGCGAGGGCGCCGGGACGTACGCGGTCGCCAGCCACGGCACGGCGGCCCGCGGGTCGGCGTCGACCACGGCGGCCGTGTAGAAGCCGGACACCGCCCGGGCGGCCTCCACCTCACGGGTGAACCGCACCCGGAACAGCTGGTCCTCCGCGAGCTCGGTGCGCACGGTCTTGATCGCCACGCGCCGGCCGGACGCCGAACGCGCGAGATAGACCAGACCCATACCGCCCGCGCCGAGCCGGCCCAGCACCTCGAACGGCCCGATGCGTCTCGGGTCGTGCTGCGTCAGCTGTTCCACTTGCCTGCCACCTCCCCGTACGGGCCACGACGATACGGCCCCGGGCCCTGATTCTTCCTGTCCGAGGCCCCGGTTGCGAACCCGGGGGCGGATCGGGGTGTCACAGGTCATATCGAGCGGATCGCTCACGGTGCGGCGGGGGGCTCCGAGAGGGTGGACGGGGTGGGGGCGGGGGTGCCGAGCGGGGTGGTGTCGGTGGAGAGGGCGGCGGGTTCGCCGGGGGCGAGGAGGGGGTCGGCGGGGAGGGGTTCGGCGAGGACGGCGAAGCGGGCGCCCTGGTTGTCGTGGAGGACGGCGATGCGGCCGTAGGGGGTGTCGACGGGGGGTTCGGCGATCCGGCCGCCGAGGCGGACGGTGGTGGCGCAGGCCTCGTCGCAGTCGCGGACGGCGAAGTAGACGAGGACGTGGCCGGGCATCTCGGCGGGGAAGGCGTCGGTGATGACGGCCCGGCCGCCGAAGGCGGTGTCGTCGCCGGGGCGGGAGCCGGGCGGGGACCAGACGCGGTAGTCGAAGCCGGGCTCCTTGCCCTCCTCCGCGGGGTCGGCCTGGCGGCCGAGCCAGCCGAAGACGGAGGCGTAGAAGGTGTCCACGGGGCCGGGGCGGCGGGTGTACACCTCCATCCAGCAGAACGAGCCGGGTTCGTTGGTGACCTCGAAGCCGTCGTCGTCGCCGGACTGGCGCAGGCCGAGGACGGCGCCGCCGGGGTCGGCGGCGAGGGCGAGGACGCCGAAGGGGCCGACGGGGTACGGCTCCATGACCATCTGCCCGCCGGCGGCCTTCACCCGGGCGGCGACGGTGCCGGCGTCCTTGGTGGCGAGGTAGACGGTCCAGGTGGTGGGCATGCGGCCGTCCCGCTTGGGGAGGAGTCCGGCGACCCGGCGGCCGTCGAGGAGGGCCTCGTCGCGGTCGTCGTCGAAGGTCCAGCCGAACAGCTCGCCGTAGAAGCGCTTGCCCGCCTCCAGGTCGGGGAGCTGCGCGTCCACCCAGCAGGGGGTGCCTTCCGTGTATACGGCCATGGCCCCACGCTAGGGCGGCGGGGACGGGGGCGCCCTCCGGTGTGCGCCGTCCGGGGCGGGGCGGGCACCTGGCGCGATCCCTTCGCACGACGCGCCGAGGAGACCCCCGCCGACCTCGGAGAACGGGGTGCACCCCATTTGCAGTCGGCCGAATCGCGCGCTGATCGCCCCTCGGTAAGCTGACGGCATGACAGGACAAGTACGCACCGTCGACGGCCGCGTGGCCGGACGACGCGGCCAGGCGACGCGGCAGAAGCTGCTCGACTGCCTCGGTGAGATGCTCAGCTCCTCGCCGTACCGGGACGTCAAGGTCATCGACGTGGCCCGGAAGGCGGGTACTTCACCCGCGACGTTCTATCAGTACTTCCCGGACGTCGAAGGCGCCGTCCTGGAGATCGCGGAGGAAATGGCGAAGGAGGGCGCCGGGTTGACGGAACTGGTCTCCGGCCGCTCCTGGATCGGCAAGGCCGCCTGGCAGACCTCCGAGGAACTCGTCGACGGCTTCCTCGACTTCTGGCGGAAGCACGACGCGATCCTGCGGGTCGTGGACCTCGGCGCCGCGGAGGGCGACAAGCGCTTCTACAAGATCCGCATGAAGATCCTGAACTCGGTCACCAACTCCCTGACGGACGCGGTGAAGGAGCTCCAGGCCAAGGGCAAGGTCGACAAGGAGGTCAGCGCGGCCGCCATGGCCGGCTCGCTCGTGGCGATGCTGGCCTCGGTCGCCGGCCACCAGAAGGGCTTCACCACCTGGGGTGTGAAGCAGGCCGAACTCAAGCCGAACCTCGCCCTGTTGGTGCACCTGGGCATCACGGGCAAGAAGCCGGTCAGATAGGCCGGGGGCCGTACCGGAGCCCTTCCTTCACCCGTCCTGTCGTCGACGCCGACGTCGGTCACCGCCCCCGCGAGGGGCAAGGCCGCCGTCGGCGTCGTCGTGTGTACGGGCCGGCGGCGAGCGCGAGCAGCGCCCGGCCCGCCGTCCCGGGCGGGATCACCTCCGGGTGAGCCGGAAGAGCCGGATCTCGCGCTCGATCCGGGCCTGGTAGGAGGCGTACGGGGGCCAGAAGGCGAGGGCCGCCTTCCAGGCCGCCGCCCGCTCCTCCCCCGTCAGCCGCTCGGCCCGTACGGGGATCGCCTCGCCCTTCCAGCTGATCTCCGCGTCCGGGTGGGCGAGCAGGTTGGCCGTCCAGGCGGGGTGTCCGGGGCGGCCGAAGTTGGAGCCGATGAGCAGCCAGGTCCCCCGCTCGGGCTCCGGCATGCAGGCGAGCGGGGTGGTCCGCCGCTGCCCGCTCCTCGCGCCGGTGGCGGTGAGCACCACGCCGGGCAGCATCCGGGTGCTGAGCAGGGTCTTCCCCCCGCTGAGCCGGTGCACGGCCTTGTCGAGGGCGGGGATGACGCGGGGTGCGATCCGCGCGAAGGTCCGGGTCGAGGAGACCTTCTGGACGAGTCCGACGCCGAGTCTCGTTCCTCTGGGCATCAGGCGGCCGCCTCTCCGGTGGGGCCGAGGAGGCCGGTGCGTTCCGCCGCGCGGGCCCGGAGGCGTCCGGCGGGGCCGAAGAGGAGCGCGTCGGCGGTGGCGCGGCGGCCGTAGCGGTCGGCGTCGTGCGGCGGCACGGCTTCCCCGGCGGCGTCGCGGAGGACGTCGAGGGCCTGGGCGAGGGCGAGGGGCCCGCTCTCGGGGCCGGGTCCCGGCTCGCGGGCGGCGCAGTAGGTCAGGGTGCGGGCGGCCTCGACCTGGACGTGGAGGTCGGCGAGGCGGTGCCGTTCGCCGGCGGTGACGCGGCCGAGGGCGCCTTCCAGGGCGCCCCGGGCGGCTCCGGTGGCCTCGGCGGCGAGGAGGACGGCGGCGGTGCGGCCCGCGGTGGCGAGGGCGCGGGTGATGTCGGCGGGGTCGGCGGGGTCCTCGCCGAGGAGCTCGGCCGGGACGTCGCGGAGCTGGACGGTGGCCGGGGCGCGGGTGGGGTCGAGTCCGGCGTGCCGGGTGCGGACGAGCCCGGTGCCGGCGTCCCGCGTGCGGACCAGGTAGAGGAGCGTACGGCTGCGGGCGAAGCCGCCGGTGTGGGCGGCGACGAGCAGGAGGCCGGCGCTGTGGCCGTCGAGGACCTGGGCGGCCTCGCCGTAGAGGAGCCAGCCGTCGCCGTCGGGCGCGGGGCGGGCCTGGACGCCGCCGGCCCGGCCGTCGCCGGACCAGGCGCCGGTGGTGTTGTCGCCGGTGAGGCCGAGGGCGTGGGCGAGGGAGCCGCCGGGGGCGGCGAGCGCGCAGGTGAGCTCGCCGGCGGCGATCCTCGGCAGGAGGTCGGCGCGCTGGGCGGGGGTGCCGAGGGCGGCGACGAGGGGGGCGGTGAGGACGGTGGTGGCGAGCAGCGGGGAGGGGGCGAGGGCGCGGCCGGTCTCCTCGCAGGCGAGGGCGAGTTCGGGGAGGGCGAGGCGGGCGAGCCCGAGTTCGCCGGACATGCGGGCCCAGAGGGCGGGGTCGTACCCCTCGGGGGTGGGGGCGGGGGTGGGGCGGGCGTACCGGTCGAGCAGGTCCCGCAGGGCGCGGCGGATCTCCCGCTGTTCCTCGGTGGCGGTCTCCATGGGACTCCCTCCGTATCTGACGGTGCGTCATGCTAGGCCCGGGGAAGGTGGGTTGCCATACCGACGGGGCCCGGATCGCAGATATCTGATGTACCGTCAGATTCATGACCGCCCACGCAACCGCCACCGCCTCCCCGCGTACCGCCCGCCCCGGCCGGCGCCGGGTCGCCGTCGCCGGCGTCGCGCTCTCCGACTGCGGCCGGGTCGACGAGGCCACCCCCTACGCGCTCCACGCCCAGGCCGCCCGGCGCGCCCTCGCCGACAGCGGCCTCGACCGCTCGCTCGTCGACGGCCTCGCCTCCGCCGGGCTCGGCACGCTCGCTCCCGTGGAGGTCGCCGAGTATCTGGGCCTGCGCCCCACCTGGGTGGACTCCACCACGGTCGGCGGCGCCACCTGGGAGGTCATGGCCGCCCACGCCGCCGACGCGATCGCCGCGGGGCACGCCAAGGCGGTCCTGCTCGTGTACGGCTCCACCGCGCGCGCCGACATCAAGGCCCGGCGCCGCACCTCCGACCTCTCCTTCGGCGCCCGCGGGCCGCTCCAGTTCGAGGCGCCGTACGGCCACACCCTCGTCGCCAAGTACGCGATGGCCGCGCGCCGCCACATGCACGAGTACGGCACCACCCTGGAGCAGCTCGCCGAGGTCGCGGTCCGGGCGCGGGCGAACGCGGCGCTGAACCCCGAGGCGATGTTCCGCACCCCGATCACCGTCGACGAGGTCCTCGACGGCCCGATGATCGCCGACCCCTTCACCAAGCTCCACTGCTGCATCCGCAGCGACGGGGGGTGCGCGGTGCTGCTCGTGGCCGAGGAGTACGCGCGGGACCTGGCGAAGCCGCCCGTCTGGATCCTCGGCACCGGGGAACACGTCTCGCACACGACGATGTCCGAGTGGGCGGACTTCACGGTCTCGCCGGCGGCGGTCAGCGGCCGCCTCGCCTTCGAGCGGGCCGGGGTGACGCCCGCGGACATCGACGTCGCCGAGGTCTACGACGCCTTCACGTACATGACGCTGGTGACCCTGGAGGACCTGGGCTTCTGCGCGAAGGGGGAGGGCGGGGCGTACCTCACGGACAAGACGGCGGTCCCCGTCAACACCGACGGCGGCGGCCTCTCGGCCTGCCACCCCGGCATGCGGGGCCTCTTCCTCCTCGTCGAGGCCGTCCGCCAGCTCCGGGGCGAGGCCCCCGGCCTCCAGGTCCGCCGCGCCGACGGCTCCCTCCCCGAACTCGCCCTCGCCTCCGCCACCGGCGGCTGGTTCTGCTCCGCCGCGACGATGATCCTGGCCCGCTCCTGACCGGACCCACCGCACCGTCGCGGGCCCGGGTTCGACCCGGGCGCGGCTTACGCTCGGCGCATGAGCGACTTCCATCACGCGCTGCGTTCGCTGCGGGTCTGGGACGGCGAGCTGCCCGCGTTCGACCCGGGCACCGCCCCCGCCGACCCCCTCGCCCTCTTCCACTCCTGGTTCCTCGACGCCGTCGCCGCCGGCCAGAGCGAACCGCACACGCCCTCCCTCGCGACGGCCGGCGCGGACGGCCGCCCCGACGTCCGCACCGTGATGCTCCACGACGCCGACGACCGCGGCTGGCACTTCGCCTCGCACGCGACCAGCGCGAAGGGCCGGCAGCTGGCCGCCAACCCGGAGGCCGCGCTGGGCTTCTACTGGCCGGTGCGGGCCCGCCAGGTCCGCGTCCGGGGCCGCGTCGCCACCGCGAGCCGCGAGGAGGCGTACGCGGACCTGCACGCCCGCACCACCGGAGCCCTCGCCGCCGCCCTCACCGGCCGCCAGAGCGAACCCCTCGACTCCCCCGAGACCCTCGCCGCGGCGAGCGACGCGGCCTGGCGCCGCGCCGAGGCCGAGCCGGACGCCGACGCCCCCACCTGGACCCTGTACGTCGTCGAACCCGCCGAGGTCGAGTTCTTCCAGGGCGACGCCCGCCGCCGCCACCTCCGGCTCCGCTACCGCCGCACCCCGGACACCCCCTCCGGCTGGGCCAAGGAGCTGCTCTGGCCCTGAGGGCGCACCATGGAAAGGGAGGTGTGAGAACCATGGCCACCTACATGGACGTGCACCGCGGCATGGTCGGGATCACGGAGGACCAGCTCCTCGAAGCCCACCGCGCCGACCTCGCCATCGAGAAGGAGGAAGGGGTCCACTTCCAGAAGGCGTGGGCGGACCCCCGGTCCGGCACCGTCTACTGCCTGTCGACGGGCCCCTCCGCCGACGCCGTGCAGCGGATCCACCAGCGGACCGGCCACGCGGCCGACGAGATCCACGAGGTGCCCCTGACGGTGTGAGCCGGGCATGACCCGGAAGGGACGGCCTGGGGCGCCCCCGGGACGGGGGCGCCCTACTCGTACGCGTGCTCCGTCCCGTACATCTCCTCGATCTCCCGCGCGAAGTCCCGCAGCACCGCCCGCCTGCGGAGTTTCAGCGAGGGCGTGAGATGGCCGGAGGTCTCGGAGAACTCGGTGGTCAGGACGCGGAAGGCGCGGATGGACTCGGCCCTGGACACGAGCCGGTTGGCGTCGTCGACCGCCTTCTGCACCACCGCGAGCAGCTCCGTGTCCCGCGTCAGCTCCCACAGCGCCAGGTGGTCCTTCTGCCGCATCCGCCGCCAGTGGGCGAGCCCCTCGTGGTCGAGGGTGATCAGCGCGGTGACGTACGGGCGGTTGTCGCCGACCACCATGCACTGGGCGACCAGCGGGTGGGCGCGCAGCCAGTCCTCCAGCGGCGCCGGGGCGACGTTCTTGCCGGCCGAGGTGATGAGGAGGTCCTTCTTGCGGCCGGTGATGGTGAGGTAGCCGTCCTCGTCGAGCGAGCCGAGGTCGCCGGTCGGGAACCAGCCCTCGTCGGTGTACGGGACGGCGGTGCCGCGCTGCGCGTCCCAGTACCCGGCGAAGACGTGCGGGCCGCGCAGCCACACCTCCCCGTCGTCGGCGATCCGCACCCCCGTGCCGGGCAGCGGAAGCCCGACGGTGCCGGTGCGCGGCGCGAGCGGCGGGGTGACGGTCGACGCGGCCGTCGTCTCCGTCAGGCCGTACCCCTCGAAGACCTCGACGCCCGCGCCCCGGAAGAACTCCGCGAGCCGCACGCCCAGCGGCGAGCCGCCGCAGATCACGTACCGCACGCGCCCGCCGAGCGCCGCCCGGATCCGGCGGTAGACCAGCGGGTCGTACAGGGCGCGCGCCGCCCGCACCGAGAGCGAGGGCGTCTCGGTCCGCCCGAAGCGGCGGGCGGTCCGCGCGGCCCGGTCGAAGGCGGCACCCTTCCCGGAGCGCTCGGCGACGGCCCGGGCCCGGTTGTAGACCTTCTCCATCACGTACGGGATCGCGAGGAGGAACGTCGGCCGGAAGCCGGCCAGGTCGTCGAGGAGGTCCTCGCCCTCCACGGACGGCGCGTGCCCGACGCGTACCCGTGCCCGGACGCAGCCCACCGCCACCATCCGCCCGAAGACGTGCGAGAGCGGCAGGAAGAGCAGGGTGGACGGCGGCTCGCCGCCCTCGGGGGCGAAGACCGGGTGGAGGAGCCTGACCGCGTTGTCGACCTCGGCGAAGAAGTTGGCGTGGGTGAGGGCGCAGCCCTTGGGCCGGCCGGTGGTGCCGGAGGTGTAGACGAGGGTGGCGAGGACGTCCGGGGTGAGCAGCCCTCGCCGGGCCGTCACCGTCTCGTCCGGGACCCGCGCCCCGGCCTGCCGCAGCTGCTCCACGGCCCCCGCGTCGAGGACCCAGAGGTGGCTGAGGCCGGGCAGCCGGCTCCGTTCGGCGGAGACGAGCCGCGCCTGCCCGGCGTCCTCGACGACGCAGGCGACGGCGCCGGAGTCCTGGAGGATCCAGCGGGTCTGGAAGGCGGAGGAGGTCGGGTAGACGGGGACGGTGACGAGCCCGGCGGCCCAGGCGGCGAAGTCGAGCAGCGTCCACTCGTAGGTGGTGCGGGCCATCAGGGCGAGCCGGTCGCCGGGGCGCAGCCCGTGGGCGACGAGTCCCTTGGCGACGGAGTGCACCTCGGCGGCGAAGCGGGCGGCGGTGACGTCCCGCCAGTTCCCCTCCCCGTCCTTCCGGGAGAAGACGACGGCGTCGGGTTCCTGCCGGGCGTTGTCGTACGGCAGGTCGGCGAGCGAACCGCGCTCGACCCGGGGCACGAGCGCGGGCGCGGACACCTCCCGTACCCGTCCGTCGACGCGGAGGAAGGCGAGCTCGGTCGACACGGGCGGCTCCTCGGTCTGCGCGATGAACGAAGGTCGTACGTCGTGGAGCAGAAGTGCGTGGAGCGGACGTGCGTGGAGCGGACGTGCGTGGAGCAGGGGACCAGTCTTTGACTAGCCGGTAACCTTACTGCGCGGTAAGCCTCAACGGGGAGACCAGCGCTCGTTTTTCATGAGGTTTCCGAGCCCGGACCAGGCGAAGTTCATCAGGGTGGCCGCCGCCTCCCGCGCCGTCACCCCCGGCGTCTCGTTGGCCCAGGTCGCGAGCGACTCGGCGGATCCCACCAGCGCCTGCGCCAGCGCCGCCACGTCGCGCTCGCCGATCTCGACCGGCCCGTGCGCGGCCCGCGCGGCCCCGTCGATCAGCCCGGTCACGAAGGCCGTGATCTCCTCCCGCATCCGCGCCGCCTCGGTCGCGAAGGGCTCGCCCTGCGTGCGCGCGTGCCGGCTGAGCACGGCCCAGGCGTCGGGGTGGTCGGCGGCGTGCCCGAAGAAGGCGAGGAGTCCCGCCCACAGCCTCTCGTCCGGCGGCGCGGACGCGTCGGCCACGGCCTCGGCCTCGGCGACGGCCGCGAGCAGCGCCTGGGCCTCCCGCCGGATGCAGGCGGTGAAGAGCTCCTCCTTGGAGTTCAGGTACAGGTAGACGAGCGGCTTGGACACGCCCGCCAGTTCGGCGATCTCGTCCATCGAGGCCGCCTGGTACCCCTGCCGTGCGAAGCACGTCACGGCGGCGTCCATCATCTGCCGCTCGCGCACGGCCCGAGGCAGCCTCTTGGTCCCCGCCACGCGTCTCTCCGCCCTGCTTCCAAGATCGATTACCGAGTTGCCCGCGAAAGCCTACGTGCCGTCACCAAGACCGTAGTCGGGTCTCGGCATTCCGGGAATTTCGGCCCGGAAGGTCCGTCTCGTCACCAGAGCGTGAGGGCTTCGGTTTGAGTACGGTCTCTCGTTTCCTTCCCGCGTGGGGCGGGGATCGCGCCGTCTGCCCGCCCCACCGTGGCCTTGCGGCCGCGGCGGGTGGTGCGGGTCTTCTGGTCGGCTCCACGAGGCTTCGACACCACGGGGGTGTCCCGGTCTCCGGCCACTCCGGTACCGGTACTGCGGGTCGCCGCGAGGGCGACGAGGTTGAGTCCGGCGTTGTCGTCCCGGTCGATGACCAGGCCGCAGACGTCGCACTCGTAGGTCCGGACGTGCAGCGGCAGCTTGGCTTTCACCGCGCCGCAGCCGGAACAGGACTTGGAGGACGGATACCAGCGGTCGGCGACCACAAGGCGGGTGCCGTGTCGTTGGCGGGTCTTGTAGGTGAGCTGGCGACGGATCTCGCCGAACCCGACGTCGGCGATCCGGCGGGCCAGGCGCCGGTTCTTCAGCATTCCGGCGACGTTGAGGTCTTCGATCACGATGGTGCCGTACTCGGCGGCCAGCGCGGTGGTGAGCTTGTGCAGGGCATCCGCGCGGAGGTTCGTCACCCGGTGGTGGACCTTGTTGCGGGCCGCGTTGGCTTTCTCCCACCGCTTCGACGGCTTGCGGCCGGTACGGCGGTCGGGCCCCTGGCGGCGGGACACGGTACGGGAGGCCCTGCGCAGCGGTTTCAGTGCCTGGTCGTAGTACCGGGGGTTGGGCACGGTGCGGATCTCGCCCGTGCTGTCGGCCAGCACCGCCAGGGACTTCACACCGAGATCAACCCCCACGGCGGCTTCGGGGCGGGCGACACGGACCAGGTCCCGTTTGGCCTCGACCTGGAAGGAGGCGAACCAGCGTCCGCACTCGTGCCGGACCGTGGCGGACAGAATGCGCGCGGTCCCGGCCTGGACGCGCGCGAGGAGGCTGCCGGTGGGCTCGTGGGTGCGGATCGCACCGAGCCTCGGCAGCGTCACGTGCCGGCTGTCACCCTCGACACGGATCGTGCCAGTGGTGAACCGGCAGGCCAGACGCGCCTTCCGCTTCACCTTGAACCGGGGCGGGCCCCTCTTCTTGCCGCGCCGCTTGCCGTTCTTCGACTTGGCATAGTTGTCGAACGCCGCGGCCGCGTTGGCCAGGCCGGTGCTGTACGCCTCCTTGGAGTTCTCCTCCCACCAGCCGGCGAAACGCGGATCGTCCTGCTTGACGGCGTTGAACGCCTTCCGCAGCGAGGGCAGCGACCACGGCCGCCACGGCGTCAGCTCCGCCTCGGGCACGCCGTACGTCTCCTCGGCCCTGCGCTGCCACCACGACGCGGTCACCCAGCTCACGGCCCAGTTGTACGCCGCCCGCGCAGCACCGCAGTGCGAACGCAACGCCCGCTCCTGAGCCGCGTTCGGATCCAGCGCGAACCGGAACGCCTGCACCACGAAACCGGGCTGCGCCTTGAACTTCTTCACCCGAGGAAGACCAGCCGCCGCCCCGACGCCGACAGGGCGGCTTCGAGGCACTCGACACCGCATCGTGCCAGCCGGTCCCGGGGCTCCGTCACGATCACGGCCGCGTCCGGATCGGACAGGACCCGGGCCGCCTGCCGGTCCGGACCTTCCCTCCGTTCGACGGACGACACACCCTGCCGACGCGCCCACTCCGAAAGCCTCACATCAACAAGATGAACGACCCGGTACGACTATGAACAGATAGAACATTCGTAGCAGCAGTCACCCCCCGCCCGGACCCGGACGGGGGGTGACACGAAGGCCTCCACAGAGCCCGCTCAAGCCGCGAGCGCCGGCTCCCGGTCGTTCACAGGGGAGGCGGTGACGGTGTCGTACTTCTCGCGGTCGAGGATCTTCTCGCGGGCGGAGACGATCACCGGGACGAGCGCCTGGCCGGCGACGTTGGTGGCGGTCCGGATCATGTCGAGGATCGGGTCGATCGCCATGAGCAGGCCGACGCCCTCCAGCGGGAGGCCCAGGGTGGAGAGGGTCAGCGTCAGCATGACCGTGGCGCCGGTGAGGCCGGCGGTGGCGGCGGAGCCGATCACCGAGACGAAGGCGATGAGCAGGTATTCCTTGATGCCCAGCTGGACGTCGAAGATCTGCGCGATGAAGATCGCGGCGAGCGCCGGGTAGATCGCGGCGCAGCCGTCCATCTTGGTGGTGGCGCCGAACGGGACGGCGAAGGAGGCGTACTCCTTCGGGACGCCGAGGCGCTCCGTGACGCGCTGGGTGACCGGCATGGTGCCGACCGAGGAGCGGGAGACGAAGGCCAGCTGGATGGCGGGCCAGGCGCCCTTGAAGAACTGGACCGGGTTCACCTTGGCGACGGTCGCGAGGAGCAGCGGGTAGACGCCGAAGAGGACCAGGGCGCAGCCGATGTAGACGTCGGCGGTGAAGGTCGCGTACTTGCCGAGGAGGTCCCAGCCGTAGTTGACGATCGCCTTGCCGATGAGGCCGGCGGTGCCGATCGGGGCGAGGCGGATGACCCACCACAGGGCCTTCTGGAGCAGCTCCAGGATCGACTCGGAGAGGGAGAGGATCGGCTGGGCCTTCTCGCCGAGCTGGAGGGCGGCGATGCCGGCGACGGCGGCCATGAAGACGATCTGGAGGACGTTCAGCTCGGTGAAGGGCGTGATGACGTCCGTCGGGATGATGCCGGTGAGGAAGTCGATCCAGCTGCCCTGGCCCTCGGGGGCCTTGCCGTCGGCCGGGGTGAGGCCGGTGCCGGCGCCGGGGTTGGTGACCAGGCCGATCGTGATGCCGATGGCGACCGCGACGAGCGAGGTGATCATGAACCAGAGGAGGGTCTGGGCGGCGAGGCGGGCCGCGTTGTTGACCTTCCGGAGGTTGGTGATCGAGACGAGGATCGCGAAGAACACGAGCGGGGCGACGGCCAGCTTCAGCAGCTGGACGAAGATGCCGCCGACCTGGATCAGGGTCTCCTTCAGCCAGGCGACGTCCTGGCTCCGGGCGATCCAGCCGAGCAGGACGCCGAGGACCAGACCGGCGACGATCTGGGCCCAGAAGGGGAACTTGGGTATCCGGGACGAGGGCTTGGCCTCGGTGGCGGACGCGGACGCGGACACGGACACACTCCACTGATGCGTATCGGGGAATACGGAAGGGGTGCGGCACTCTCTCGCGCTCTCGCGCGGGGCGCCGCTGCATGCTGCCGGGGAGGCCGGGGCCTCAGGACTCGCGGCGACAACAGGCCGCGGACATACAGCGGCAGAGATCGACGTGCAGGCGCGCCACGAGCGGGATGCCCGCGGCGTCGAGGTAGCGCTCTGCTGTCGTCATGGCCGATACGTTAACACTTGAACTTTGAGAACCTCAAAGCCCTTCTTTGAGACCAGGAACCGGCCACTCTGGGCCGAAACACAAACACCCCTGGTGTGAGCCGTACGGCTCACACCAGGGGCGCTCGATCTGTGAGGAACCTTACGCGGCCCCTACATCTCCTCGTCCACCACGGACAGCCGGTACCGGTGCGCCGCCATCACGCGCCTCGCTTCCCGAGCCGGTACGTCAGGTGCCTGCCGTCCGGCATGACCATCAGGGCCGCCTCCACGGGCGTCCCGTCGGCGGTCCGCGTCAGCCGCAGCAGCCGGAGTACGGCACTCCCCTCGGCGAGCCCGAGGTGTACGCGCTCCTCCTCGACGGCCAGACCGGCACTCACGTCCTCGACGACCTCGGCACCGACGTACCCCAGCTCCTTGAGCAGGGTGACGGCGCCGCCGGGCACCTTGCGCGGCTCCGCCAGCGGCGTGCCGCCGGCGACGGAGACGGGGTAGTAGGAGTCGGCCAGCTCCACGGGAAGGTCGTCCAGCAGGATCAGCCGCCGCCTCACGACCACCCGCTCGCCGACGGACAGCCCGAGGGCCGCCCGCACGACCTCGGGAGCCTCCACCTCACCGGCGTGGAGAAGCCTCTGTCCACCACGACGCCCCCGGCGAGCGGCCTCGTCGGTCCACGCGTCACTCTGCCCGGACTCACGCGGGGCCAGGTACGGCGCGGCTTCACTGATCCACGCATCGCCCGCCATGTCCCTACCTCACCTCCACCGGACGGTCCGGGGTCGCCGACGACATCGCCCCCGCCCGCGGCGGGACGACACCAGGCGCGGGGCCGGCTCGGCCTAGAGCGCGTCCTCGCGGGTGCGGTTCTCGTGGAGGCGGCCCTTGGCGCGGTCGACCTTCTCGACGATCTCGGCGCTCAGGTCGTCGCGCTGCCTGCGGAGCAGGACGAAGCTCAGGGGGGCCGAGACGACGATGGAGAGGAGCAGGACCCACAGGAGGTTGGAGTCGCCGAGGCCGCGCGGGAGCGCGCCGACGTAGACGAGGCCCCACAGGGCGAGGAAACACCCGGCGAAGATGCCGAGCCGCATCAGCGAGTAGCGGAGCATGACCCACTCTTTCGTTCCGAGGTTCCGGGGTTCCGGGGTGCCGAACCTTCCCATTACGGGACGAGCGTCCCCCAGTGAAGCACGGGGAGGGGCGCCCGCCGGAGGCGGGGGCCGGTACGCCCGCCTCCGGCGGGCGGGGCGTCCGAGGGGCGGAAGCCTCTTGAGGGCCGGAGGGGGTAATAGATAAAATGCATTCATGACCCTTACCTTCGAGGCCGATCCGGCCGTCGACCCGTCCCTGACCGACGGCGTCCTCGCCCTCTGGGCCGACGTCTCCAACGCGGGCGGCGCCGTCGGCTTCGTCCCGCCCGTCACCGCCGAGGAGATCCGCCCCGCCCTCCGCACGCACCTCGCCGCCATGGTCCAGGGCACCACCCGGCTCCTGGTCGGGCGGGACGAGGACGGGGAGGTCGCCGCCACCGCCTTCTTCACGTTCAACACCCACCGCCTGATGACCCACTGGGTGTGGCTGTACACGGTGATGGTCCACCCGAAGCACCAGGGCAAGGGGTACGGTCTCGACCTCATGGCGGCCGCCGAGCGCACCGCCCGCACCGCCCCCGGCTTCGAGGCGATCGAGGCGATCCGGCTCACCTGCCGGGGCGGCACCGGCGTCGACTCCTTCTACGCCCGGGCCGGGTACAAGGAGGTCGGGCGCGTCCCCGGCGCCATCCGCGTCGCCCCGGGCGACGACCGCGACGACATCGTCATGCTGCTGCCCCTGGCCTGACCCGCCCGACCGCCCGACCCGACCCGATCGGGCATCGATTGTCGGGTCGGGGCCCGCACCCCGTTCCTACGGTGGGGACCACAGGAAACAGGAAGGACAGGCCGTGCTGGAGGGACTTTGCTGGAGGGACTGAACCAGGCCCTCGACCGCATCGAGGAGCGCCTCGACGGCGACCTCGACCCGGCCGAGCTGGCCCGGATCGCCGCGACGTCCGAGTACCACCTCCGGCGGCTCTTCTCCGCCCTCGCGGGGATGCCGCTGTCGGAGTACGTGCGGCGCAGGCGGCTCACCGTCGCCGGCGCCGAGGTGCTCGCCGGGGAGCGGACGCTCCTGGAGATCGCCGTCCGGTACGGCTACGGCTCCGGGGAGGCGTTCGCCCGCGCGTTCCGCGCCGTCCACGGCATCGGGCCCGGCGAGGCCCGCCGCGCCGGCGTCGCGCTCACCGCCCAGCCGCGCATGTCCTTCCGCCTCGTCGTCGAAGGGAACAGCAGCATGAAGTACCGCACCGAGGCCAGGGGCGCCTTCCGGATCACGGGCAGCAGGGCCCGGGTCCCGCTCGTCCACGAGGGCGAGAACCCGGCGATCGCCGCGCAGATCCGGGGGCTCGGCCGGGAGACCCTGGACCGGCTCACGGGCCTCTCGGCCGGGGCGCCCACCGGACTCGTCTCCGCCGTCGTCCACCTCACCGACAGCCGCGAGGAGGGCGTGGAGCTCGACCACTGGTACGGCGCGGTCACCGGACCGGAGGAGCGCGGGGAGCCGGAGCGGCCGGAGCAGGACGAGAGCCTCCTCGTCCCCGCCGGCACCTGGGCCGTCTTCGAGAGCGAGGGTCCCTACCCGCAGGCGCTCCAGCACCTCTGGCGGGACGTCTTCACCCAGTGGTTCCCCTCGAACCCGTACCGGAGCCGCCCCGGCCCCGAGATCCTCTCGGTCCGCCCGGCGGAGGACTGGAGGACGGCGGCGGCGGAGCTGTGGATCCCGGTGGAGCACACGGCGGCGTGACGCGGAACGGCCCGGCGGGGGATCCCCCGCCGGGCCGTTCCGCGTGCTCGGGACGTCAGACCCGCATCGGCTGCGGCGACTCCCGCCGCCCCTCGTCCGGGCCCGGGTACTCGCGGATGATCTCGTACCGGGTGTTGCGCTCGACCGGCCGGAAGCCGGCGTCGCGGATCAGCTCCAGCAGGTCGTCGCGGGTGAGCTTGTTCGGCGTGCCGTAGTTGTCGGCGTCGTGCGTGATCTTGTATTCGACCACCGAGCCGTCCATGTCGTCCGCGCCGTGCTGGAGCGCCAGCTGCGCGGTCTGCACGCCGTGCATGACCCAGAAGACCTTGACGTGCGGCACGTTGTCGAAGAGCAGCCGGGAGACCGCGAAGGTCTTCAGGGCCTCCGCGCCGGTCGCCATCGTCGTCCGCGCCTGCAGCTTGTTGCGGACCTTGCCGTCCTGCATGTCCACGAAGTCGTGCTGGTAGCGCAGCGGGATGAAGACCTGGAAGCCGCCGGTCTCGTCCTGGAGCTCCCGCAGCCGCAGCACGTGGTCGACGCGGTGGCGCGGCTCCTCGATGTGCCCGTACAGCATCGTCGAGGGGGTCTTCAGACCCTTGGAGTGGGCGAGCCGGTGGATCCGGGACCAGTCCTCCCAGTGGGTGCGGTGGTCCACGATGTGCTGCCGGACCTCCCAGTCGAAGATCTCGGCACCGCCACCGGTCAGCGACTCCAGGCCCGCCTCGATGAGCTCGTCGAGGATGTCGGAGGCCGACATGCCCGAGATGGTCTCGAAGTGGTGGATCTCGGTGGCGGTGAAGGCCTTCAACGAGACGTTCGGGAGCGCCTTCTTCAGCTCGCTCAGCGACCGGGGGTAGTACCGCCAGGGCAGGTTGGGGTGGAGCCCGTTGACGATGTGGAGCTCGGTGAGGTTCTCGCTCTCCATCGCCTTGGCGAGGCGGACGGCCTCCTCGATGCGCATCGTGTACGCGTCCTTCTCGCCCGGCTTGCGCTGGAAGGAGCAGTAGGCGCAGGAGGCGGTGCAGACGTTGGTCATGTTCAGATGCCGGTTGACATTGAAGTGGACCACGTCGCCGTTCTTGCGGGTCCTGACCTCGTGGGCCAGCCCGCCGAGCCAGGCGAGGTCGTCGGAGTCGTAGAGGGCGATGCCGTCCTCACGGCTCAGCCGCTCACCGGCGAGCACCTTCTGCTCCAGCTCACGCTTGAGCCCCGCGTCCATGCGGCCGCCTCCCATGTATCCGACGAAATCAGGCTTCGCCCACCGTACTCCCCCACCCTTCGGGCGGGAGGCACCCCCATTGCCGCTTCGCGTCAGGCCTCTTCGGGCAGGTCCCCGACCCGGTTCTCCCACTTGGTGGAGAGCACAATCGTCGTCCGGGTCCTCGACACGCCCTTGGTGCCGGAGAGGCGGCGGATGGTCTTCTCCAGTCCGTCGACGTCGTTGGCGCGGACCTTGAGCATGAAGGAGTCGTCGCCGGCGATGAACCAGCAGTCCTCGATCTCGGCGAGGTCCTTCAGCCGGCGGGCCACGTCCTCGTGGTCGGCGGCGTCGGAGAGGGAGATGCCGATGAGGGCGGTGACGCCGAGGCCGAGCGAGGCGGCGTCGACGGTGGCGCGGTAGCCGGTGATGACCCCGGCCGCCTCCAGGCGGTTGATCCGGTCGGTGACGGAGGGGCCGGAGAGCCCGACGAGCCGTCCCAGCTCGGCGTACGAGGCGCGGCCGTTCTCGCGCAGGGCCTGGATGAGCTGCCTGTCCACGGCGTCCATAGGTATACGACCTTCCATTGTCCAGCGATACCGCAAGTTTAGGTGTAGAATCTAAGGCATGCAGGGCCAACACCCTGCGAATCTTTCAGTGGATCAAAGACGGATCAACGACGATCTTTCAGGAGTGAGAACACCGTGTACACGATCGAGATGGCCTACGCCCGAATGCGCGAGCTGCAGGACCTGGCCAACCGCTCGCGTGCCCACCAGCCCACCACCGCTTCGAAGCGGGCCGTGAAGAAGGCCGCGAAGAAGCGCTAACCGGCACGGGGGACCCCCGGAGCTCCGCCTCCGAGTTCCCCCCGCCACCGGCGGTACAGCCCGTGCGGCACCCCTGCCGCGTCGAGCACCCGCCCGGCGACGAAGTCCACCAGGTCCTGGATGTGCGTCGCCCCCGCGTAGAACGCCGGAGAGGCGGGCAGCACCACGGCGCCCGCCTCGTCCAGCGCCACCATCTGCTTCAGCGTCTGACCGCTCAGCGGGGTCTCCCGCACCGCGACGACCAGCGGACGCCGCTCCTTGAGCGTCACGCTCGCCACCCGCTGCAAGAGGTCCTTCGACAGACCGAGCGCCACTCCCGCCACCGCGGCGGTCGAGGCCGGCACGATCAGCATCCCCTTCGCCGGGTACGACCCCGAGGACGGCCCCGCCGCCAGGTCGCCCGCCGCCCAGTACCGCACGTCGCTGACGTCCACGTCGCCGTACGCGTCCGGCTTCCCGTCCGCGCCGCGCGCCAGCCACGCCGCCAGGTCCTCGCGCCAGTGCGCGTCCCGGAAGCCGATCCCCGTCTCGTCGAGCAGCGTCAGCCGCGAGGCCCGCGAGACGATCAGGTCGACGCTCTCCCCCGCCGCGAGCAGCCCCCGCAGCACGGAAGCCGCGTACGGCGTCCCCGACGCCCCGGAAACCCCCACGACCCACGGGGTGCGCTTGCCGTCGTCCATGGCGCCGAGCCTAGAGGGTGAGCCCTCGGACCAGCAGGTCGAGGAGGGCGCAGACGAAGAGGCTGATGCCGATGAACCCGTTCGTCGTGAAGAAGGCACGGTTGAGCCGGGACAGGTCGTGCGGCTTCACGAGGGAGTGCTCGTAGCAGAAGGCCGCCACGACGATCACCAGGCCGACCCAGAAGAACAGGCCCGCGTCCGTGGCCAGCGCGTACCAGACCAGCAGCCCCGTGGTGACGACGGCGGAGGCGCGGGCGCCCCACAGCGCCGCCGGGATGCCGAAGCGGGCCGGCACCGACATCACGCCGTGCGCCCGGTCCGCCTGCACGTCCTGGCAGGCGAAGATCAGGTCGAAGCCGCCGATCCAGATGCCGACCGCGAGCCCCAGGATGACCGCGTCCCACGACCACTCCCCCGTCACCGCGAGCCAGGCGCCGATCGGGCCGATCGCCTGCGCGAGGCCGAGGATCGCGTGCGGGAAGTTCGTGAACCGCTTGCCGTACGGGTAGACGACCATCGGGATGACGGCCAGCGGCGCCAGCGCCAGACAGAGCGGGTTGAGGAGCGCGGCGGCGCCGAGGAAGACGACGACCGCGATCCCGGCGCCGGTCCACGCCGACCGCACCGACACCGCGCCCGTCACCAGCTCGCGCTGGGCGGTGCGCGGATTACGCGCGTCGATCTCGCGGTCGATGATCCGGTTGCAGGCCATGGCGAAGGTCCGCAGCCCCACCATGCACACCGTGACCAGGAAGAGCGTCCACCAGTCGATGCTCCGGTCCAGCTGGAACATCGCGGTGAGCGAGGCGATGTAGGCGAAGGGCAGGGCGAAGACCGAGTGCTCGATCATCACGAGCCTGAGGAACGCCTTGGTACGCCCGGGCTGGGCACCCGGGACCGCGGCCGTGGTCACAGCCCGTACTCCTTCCAGCGGCGGTCCACCAGGGCCGCCGTCGCCGGGTCCGACTCCACCATGTCCGGCCAGCCGCCGTCCCGGGTGTAGCCCTCCTCCGGCAGCTTCTTCGTGGCGTCGATGCCCGCCTTGCCGCCCCAGAACTGCTGGTAGGAGGCGTGGTCGAGGTGGTCGACCGGGCCCTCGACGACGGTCAGGTCGCGGGCGTAGTCGGTGTTCCCGAGGGCCCGCCAGGACACCTCGTGCAGGTCGTGCACGTCGCAGTCCTTGTCGACCACGATGATCAGCTTGGTCAGCGACATCATGTGGGCGCCCCAGATGGCGTGCATGACCTTCTGCGCGTGCTTCGGGTACTTCTTGTCGATCGAGACGATCGCGCAGTTGTGGAAGCCGCCCGACTCCGGCAGGTGGTAGTCGACGATGTCCGGCACGATGATCTTGAGGAGCGGCAGGAAGAACCGCTCCGTCGCCCGGCCGAGCGGCCCGTCCTCGGTCGGCGGCCGGCCGACCACGATCGACTGGAGCAGCGGACGCTTCCGCATCGTGACGCAGTCGATCTTCAGCGCGGGGAACGGTTCCTGCGGGGTGTAGAAGCCGGTGTGGTCGCCGAACGGCCCCTCCGGCAGCATCTCGCCCGGCTCCAGCCAGCCCTCGATCACGACCTCGGCGTTCGCCGGGACCTGGAGCGGCACGGTCTTGCAGTCGACCATCTCGATCCGCTTGCCCTGCACGAAGCCGGCGAAGAGGTACTCGTCGATGTCGCCGGGCAGCGGGGCGGTGGAGGCGTACGTGACGGCCGGCGGGCAGCCGAAGGCGATCGCGACCGGCAGCCGCTCGCCGCGCTCGGCGGCGACCGCGGAGTGGTTCCGGCTGTCCTTGTGGATCTGCCAGTGCATGCCGATGGTGCGCTTGTCGTGCCGCTGGAGCCGGTACAGGCCCAGGTTCCGCACGCCGGTCTCGGGGTGCTTGGTGTGGGTGAGGCCCAGGTTGAAGAAGGAGCCGCCGTCCTTGGGCCAGGTGAAGAGCGCGGGCAGCCGGTCGAGGTCGACGTCGTCGCCGGTCAGGACCACTTCCTGCACGGGCGCGTCGCCGGACTTCACCTTCTTCGGCGGCACGTGGACCATCGAGCCCAGCTTGCCGAAGGCCTCCCGGACGCCGACGAAGCCGTGCGGCAGCTCCGGCTTGAGCAGCCCGCCGATCTTCTCGCTGATCTCCTCGTACGACTTCAGGCCGAGGGCCTTGAGGAGCCGCCGGTCCGTGCCGAACACGTTCATCGCGAGCGGCATCGCGGAGCCCTTCACGTTCTCGAAGAGCAGCGCCGGGCCTCCCGCCTTGTTCACGCGGTCGACGATCTCCCCGACCTCCAGGTACGGGTCGACTTCGGCCTTGATGCGCTTGAGGTCGCCTTCGCGCTCCAGGGCCCTGAGCAGCGAGCGGAGATCGTCGTAAGCCATACGGGCAAGTATCGGTCACCGGCTACGCTGGACTTGTCACCGGGGCCGACTCGACGCGCCCCCGCCACCGCTTCCAGGGGGCTGCTCCACATGCTCAGGGCACTGATGTTCATCCTGCCACTGGCGCTGACGATCTATGCCTTCATCGACTGCCTGAACACCCCCGAGGACGAGGTCAAGCACCTGCCCAAGGTGGTCTGGGTGATCATCATCCTGCTGTTCTGGATCGTCGGGCCGATCGTGTGGATCTTCGCGGGCAAGGCCCGGCGGACCACGGCCGGCGGCGCCCGGGGCGGGCGCGGCGGCCGCGGCGGCTGGGTGGCGCCGGACGACAACCCCGAATTCCTGAAGTCCCTCTCCGACGAGAAGGCCGCGGAGGCCGCGGAGCAGAAGGAGCGGGACGACGCCCTGTTCGAGGACTGGGAGGCGGATCTGCGCCGCCGCGAGGACGAGCTGAAGCGCCGCGAAGAGGGCGACGGGGAGAAGGACGCGTGAGCCGCTCCCGCACTCGCTCCCGAGCCCACACCCGAGCCCGCTCCCGCGCGGCGAAGTCCGCCTGATGGAGCTGCGGCTCCTCGCGACCTTCGAGAAGGTCGCCGAAGTCCTCTCCTTCACCCGCGCCGCCGCCGAGCTCGGCTACGCCCAGTCCAGCGTGACCTCGCAGGTCAAGGCCCTGGAGACGGCCCTCGGCACGGAACTCTTCGAGCGGCTCGGCGGCCGCATCCGGCTGACCGGGGCCGGCGAGCGGCTGCTGCCGTACGCGCGCCGCATGGCCGAGCTCGCCGAGGAGGCGCGGGCCGCGGTCGCCGCCGGGGAGGCCGCCGGGACGATCACCATCGGGACCATGGAGTCCCTCACCACCTACCGGCTCCCGCCGCTCCTGGAGTACGTCCACCACCGGTACCCGGCCGTCCGCCTGGCCCTGCGGCCCACGCTCGGCGACGCGACGCGGCAGGCGCTGCGGCAGGGCACGTACGACCTCGGCTTCCTCATGGAGGCGGAGACCGAGCACGACGGCCTGGAGACGGAGGTCCTGGCGCCGGAGCCGCTGGCCCTGGTGGCCGCCCCGGACCACGCCCTCGTGGGCCGTACGGGACTGGCCGCGGCCGATCTCGCGGGCACCGCCCTGGTGGGCACCGAGCCGGGCTGCGCCTACCGCGACCTCTTCGAGGCGGAGCTGGCGGGGGCGGGGGCGGGGACGTCCCGGCCGGATTTCCTGGAGTTCGGGACGATCGAGGCGAGCAAGCGGGCGGTGGCGTCCGGGCTCGGGATCGCGCTGCTGCCCCGGATCACCGTCCAGGAGGAACTGGCGTCCGGGGCGCTGGCGGCGCTGGGCTGGGAGCCGCCGTTCACGCTCTTCACGCAGCTCGCGTGGCGGCGGGGGAAGCGGCTTCCGGCACACGTGCGGCTGTTCGTGGAGCAGGCGCGGCGGCTCGCGCGAGAGTGACCTTCAGGCTGGCGAGGACGATCAGCGGGACGCCGAGCGCCTGGACGAGCCCGATGTGGTGCCCGTACACCGCCCAGTCGACGACCATCGCGACCGCCGGGTAGGTGAAGGCGAGCACGGCGATCTTCGGAGTGGGCAGCTTGGCGTAGGCGGCGTACATCAGCACGTACATCAGCCCGGTGTGGACGATCCCGAGCCCGGCCAGCCACCCCCACCCGGCGCCGAGCCCGGCGACCGCCCCGAAGTCGGCGAACGGCAGCAGCAGCGGCACCCCGGCCACCACCTGCACGAGGGCGATCAGATGCGGCCGTACGCCGCCGATCCGCTTGGTCACGAAGGTGGCGAGCGCGTACAGCACGGCGGCGGCGAGCGCGTACCCGAGCCCCTTGAGGGAGGCGGTGTCCCCCGGCCGTACGCCGGAGACGAGGACGAGCCCGGCGAAGGCGACGGCGAGCCACGCCACCTTCCCGGCGGGGATCCGCTCCCGCAGGAAGAAGGCGCTGAGCAGCACGAGGAAGAACGGCTGCGTGTGGTAGACGACGGTGGCGAGCGAGATGGACGAGGCGGCGTAGGCCTCGAACAGGAACACCCAGTTGAAGACGATGAACACCCCGCCGAGGACGGCGAGTCCGAAGGACCGCGCGGTGAAGCCGTGCCCGGTGAAGTAGCCCCGCGCCAGGCTGTAGAGGCCGAGCGCGACCGCCCCGAAGAGGCACCGGAAGAACACGACCTCGAAGGGCGAGGCGCCCGACTCCACGACGAAGACGCCGAGCGTGCCCGACAGCACCATGGCGAGGGTCAGTTCGAGGGTTCCCCTGGTCTCGTTTCTCATGCCGCCGACGCTACGGACGCGGCCCCGTACGGGTCCACGGGCCAGTGGGGCGTCCTGCCGATGGCCCGCATCGGCAGATCCGATCGACTTCTTCAGCGGAAGCGGAATACCCGCGCACGACGACTAGTTGGCAGGGGTACCGGCCCCGGCCGCCCCGCCCGTGCGCACCCACGAACCAGGAGCCCCCATGTCCCCCGACGCGAACCCCGGCTCGGACCGCTCGTTCCTCTTCGTCCTCGGCAGCTCCCGCGCCGACGGCAACTCCGAGATCCTGGCCCGCGAAGCCGCCGCCCACCTGCCCGCCGGGACACCGCAGCGCTGGGTGGACCTGAACGCCCTCGACCTCCCGGACTTCCAGGACGGCCGCCACGAGACCGCCGCGCACCGCATGGGCGAGGTCGAGGAGGAGCTGTGGAAGGCCACCCGGGAGGCCACCGACATCGTCATCGTCTCCCCCCTGTACTGGTACACCCTCTCCGCCCAGACCAAGCGCTACCTCGACTACTGGTCCGGCTGGCTGAACCTCCCGGACTCCGACTTCAAGCAGCGCATGGCGGGCCGCACCCTGTGGGGCGTCACGGCCCTGTCCCACGAACACCACGTCGTCGCGGACGGCCTCACCACCGCCCTCCACAACTCCGCCGCCTACCTCCGCATGCGCTTCGGCGGCGTCCTCCTGGGCACCGCCTCCCGCCCCGGCCGCATCCGCGCCGACGAACAGGCCCTCATCCGCGCGAAGACCTTCTTCGAGAACGACACCCCGCCGGCCCTGTTCGCGTACGAGGAGGCGGGGGGCGTGACGGTGGCGTGAGGCGGGGAGGGAAGGGGCCTACTCCTCCGGCACCACCGAGTCCGGAGGGACCAGCCACTCCCTTCCCCCGGACTCGGGCCACAGGAACGCCGTGGGCCGCTTCCGACGCCGGCCGGGCAGCTCGGCGGGGTCCTCGTAGTCGACTGCTGCCGCTGGTCCACGCGCGCCTGACGCCCGGCGGCGTCTACGCCTTCCCTCACAGCCCTCCTGCCCTGGAGGGCTGTGACGGCCCCCAGGCCCCCCGGATGCAGCCGCCGGAGAAGGGCGCGGAGCCGTTGCACGTGAAGCGGTGGGACTACGAGCCCGACACCCGGCTCGGGGCGGGGGATGAGTTCTCCGGCGTGGTCGGCCTGTGGCGTCACCATGCCCTCCAGCAGGGGTGCCTCGGCCGGCGTATCCAGCCGGCGCGGAGCATGCCCCCTCATGCCTGGCCGCCCGTATGGCAGGCGCACTCGCACACGAGGTACCGCACCCCCGGTACACCGCTGTCGCGGGGCGCGTGGTCGCGGCAGCGGTCGTGGCGGCCGACGATGCAGCGCGGCGAGCGGAACTCGGGCTCGGGCTCCGGCGCGAGGGCGCGGGCGAGCAGGGAGACGGTCACGGCGTCGGCGACCTCCGGCGTCACCCACCAGCCGTCGCCCGCGCGGTCGCGGTGCAGGCCGTCATGGCCCACGTCGAGGACGCAGACGGACCCGCCCCACACGGGCCGGACCACCTCCGCGACGGCGTACACGGACCGCCGGGCCCCGCAGCGGCTCATCGGGCGGCTCCGGCGTGGATGTTCCGGCGGTCGAGGTCGACGCCGACCGTGGCCAGCCACAAGGTCCACCGGCGGCGGCGTTGCGCCGCCGGCGTGAGCAGCCAGAGGAGCAGAGGGAGGAAGGGGATCAGGGCGTGCGCGATAAGGTTCCGCACGTCATCAACTCCGTTGATAGTTGGTGGCCATGCCCCGGGAGGTCTAGCCACCTCGCCGGGGTCTTCACGTCACACGACCCTATAAGGCATGTATAGCTCTGCATAGCTCATCAATGGTTCGCACAGATCTTCGGTGCTTACGTTGGCCGTGTGACCGACAGCGGACAGATCCCCGAGTTCAACCCCCAGGGCCCCCAGCTGGTGTACGTCGCGGTGGCCGATCACATCGCCGCGCGGATCGCGGCCGGCGAGCTGGCTCCCGGCGCCCGTCTGCCCGCCGAGCGGGACCTCGCCACGGAGTATGGGGTCGCCTATCTCACTGTCCGCCGCGCCGCCTCGGTTCTGCGCGAGCGCGGCCTGATCCTGACCGTCCACGGCAAGGGCACCTTCGTCGCGGACCCGCTCCCGACGGACGCGAGTCGGCGCGAGGTGTGATGCGCCCGGTCCGCCGGGGAAGGCTCCCCGTATGGACCAGGACCAGGCCCGCCGGTGGCTCCGCACCGCCGTCGACCAGGCCCGTGCCGGACGGGACGAGGGCGGGGTGCCGATCGGCGCCGCGCTCTACGGCGCCGACGGCGCGCTGCTCGGGCGGGGGCGGAACCGGCGGGTGCAGGACGGGGACCCGTCCGCGCACGCCGAGACCGCCGCGTTCCGGGACGCCGGGCGGCAGCGCTCGTACCGGGGGACGACGATGGTCACCACCCTGTCCCCCTGTTGGTACTGCTCCGGGCTCGTGCGGCAGTTCGGGATCTCGCGGGTCGTGATCGGGGAGGACCGGACCTTCCGCGGCGGCCAGGAGTGGCTCGCGCGGCACGGCGTCGAGGTCGTCGTGGTCGACGACGCCGAGTGCGTCGCGCTGATGCGCGAGTTCATCGCCGCCCACCCCACCCTCTGGAACGAGGACATCGGCCGTGACTGACACCGCGCAGCTGCCCACCATCGACCTCGCCCGCGACCCCGCGCCACAGCTCCCCGCCGTCGACCGGGCGCTGCGCGAGGCCGGGTTCCTGCTCGTGTCCGGGCACGGGGTGGACCCCGCGCTGCCGGCCGCGATCCGCGAGAGCGCCCGCGCCTTCTTCCATCTCCCCGCCGCCGTCAAGGAGCCGTACGCCGTGCGGGTCGGCGGGCGGGGGTGGCTCGGGCCGGGGGCGGAGGCGAACGGGTACGCGGAGGGGACCGCCACCCCGCCCGACCTGAAGGAGTCGCTGTCCTTCGCCGCCGAGGAGCCGACCGGCGACCCCGCCGTGGACGCCGAGTGGTTCCTGCCGAACCTCTGGCCCGCCGAGGTGCCGGAGCTGAAGCCGCTGGTGGAGACGTATCTCGCGCAGATGAAGGCGCTGTCGGACCGGGTGCTCGACCTGCTCGGGGTGGCGCTCGGCGAGGAGCGGGACTTCTTCACGCGGCACACCGGGCACCCCACCTTCGGGTTCAACATCAACTGGTACCCGGGGCAGGAGCGGACCGGCGCGCCGGAGCCGGGGCAGTTCCGGATCGGGCCGCACACCGACTTCGGGACCGTCACCGTCCTCGACCGGCAGCACGGCAAGGGCGGGCTGCAGGTCTTCACCGAGGCGGGGGGCTGGCGGGACGCGCCGTACGACCCCGCCGCCTTCACCGTCAACATCGGCGACCTGATGGCGGGCTGGACGGGCGGCCGGTGGCGGTCCGGACGGCACCGGGTGCTGCCGCCGCCCGCCGACGCGCCCGACGAGGAGCTGATGTCGCTGGTGTACTTCTACGAGTGCACCCCCGGCACCACGATCCACGGCATCGAGTCCCACCGGTATCTGCGGGCGCAGCTCGACGCGATCGCCACGGAGTGACGACACTTCGGCAACGGTCCCGAAAAGGCGTTCCAGTTCCCTCCTGTTCCCAACACGCCGTCGTTATCCTGGAGTTCACTGCGACGGGGGTGGCGGGTGGACAGAGAGCTGTACGGCCGCGAGGCGGTCCTGGATCCTCGCGGACTGGCCGCGCGGCTCATCGGGCTCGGGCCGAACGGCCAGGGGCGGGTGCCCTTCGAGCACGGCGACGACCCGCCCGTCACCGTCTTCACCGGCGGACGCGGCATGGGCAAGACCGTGCTGCTCAAGGAAGTCCGCAACCGCTACCGCGACTTCACCCCGCTCGCCCTGCTCGACTGCGCCCACGTCGAGGAGCCGGCCGACCACGGGGCCGGCTGGTCCCCGGTCACCGGCGCGCTCGCGGAGCTCTCGGTGCAGCTCGGGCGGAAGGCCGACGCCGTCAGAGCCGTACCGTTTCCGCGGCTCGCGCTCGGGCTCGTCGCCGTCACCTCGGTCGGCTGGACGCGGGAGGACGACGAGCGGGCCCGCCGCGACCTGTTACGCCTCGGGCCGCTGCTCGCCACCGTCGACGCCGGGCGCGCGGCCGCCGCCGCCTGGGTCGGCCGGGTGCTCGCCAAGCTCGCCGGCACCGCCGCCGAGGCCGGCGCTCCCTTCGCCGGGCTCGTCGCGGAGGCCACCGTCGAGACGGTCGTCGACGAGTTCTTCAACCGCTTCAAGAAGGCGCCCGAGGAATGGTTCGGCGGCTATCGCAACGCCGGCGGGCGCGGCCGGGCCGGCCTCCAGCAGCTCGCCGTCGACTTCGCGCAGGGCGGGCCGCGCCGCGAGGAGGCCGAGGCCTTCCTCGTCCTCACCCTCACCGAGGACCTGCTCCGCGCCTACACCGGGCTGCGCCGCGGCAGCCGCGTCGGAAGACCCCTGATCCTCCTGGACAACGCCCACGAGCTCGTGGGCCGCGCCGTGGTCGAACCGATTCTGCGGGCCCGCTCCGACGGCCGCCGCGACCACACCGTCGTCCTCGCCGCCTCCCGGCTGCGCGAGCACGAGGCGCTGCGCCACGCCACCCGCCTCCGGCTGCCCGAGACCGCCCACCAGGCCCCCTGCCCGCGCACCGGGCGGGTCGGCTCCGGCCTCCTCGCCGTCGAGCTGACCCCGCTCACCCCCACCCAGACCCGCGCCGCCTTCGACCGCCACGACCCGGCCGGCAGCGCCCCCGCCACGCTCTCCCGGGCCGTCCACCGGCTCACCGGCGGCCGTCCGCTCGGCGTCGACCTGCTCGCCCGCGCGGCCGGCGAGACCCCGGCCGCCGACCGCGCCCGCCTCACCCCCGGCGGGCTCCTGGACCGGACCGTGGAGCTCCGCGAGGACGCCGCGCCCCTGCCCGTCGCCCCCGCCCTCCTCGCCGCCCTGCTGCCGGTGCCCCGACCGGGGCCGTACGCGGTCCTCGCCGCCGCCCACGACGAGGACTCCGCCCGCCGCCTCGCGCAGGCCCGGCTCGCCGCCGAGTCCCTCGACGGCGACGTCGCCCTCCGCGTCCGCGACCGGCTCCGCGCCGAGCACTGGACCGACCACCCCGGCCACTTCGTCGGCGACCCGCTGCTGCGCTCCCTGCTGCTGCACCGGCTCCGCTTCGAGGACGCCGACCATCCGCAGTACTCGGCCTGGCGGGCCGTCCACGAGACCCTCCGCCGCCACTACGGACCCCAGCCGGGGCCGCACCGGCTCCACCACGACCTGGCGCTCGGCGACACCGCCGAGGCCGTCGCCCACCTCCGGCTCACCTTCCCCGGCCCCGACGTCCTCGGCTGGCTCGGCCTGCTGCGGTTCGTCGCCGCCGCCCCCTACCCGCGCGAGCGGGGCCGCACCGGCCCCGACCCGCGCCGGGCCGTCGCCCTCGGCCAGGAGGCCGCCCCGGCGCTGCCCGACGGGCTCGGCCCCGACGCCGCCGAACTGCACCTCTCCGTACGGCGGCTGCTGCACGCCGTATGGCTGCTCACCGATCCGCTCGCGCTGCCCGACGAGGAGGTCGCCGCCCGGCTCGCGTACGAGCTGCGCCGGCTCTCCGGCCGTCACCTCACGGGCAGCGGTCCACTGTGGGACGCGGCCGGGCACTGGCCGCGGGACATCCGCGCCTGGCGGGAGCTGTCGCTGCCGCCCGGGCGCGAGGACGGAGTCTGACGCGATGTTCGACCGGCTGCGCCGCCGCTTCTTCTGGACGCCCCGGCAGAAGCTCCTCACCGTGCTCCTCGCGACCGCCCTCGTCGCCGGCCTCGGCGGCTGGGGCCTGGTGCGGCTCCTCCAGCCGGAGGACCGTTCCTGCGCCGCCGGCGTGGAACGGCCCTCCGGCAGCGGGGAGTGCGTCGGCGTGAACGGGGACGGCCACGCCTTCGGCGTCCCCGCCCTCGCCGCCATCACCGGCGCCATCGGGCGCGAGAACGCCACCCTCAAGGCCGGCGAGTACGCCACCGTCGCCGTGCTGCTCCCGATCACCGCCACCGACTCCGGCACCCGGGAGAAGATCCTCCGCGAACTCCAGGGCGCGTACGCCTACCAGTACCGGGCCAACCACGAGTCGAACAGCGAGACCCCGAAGATCCGGCTCGTCCTCGCCAACACCGGCAACAGGAACGCCCACTGGCGCACGGTCGTCGACCGGCTCGTCACCATGACCGGCGCCCCCGACCGGCTCCGCGCCGTCTCCGGCGTCGCGACCTCCTCCGCCGAGGTACGGGAGGCGGTCACCGCCCTCACCGGCGCGGGGATCGCCGTCGTCGGCACCACCATCACCGCCGACGACCTCGCCAACGGCCCCGGCCGCGACCGCTTCCCCGGCCTCGCCCGGGTCTCCCCCACCAACAGCGACGAGGCCCGGGCCCTCGCCGACTTCGGCCGGGTCGACGCGGCCCGCGCGATCCTCGTCCAGGACTCCCGCACCGGCGACCACTACATCGACACCCTGCGGACCGCCTTCGCCGAGTCCCTCAAGGGCGCCCCCTACGAGCCGCAGCTCTACACCTCGCCGAAGGACAACACCGAGGAGGGCACCACCGCCAACACCTTCCGCCAGATCACCCACCTGATCTGCGACACCCGCGCCGAGACCGTCTTCTTCGCCGGCCGCCACACCCAGCTGCGCCAGTTCATCAACGCGCTCGGCTCCCGCGGCTGCGCCGACCGGGCCTTCACCGTCCTGACCGGCGACGAGGGCTCGTACCTCGGCGCCGACGAGAAGCTGAACCGCGCGGCCCTCGGCAAGAAGCTGACCGTCCGGTACGCCGCGCTCGCCCATCCCGACGCCTGGAGGCCCGCACCGGGCAGGCCGGTGCCGACGACCGGCGGCTCGGTCGTCGCCTTCCAGACCTTCCTCACCGACATCGCCCGCGCCGACCCCCGGCCGATCCCGCTCCGGGACGGGCAGGCGATCATCGCGTACGACGCGATGGCGACGGCCGTCCACGCCATCCGCCAGGCCACCCCCGCGAACGCCCCCTACCCGGAGCTCGCCGACGTCGGCACCCAGTGGCCGCAGGTCAAGGGCTCGCTGCGGGTCCAGGGCGCGAGCGGCTGGATCTGCCTCGACAACCACGGCAACCCGTACAACAAGGCCGTGCCCATCGTGGAACTCGCCGCCGACGGCACCCAGCGCTTCGTCCAGACCGCCTGGCCCGAGGGCGAATCCCCGGCGACGAGCTGCCTGCCGCCGAAGAAGGGATAGACCGCGTCCCCTACGGCACCCACTTGGGCCAGCGCGCCGTGTCCTGGGCGTACAGCTCGCGCAGCTCGCTCCAGCGGCCGGTGGTCCACTGCCGCCAGTCCGTCGGACGGCCGTCCAGCGCGTCCCGCAGCCGCTCGAAGTGGTCGTGCCAGCCGGCCAGGCAGTCGAGGAGCAGGTCCCGGTCGCCCCGGAACTCGTTGGTGAAACGCAGCACGGTCGACGCCCCGCCGGCGTCCGGTTCCAGATGGAACCGGATCCGTCCGTGCGGGGCGTCGACCGTGTACTCGGCCACGTGGTCGGGGTCCCAGGCGGTCACCCGCCCGGAGACCTCGGTGTCGCCGTTCAGCCAGCGGAGGGTGACCCTCCCGTCCAGCCTCGGCTCCAGCGGGTCCGCCGCGCAGAGCCAGGAGGGCAGCCCCTCCGGCGAGGCGACCTTCTCCCACACCACCGCCTGGGGGTGCGGCAGCTCGATCACGTACCGCAGCAGGTGCGTGTCGCCGTCGTGGGTCTCGCTCCTGCCCCGGGGTATCTCGCTCATACCTCCAGCGTGGCCCCCCGAGGGGGGCCGTGCCAGCTCAGACGCCGGCGTAGGAGTGCTTGCTGCTGACGAAGATGTTCACGCCGTAGTAGTTGAAGAGGAAGCAGCCGAAGGCGATGAGCGCGATGTACGCGGCCTTGCGGCCCTTCCAGCCGGCCGTGGCCCGGGCGTGCAGGTAGGCGGCGTAGCCGACCCACGTGATGAAGGACCAGACCTCCTTGGCGTCCCAGCCCCAGTAGCGGCCCCACGCGTCGCCGGCCCAGATGGCGCCCGCGATGATCGTGAAGGTCCAGAGCGGGAAGACGGCGGCGTTGACCCGGTAGGAGAACTTGTCGAGGGAGGCGGCGGAGGGCAGGCGCTCCAGGACGGACCGGGCGAAGGACCCCGGCTCGCCGCCGTTCGCGAGCTTGTTCTCGTACGAGTCGCGGAAGAGGTACATCAGGGTGGCGACGGCGCCGAGGTAGAAGACGGCGCCGCAGAAGATCGCGGTGGAGACGTGGATCCACAGCCAGTACGAGTCGAGGGCCGGGACCAGCTGGTCGCTCTCGGTGTACAGCCAGGTGGTGGCGACGCCCAGGTCGAGCAGGACCGTCGTCACCAGCGGGAGGCCGATCCAGCGGACGTTCTTCTTCGCCAGCAGGAAGGCGAGGTAGGTGCCGACCGCCACCGTGGAGAAGGTGGTGGAGAACTCGTACATGTTGCCCCAGGGGGCGCGCTGCACGGCGATCGCGCGGCTGACCACGCCCGCCGCCTCCAGGGCGAAGGCGAGGACGGTGAGCGAGACGGCGATCCGGCCGTACAGGTCGCCCTTGACGGTGCCGCCGGCGGCGCCGGGGCCGTCGGGGACGTCACGGGTGCCGGCGGCGGCCCGGGTGACGACCTTGGGCCGGTCCAGGACGGTGGTGCCGCCGGCCCCTTTGACCTGGACGGTCACCTTCGCGGCCTCGGCGGCCGGCTGCGTCAGCGCGGCGGCCGTGCGGCCGACCTTGCTGCGGCTGCCGAGCACCCACTCGGCGATGTGGGCGAGGAAGGCCAGGGTGTAGACGGCCATCGAGGAGTAGACGAGCGTGTTGCTCATCTGCGCCAGGCTCTCGTTGGTCTCGGCGGCGAGGATCACTTCTCGACCCCTTCTGATGCTTCCGCTTCTGCTTCGGCGGGTTCGGATGCGGCGGATTCCGGTGCGGCGGGTTCGGGCGCCGGGGGCGCCGTGGCGGTGAGCGCGACCGCGAGCTCGGCGAGCTCCTCGGGCAGCTTGGCGGACTCGCTGCGGCCGAGGCCCGCCATCTCGACGACGGTCCTGCCGTCCTCGCCGCGGACGGCGCGGACCCAGACCCGGCGCCGCTGGATGAAGAGCGAGCCGGTGAGTCCGGCGATCGCGGCGACCGCGCCGGAGAGGGCGAGGCCGTTGCCCGGCTGCTGGGAGACCTGGAAGCTCGCCCACTCCTTGATCTCCTTCTCGAAGGTGATCGAGCCGGCGCCGTCGGGCAGCGTCATGGTCTCGCCGGGCCGCATCCGCTGGGCGACCCCCGTGCCTCCGGCGACCTTGAACTGGGTCATCTTGGAGGTGTCGAGCTGGTACACGTTCTGCGGCAGCCCGGAGTTGACCCGCAGGTCGCCGCGGTAGCCGGTGAGGGCCATGACGGGGAAGTCGAGCGCGGGGAACTGGGAGAACATGTTCCCCTGCCCGGCGCCCGCGAAGGTCGGCACGAAGAAGGCCTTGAAGCCGAGCTGTTCCGCCTTGCCGTTCTTGTCGCGGTAGCCGTCCATCACCTTGATCGCGCCGGTGGAGGTGATGTTGTTGTCGATCGGCAGCAGCGGGACGGCGCCGCGGAAGACGACCTTGCCCCTGCCGTCCTTGACGGTGACGACCGGCGCGTAGCCGTGGGCGATCAGATAGACCTTGGAGTCGCCGACCTTCAGCGGCTCGTTGACCCGGATGACCGCCTTCTCGTCCTTGCCGTCGCCCCGGGTGTAGGTGACGGCCGCCTCGAAGGTGCGGGGGGTGCCGCGCTGCGGGCCGCTCTTCTCGTACGTACCGGTGAAGCCGTCCAGGGTGAAGCTGAACGGCTCCAGCTCGTCGACGCCGAACTGGGAGCCGGACTTGAAGTCGTCGTACTGGGTGAGCGTGTTGGAGAAGCCGTCGCCCTCGACGACCAGCTTGCCGCCCTCGGACTTGAAGAGCTGGCCCCAGGCGAAGGCCACCAGCATCACGATCAGCGCGAGGTGGAAGAGGAGGTTGCCCGCCTCCCGGAGGTAGCCCTTCTCGGCGGCGACCGCGTCACCGGCGGTACGGGCCCGGAAGCGGCGGCCCTTGAGGACGGCGAGGGCCGCCTCGCGGACCTCCTCGGGGTCCGCCTCGGTGCGCCAGGTGGTGTACGCGGGCAGGCGGGTCAGCCGCTTGGGGGCGCCCGGCGGCAGGCCGCGGAGCTGGCCGACGAACTGCCAGGTGCGCGGGACGATGCAGCCGATGAGGGAGACGAAGAGCAGGATGTAGATCGCGGAGAACCACACCGAGCTGTAGACGTCGAAGAGCTGGAGCTTCTCGTACAGCGGCGTCAGGGTCTCGTGCGCCTGCTTGAAGTCGGCGACCTTCATCTCGTCCGCGCTGGTCTGCGGGATGAGGGAGCCGGGCACGGCGCCGAGGGAGAGCAGGAAGAGCAGGATCAGCGCCACCCGCATGGAGGTGAGCTGGCGCCAGAACCAGCGGATCCAGCCGACGACCCCGAGGGTGGGGCCGCCGATCGTCTCTTCCCGGGGGGCGGTGGAGAGGTCGGCACCGGCCGCGTCGTCACCGGCCGTCCGCTCGGTGTCCGCGGCGTCGGTCGCGTCCGTCGTGTCTGTCTTGCTCATGGATCAGATTCCCACCGTGAAACCGCTGGACCAGCCCTGCATCGTGGAGACCATGCTGTCCCAGACGCCTGTGAGGAGGAGGACACCGGTGACGATCATCATGCCGCCGCCGATCCGCATCACCCACACGTAGTGCTTCTTGACCCAGCCGAACGCGCCGAGCGCCTTGCGGAAGGCGATGGCGGCGAGGACGAAGGGGACGCCGAGGCCGAGGCAGTACGCGAGGGCCAGTATGGCCCCGCGTCCGGCGCTGGCCTGTTCGAGGGCGAGCGCGTTGACCGAGGCGAGCGTCGGGCCGATGCACGGCGTCCAGCCGATGCCGAAGAGCGCGCCGAGGACCGGGGCGCCGACGAGGCCGGCGACGGGCTTCCGGTGGAAGCGGAACTCGCGCTGGGTGAACCACGGCATCAGCCCGGCGAAGAAGAGCCCCATGGCGATCATGAAGATGCCGAGGATCGTGCTCAGCGTGGAGCTGTACTCCTGGAGCGTGGCGCCGAAGTAGCCGAAGAGCGCGCCGCCGGAGACGAAGACGGCGGTGAAGCCGAGGACGAAGAGGAGGGCGCCGGCGGTCATCCGGCCGCGGCGGCTGTCGGCGAGGTCGGTGCCGGAGACACCGGTGACGTACGACAGGTAGCCGGGGACGAGCGGGAGCACGCACGGCGAGAAGAAGGAGACCAGGCCGGCCAGGAGGGCGACGGGGACGGCGAGCAGGAGGGCTCCGCTGGTGACGGTCTCGTTCACCGGCTCACTTCTCCTTGAGGAGCGGGTCGATCATGGACCGCAGCTTGGTCTCGTCGACGGCCATGAGCGCGCGGGCGGCGATCTTGCCCTCCTTGTCGAGCACGACGGTGGAGGGGATGCCCTTGGGACTGAGGGTGCCCTTGGGGAAGCCGAAGAGGATGAGCTTGCCGTCCCGGTCGTAGAGGCTCGGGTAGGAGATCTTGTACTCCTCCTCGAAGGCCAGCGCCTGCTGCTTGTTGGCGTCGCGGGTGTTGAGACCCACGAAGGCGACGTCCTCGCCCTTCAGGTCCTCGGCGGCCTTGGCGAAGTGCGGGGCCTCGGCGCGGCAGGGGCCGCACCAGGAGCCCCACACGTTGAGGACGACCACCTTGCCCTTGAGGTCGGCGACGTCGAGCTTCTCGCCCTCCAGGGTCTCGCCGGCGATCTGGTTGATCCCCTCGCGCTGGCCCTTGGGGACGGTGGAGATGCCGCCCTTGCTGGTGACGAAGTTGGTGTTGCCGCCACCGGAGGTGCCGTTGTCGTCGCCACCGCAGGCGGAGAGCACGAGGGCGGCGGACAGCGCGCCGACGGCGGCGAGGGCGCGTCGGGAGGCAGGACGGAGGCCACGGCTAAGGCTCATGTGAAAAGTTTCGCATGGGCGTTTGGGGGATCTTGGGCACCCCCCTACGTGCCCGTAACGCCCCTTGTCAAGATCGCCTAAGCGGCTGTGAGATAGGTGCTCCACCCACCGGCCGGCTTCCGCCCCACGTCGAGGGTACGCAGTCGGGCCAGGATCGCCGGGTCCTGGACGTCCATCCAGTCGGTGAACTGGCGGAACGACACCAGTCGGACGTCCTTCTTCCCGGCCATCGCCTTGAGCGCCTCCTCGACGGCGTCCATGTAGATGCCGCCGTTCCACTGCTCGAAGTGGTTGCCGACGAAGAAGGGGGCGCGGTTGGACTCGTACGCGCGCGTGAAGCCGGCGATCAGCGCGTCGGTGGCCTGCTTGCGCCAGCCGGGATAGCGGGAGGGCATGCCCTTGGTCGAGTTCTTCGACTGGTTGGCGAGGATGTTGTAGTCCATGGAGAGGACCTCGAAGGAGTGCCCGGGGAAGGGCACGGCCTGGAGCGGGAAGTCCCAGATGCCCTTGCGCTTGACGGGCCAGGTCTGGCGGCCGCCGGGCGAGCTGGCGTCGTAGCGCCAGCCGAGGCGCTTGGCGGTGGGCAGCAGGTTGTCCTGGCCGAGGAGACAGGGGGTGCGGCCGCCGACGAGCTCCTTGGAGTAGTCGAAGGGCAGCGGGTCGAGGTCGGTCCAGCCGCTGTTGGTCTTCCACTCGGTGACGAACTTCATCGCCTGGTCGATCTCGCTCTGCCACTGGGCCGGGGTCCAGTTGCCGACGGAGCCGGATCCGCCGCAGAAGTGGCCGTTGAAGTGGGTGCCGATCTCGTGTCCGTCGAGCCAGGCCTGGCGGACGTTCTTGAGGGTGTCCTTGATGTGCTCGTCGGTGAGGTAGCCGATGTCGGAGGCGCCGACGCGGTTGTTCGGCGGGCGGTAGAGGTCCTTCTTGGACTCGGGCAGCAGGTAGATGCCGGAGAGGAAGAAGGTCATGGCCGCGTCGTGGTTGCGGGCCAGTTCGAGGAAGCGGGGGAAGAGGCCGTTGCCGACCTCGCCGGCGCCGTCCCAGGAGAAGACCACGAACTGCGGCGGGGTCTGGCCCGGTTCGAGCGGGACGGGGGTGTCGGGCTGGTGGGGCTGCTTGCCGGTGTCGGCGGTGGAACCGTCGCCGATGAGCCGGACGTCGTCCTTGGTCGGGGCGGGGGTGGCGGCGTCGCCGCCGGTCGTGGGGGCACCGCCCTTGTCCGGTCCGGAACTTCCCTTGCCGCCCTGGTCCTTGTCGCTGCACCCGGCGACCCCGAGCGCGGCCGCCGCTCCTACACCCGCTCCGAGAAGGCCCCTTCGACTGATCCCGCGCATGTCATCCCCATTCGCGCTGTTGTGTGACCGAAACATCATCCAAACCGACAATGAGTGAGATGCGGGGAGGAACACGGAGGTTCCGGTCACTCGCACAAAAATTTCAGGGCGGCCGGAGAGGAACCTCTCTCCGGCCGCCCTGACGACGTCGTTTCGACGATGTCGCTTTGACGATGTCCAGTCAAGCGGGTGGGGTCGGGTGCGGGCTACGCCCCGAAGGCCTTCTGCCTGCCCTTCACCGGCTTGGCACCGGCCCGCAGGTGCACCGGCACCAGATCGATCGCCGGCTCGCTGTACCCGACGGAGACGATCTTGTCGCCCTTGTACGTGAACGAGGTCAGCGAGGCCAGCGTGCACTGCCGGCGCCGCGGGTCGTGCCACAGCCGGCGCCGCTCCACGAAGGACCGCACGATCCAGATCGGCAGCTGGTGGCTGACCAGCACCGCCTCGTGCCCGCGCGCCGCGTCCTTCGCCGCGTCCAGCGCGCCCATCATCCGCACGACCTGCTCGATGTACGGCTCGCCCCAGGACGGCTGGAAGGGGTTCGTGAGGTGCTTCCAGTTCGCCGGGCGGCGCAGCGCCCCGTCGCCGACGCCGAAGGTCTTGCCCTCGAAGACGTTCGCCGCCTCGATGAGGCGTGAGTCGGTGGCCAGGTCCAGGCCGTGCGACTTGGCGATCGGGGTGGCCGTCTCCTGCGCCCGCTCCAGCGGGGAGGCGACGACATGGGTGACGTCCCGCTCGGCCAGCGACTCGGCCACCCGGTCGGCCATCTGCCGGCCCAGCTCGGAGAGGTGGTAGCCGGCCCGGCGCCCGTACAGCACGCCGTCCGGGTTGTGCACCTCGCCGTGGCGCATGAGGTGGACGACGGTGATGTCCGCCGCGCCCTTCACGTCCTCGCTCGCGCTCATGCCGTGGCCTCCGCGGCGGCACGGGCGGCGGCGGGCAGCGCCGCGGCGATCCGCTCGATCGCGCGCTCGTCGTGCGCGGCGGAGACGAACCAGGACTCGAAGGCCGACGGCGGCAGGTAGACGCCGTCCGCGAGCATCGAGTGGAAGAAGGCGTTGAAGCGGAAGGCCTCCTGCCGCTTCGCCTCGTCGTAGTTCCGCACCTCGTCGGCGGTGAAGAAGACCGAGAACATGTTGGACGCGGTCTGCAGCCGGTGCGCCACGCCCTCCTTGGCGAGCGCGCCGGTGACCAGGCCCTGGATCTCCTTCGAGACCGCGTTCACCTTCTCGTACGCGGCCTCGTCGAGCAGCCGCAGCTGCGCGAGCCCGGCGGCGGTGGCGATCGGGTTACCGGAGAGCGTGCCCGCCTGGTAGACCGGGCCGGCCGGCGCGAGGTGCGCCATGACGTCGGCACGACCGCCGAACGCCGCGGCCGGGAAGCCGCCGCCCATGACCTTGCCGAAGGTCAGCAGGTCGGCCTTGACGCCGTCCACGCCGTACCAGCCGGCGCGGCTGGTACGGAAGCCGGTCATGACCTCGTCGGAGATGTACAGCGCGCCGTTCTCCCGGCACAGGTCCGCGAGGCCCTGGTTGAAGCCGGGCAGCGGCGGGACGACGCCCATGTTGCCGGGCGAGGCCTCGGTGATCACACAGGCGATCTCGCCCGGGTGCGCGGCGAACGCGGCCCGGACGGCCTCCAGGTCGTTGTAGGGCAGCACGATCGTGTCGCCGGCCTGGGCGCCGGTCACGCCGGGCGTGTCGGGCAGGCCGAGGGTGGCGACGCCGGAGCCGGCGGCGGCAAGCAGCGCGTCCACGTGCCCGTGGTAGCAGCCCGCGAACTTGACGACCTTCGCGCGCCCGGTGAACCCGCGGGCGAGCCGGATCGCGGACATCGTCGCCTCGGTTCCGGAGGAGACCAGGCGCACCTGCTCGACCGGCTCGACGCGGGCCACGATCTCCTCGGCGAGCGCCACCTCGCCCTCGCCGGGCGTACCGAAGGAGGTGCCGCGGGCCACCGCGGCCTGCACGGCGGCGGTCACCTCGGGGTGCGCGTGGCCGAGAATCATCGGCCCCCAGGAGCAGACGAGGTCGACGTACTCGCGACCGTCCGCATCCGTGAGGTACGGACCGGTGCCGGACACCATGAACCGGGGCGTACCGCCCACAGCCCGGAAGGCCCGCACCGGTGAGTTCACGCCGCCGGGCGTCACAAGGGACGCGCGGTCGAAAAGCGTCTGTGAGACTGGGGCTTCGTATGAATACGACACAACGATCCTGACCTGCGAGTACGACGTCTGGTACGGAGGGACGGTGTGGGCACCCTGTGCGTCACGCCGGGGCGGCCTGCCGCCGCGTCTGCGAAACTGTGGCGACAGGGACCTCATGGGGTTGGCTCACGGGAACCATGGTGTCAGAGGCGGCGGCGTTTCTTGCGGACAGGTGTTTCACCGCAGTGACGCGGGGGAGGTCACTGACACGATGATCGGGTTGCGCGGCGGGGTCGTGTTGCCGAGAAAAAGCAGTCGGGTGGAGATATGCATCGCGGTGGCGGACCGGGCGAGGGGACGGACGACCTGGGTCCGGAGCCTGTCCGGCGGGGGAGGCACCGGCGCCGGCGGGCGGAGGACCCGGCCGCGCCGGACAATCGCGCATCCCCCGAGCAGCCCCCTGCGGACCCGCCCCTGGGGAGCCGCAGCTTGGCGGTGACCTACAAGTACTTCGGCGCGCCGGACGGCGCCACGGCGGCCCGCGTCCCGATCTCGATGCGCCCGGAGGAGCTCGGCGGCGACGAGCTGGGCATGGGCGGCATGTTCTCCAAGATCAAGCCGGAGACGATAGCGGCGATGGTCCTCACCGGCATCCAGGGCCTGCCGCTGCACAAGGTCCCCCCGCTGGAACTGGTCGTCCTGCACCCCGACTACGCGGTGGTGAAGCTCCCGACGACCGTGGTCGACCCGCTGCGCGCCATCGGCGAGGAGTCGGTCGGCGCCGCCGCCTTCATCTGGTCCACCGTCCCCGACCGCGGCGGCCCGCGCGACGCCTTCGACGTCTACCAGCTCCTCCACGAGTGGCAGGACTTCTCCGTCCGCCTCCACGAGGCCGGCCACCAGCCGTACTGCCTGGTCTGGCCCTGACGGCTGGCTCTCTCCGCGTTTCCGACCGTCATAGCGCCTGAAATTAGGACGAATCGGATCTAATGCGTGGAGGTTGGTTCCCAGGCGCCATACGAGGAGGACCCTGTCGTGACCCGAGTGACCGGCTTCACCGGAATGACCGGAGCGACTGGAGCGACCGCAGCGACCGGAGTGCGCCCGTCCGCGGCCCGCATGCCCGGCGCACGGACCGCGGTGGGCGAGCCCATGCAGATCTCCGAGGTCGCCGCCCGCACCGAACTCCCCCTGCGCACCATCCGGCAGTACGAGGACTGCGGCCTGGTCGTCCCCTCGGCCGCCTCCCCGGGCGGCTTCCCCCTCTACACGGACGCCGACGTGACCCGGCTGATGGTGATCCGCCGCATGCAGCCGCTCGGCTTCGGCCTCGACGAGACGCGTGAGCTCCTCACCTCGGTCGACCGCCTCGCCGCCGACCTCCCCGGCACGGACGGCGAACTCGAACCGGACGAGCGCGAGCTCCTGGTCGCCCGCGTCCGCCGCTACGAGGAGGCCGCCGCCGCCCGCGTCGCCGACCTCCGCCTCCAGCTGACCCGCGCCGAGGAGTTCGCCGCCTCCCTCCGCTCCCGCCTCACCTCCTGAGACGGCGACGGGCCACGGGCGACAGGGAGGCGGGGGCGGGGGGCGGAGGTCAGGGCCGCGCGGCTCGGACGGGGGCGCGCGGCTCGGACGGGGCCGCGCGGGTCGGACGGGGCGGGCGGCTCGGATGGGGCGGGCACGGGCCCCGGGGGACAGGGGCCCCGGGGGACCGGGGCTCGGCGGGACCCGGTTCAGGGACGCGGGGTCTCCGCGAGGGCCTGGGCCAGGGCGTGGAAGAAGCGGGCGTAGGCGGCCGGGCTCGGTGGGGTCTCGGGGTTCCACGGCAGCAGTCGCGCACCGGCCGGCAGCCGCTCCGGTCCCTCGGGCCGGCTCGCGTGGGCCCGGCTGTCGTACAGGACCAGCGCCGGGGCGAGGTCGAGGGCCCGCTCCCAGCCGGTGGTCAGCCAGTTCGCGCCCGGCCCCGGCCCCGGGTCGAGCAGCCGGACCCCGAGCCCGGCCAGCCGCGCCAGCTCCGGCCAGGCCACCGGACGCGCCAGGTGGACCTGCTCGGCGCCGCCGCCGGAGAGCGCCAGCGCCGCGCCCCCGGCTCCGGCCGCCGCGGCCGCCTCCCGCACCGCCTCCTCCGCCTCCGCGAGCACCCCCGCGCCGTCCAGCCCGTGCTCCGGCGCCCCCAGCGCCGCCCCCAGCTCCCCGAACCGGCCGATGATCGCCGGCAGACTCAGGTCGTTGCCGACGGAGAGCGCCACCAGCGGCACGCCCAGCCGCCCCAGGAGCTCCTCGTCCACGGCGTACGGGCTCTTCCCGTCGTACGTGACGTCCACCACCAGCTCCGGCCGCAGCTCGCGCAGCCGCTCCTCGTCCAGCGCCCGCCCCGGCCCCAGGTACGGCACTCCGGCCGCCGCGAGACCGCCGTCCTTCGCCGGGTCCGGCTCCGCCCCGTCATGCCCGGAGCCGTACACCGCGAACGGCGTCACCCCCAGGTCGAAGAGGGCCGCCCCGGCCCGCACGTAGGCGAGCACCCGTGTCGGCCTCGCCGCCGCCTCCGCCTCCACTCCCCTGTCGTCCGTGAAACCCCATCCGCGCACCCCAGTTCCGGACATGCGGCTGCTCCCTCCCGGCCGGAATCTGCCTCCGCCGCCACCTTCGAACGGTTCCCCGTTCGGCACAAGAGGGCCTCCCGGAGCGCGCCGCCCGCCCCGGCCGCCCCGGGACTTTGGTCCCGGCCCCCCTGCCGAAAGTCCCCCACCGTGGTGTTAACTGAACGGGTCGGGAGGAAGCAGTAGGAATCGCCTGTGCCGCCGTGCCCGCACGCCCCCTGCCGGCGCGTGCGCCGTGCGCCGGCCTCCTCGCCCTGGAGTGAACGTCATGTCCGTGCCCGGCCAGTTCTCCGACCCCCGTGCCCTCACCCTCTTCGCCGTGCTCGCGGTCGCGACGGGCGTGTGGCTGGTGACGGGTCTGCGCGCCCGCGCCCGCCGGATCCGCTCGCTGACGCCGCTGGACCGCGTCTGGCACCCGCAGGAGTCGGTGCCGCTGACCCCGGCGGAGGAGCTCGCCTTCGGCCGGGTCGTCTCCCGCCTCTCCCTCACCTCCTCCGGCCGCCTGCGCTGACGGCGCCGCCCACGCCTCGACCCGCTTCCGCGTCTCCGCGGGCCGCCGACGCACGATCCACTGTTCTCGAAGGCAAGGTGCATGTCGTCGTCCGCCATGGACTCGACGCAAGAAGATCTCCCCGGCCCCGTCTGGGAAAAACGCGTCGGATCCCCGACCCGTCCCGGACCCCGCCCCCTACGGGCTGCTCGGGCCAAAGCCCGCCCGACTCCCCGCCCGACTCCCCGCCCGACTCCCGGCCCGACTCCCCGCCCAGGAGCCGGGCCCGAGCGCCGCCCTCGCATCGGCCCGCCTGTCGGTGCCGTGTCGTACGGTGCGCCCATGACCGACTCCCCCGCGCTCCCCGAGCCGTCCGCGACCACCGGGACCGCCGCCGCATCCGTACGCCTCGAAGCCTGGTCCGAGGAGGACGCCGGGCTGCTGCGGGCGCTGAACGCGCCGGAGCTGATGGGGCACCTGGGCGGGCCGGAGACCGAGGAGCAGCTGGTCCGCCGCCACCGTCGGTACGTGGACCTGAGCGCCGACACCACGGGCGCGGGCCGGATGTTCCGGGTCGCGCTGCTGCCGGAGGAGCGGGTCGCGGGCAGCATCGGCTTCTGGACGTCGCAGTGGCGGGGCGAGCCGGTGTACGAGACGGGCTGGGCGGTCCTGCCGGGCTTCCAGGGGCGCGGTGTCGCGACCCTGGCCACGCGCTCGGTGGCGGAGCGGGCCCGGGCCGCGGGGCTCCACCGCCATCTGTTCGCCTTCCCGTCGGTGGAGAACGCCGCGTCGAACGCGGTGTGCCGCAAGGCCGGGTTCGAGCTGCTCGGCGAGGAGGACTTCGAGTACCCGCCGGGCCGGCCGATGCGCTGCAACGCCTGGCGCCTCGACCTGGGGGCTACCGGGGGTCGGTGAGCGGCCGGACGAAGTGGAAGGCCACGATGTCGAAGCGCTCGCGCAGGTAGAAGCGGTGGGCGTCGGTGCGCTGGGTGCCGGAGTCGAGGTTGAGCTCGTGGCAGCCGGCGGTGCGGGCGTGGCCGTCCAGGTGGGCGATGAGCGCGTGGCCGACGCCGGTGGAGCGGACGGCGGAGGCGGTCACCAGGTCGTCGACGTACAGCTTGCTGATCGAACTGGTGTTGTGGACGAGCCGCCAGCCGGCCGCGCCGACGCACCGGCCGTCCTCGTCGTAGGCGGCCGTGAAGCGCAGGCCCTGGGCGTGGCCGCGCTCGTACACCTCCCGGAAGAGGGCGGGCGTGAGGTGCGGGCGCAGTTCGAGGAGGACCGGCAGGAGATCGCTCTCCAGACGCGGGTCGCCGGGCTCGAGGTCGATGATCTTCATGCAGGGGACGGTAACCCAGCCCCCAAGGCTCTGTCGTGGCCGTGACCACCGTGGTCGCGGCCACCCCGGTCGCGGCTCCGGCCGTCCCCGGAGACACGGCGTCGCGGCTCCGGCCGTCCCCGGAGACACGGCGTCGCGGCTCCGGCCTCCCCGGTGCCACGGCGTCGCGGCGCCGCCCTCCCCCGGCGCCACGGCCCGGAAATCCCTGGCCCGCCGTCCGTGCCCGGTGCGATCCTGTCCCCGTGAACGGACCGGAGATCCAGATCAGTTTCGCGCCCGGCCTCGCCGTCTTCGTCGCCGCCGAGCGGCGCTCGGGGCGCACGGCCGTGGTGACCGACGGTTTTTCCTCGCTGGGCCATGTCGTCGAGTCCCTCGGCGTCCCGCTCACCGAGGCGGGCCGGCTTCTGGTCGACGGCCGTCCGGTGGCCGCCGCGCACGTGCCCGCCGCAGGCGAGACCGTCGAGGTCGAGGACGTCGACCGCCCCCAGCCGGTGCCCGGCGCGCCCCTCCGGTTCCTGCTCGACGTACACCTGGGCACCCTGGCCCGGCGGCTTCGGCTGCTGGGCGTCGACGCCGCGTACGAGAACGAGGACATCGGCGACCCGGCGCTCGCCGCGCTCTCCGCCCGGGAGCGGCGGGTCATGCTCTCCCGCGACCGCGGGCTGCTGCGCCGCCGCGAGCTGTGGGCCGGGGCGTACGTGTACAGCGACCGGCCCGACGACCAGCTCCGTGACGTCCTGGAGCGTTTCGCGCCGACCCTGGCACCGTGGACCCGCTGCACCGCCTGCAACGGGCTGCTCACCGACACCGGCAAGGACGAGGTGCGCGAGCGGCTGGAGCGTGGCACCGAGAAGACGTACGACGTCTTCGCGCGGTGCGAGGAGTGCGACCGGGTGTACTGGCGGGGCGCGCACCACGCCCGCCTGGAGGCGATCGTCGACGAGGCGGTACGCGAGTTCGGCGCCGCCGCCTCGTAGGTACCGCCGCCTCGTAGGTACCGCCGCCTCGCAGGTACCACTGCCTCGTGGGTACCACTGCCTCGCAGGTACCGCCGCCTCGCAGGTACCGCCCCCTCGTGGGTACGCCCGTCTCGTAGGCGCCGCCACGGTTCAGCAGGCCCTCGGCGGCCTCAGGGCGACTCGGCCGTGAGGTAACGCTGCACGGTCGGCGCCAGCCAGGCCACCACCTCGTCGCGGCTCATCTCGGCGGCCGGGGGGATGCGCAGCACGTAGCGGGCGAGCGCCATGCCGAGGATCTGGGAGGCGACGAGCGCGGCGCGGGCCGGGGCCTCATCGGGCTTCGGGCAGACGCCGAGGGCGACGGGGCCGAGCTGCGCCCCGAAGATCGCCTGCATGCGGGCGGCCCCGGCCTCGTTGGTGACGCCGACTCTGAGCAGTGCGGTGAGGACGTCGTCGCGCTCCCAGCGGTCGAGGAAGTGGTTCACGAGGACGGCACCGATGTGCCGGGAGGGCAGTGCGCCCAGGGGCGGCAGGGCCAGGTCGATCTCGGAGGCGGCGGCGAAGAGCCCCTCCTTGTTCCCGAAGTAGCGCATGACCATCGACGGGTCGATCTCTGCGTCGCGTGCGATGGCCCGGATCGTGGCGCGCTCGTACCCGTCGGCGGCGAAGCGCTCGCGGGCGGCCTCCAGGATCGCGGCCCGCGTGGTGTCGGAGCGGCGTGCGGTCGTCATGCCCACAACTGTAGGCCAACAGGTGTTGACACGTCACGCGGAGTGGCCCTACCGTTGCCAACAAGCGTAGGCCAACAAGCGTTGACCCATCGGAGGCAGCCATGCGCACCACCGAATCCCACCCGGCCGACACCACCACCGAGCCCCTCGGCGCCGACGTCGTCGTCATCGGCGCCGGCCCCACCGGACTGCTGCTCGCCGGCGACCTCGCCGCCGCCGGCCTCGCCGTCACCCTCGTCGAGCGCCGCCCCGCCGGCCGCTCCAACCTCACCCGCGCCTTCGGCGTGCACGCCCGCACGCTGGAACTGCTCGACACCCGCGGCCTCGCCGACGCCCTGGAGGCCACCGGCACCCGGCTGAACCGCATGCGGCTCTTCGGCAACCTCTCTCTCGACCTCAGCCGCCTCCCCTCCCGCTTCGACCACATCCTCATCACCGCCCAGTACGAGGTCGAGCGCCTCCTCGAACAGCGCGCGGTCGACGCCGGCGTCACCTTCCGCCACGACACCTCCCTCACCGCCCTCCGCCAGGACGCCGACGGCGTCACCGCCGAACTCACCGGCCCCGACGGCACCCCCCTCACGCTCCGCGCCCGCCACCTCGTCGGCACCGACGGCCACCGCAGCACCGTCCGCACCGCCCTCGGGCTGCCCTTCCCCGGCACCAGCGTCATCCGCTCGATCGTCCTCGCCGACGTCCGGCTCACCGAGGAACCCGCCGCCTCCCTGACCGTCAACGGCACCGGGGACACCTTCGCCTTCATCGCCCCCTTCGGCGACGGCTGGTACCGCGTCATGGGCTGGGACCGCACCCGCCAGGTCCCCGACAGCGAGCCCATCGAGCTCGACGAGGTCCGCGACCTCGCCCGCCGCGCCCTCGGCACCGACCACGGCATGCACGACGCCCGCTGGATGTCCCGCTTCCACAGCGACGAGCGTCAGGCCCCGGCCTACCGCGTCGGCCGCGTCTTCCTCGCCGGGGACGCCGCCCACGTCCACTCCCCCGCCGGCGGCCAGGGCATGAACACCGGCCTCCAGGACGCCGCCAACCTCTCCTGGAAGCTCGCCGCCGTCCACCGCGGCGAAGCCCCCGACCCCGAGGCCCTCCTCGACAGCTACCAGACCGAGCGCCACCCCGTCGGCACCATGGTCCTGCGCAGCAGCGGCGCCCTCATCCGCCTCGCCATGGCCCACACTCCCGCCACCCGCGCGCTGCGCGCCGTCGCCACCACCGTCCTGGGCGTCCTGCGTCCCGCCTCCGCCAAGGCCCTCGGCATGATCAGCGGCATCGGCATCGGCATCGCCTACGCCCCCGTCCCCGGCGGCGGCCGCGCCTCCGGCCGTCGCGCCCCCGACGCCCGGCTCCGCGAGGGCCGGCTCCACGAACTGCTCCGCGCGGGCGAGTTCGTCCTCGTCGCCCCCGAGGGCGCCACCCCGGCCCTGCCGCCCTCCGCCCCGACCGGCGCGGCCCGCGTCGTACGGGCCACCTGGACGGACCCCGCCCGCCGGACCGCGGTCCTCGTCCGCCCCGACGGATACGTGTACTGGAGCAGCCGATGAGCACCCCGGCACCCCTGGCGGGCACCTCAGAAGACGTACGGGTCCCCGGTGGCGAGGACCAGCACCCGGTGCCGGTCGTTGAAGGAGTTCCGGTCGGCCCCACCGGCCCGCCAGGCCGTGCTCACGTCGACCGTCAGCTCCTGCGGCCGGCCCACGGTCCTCAGGTCCAGCGCCAGCTCACCCGCCGCCCCGCCGCCGGACAGCGCGCCCGTCCGGCAGGACACCACCCGGGCGCTGCTCCACAGACACCCCGGAGGCAGCTCCTGGCCGCCCGCCATGGGCGCGGAGAAGGCCAGCCGGACGGTGGCGTCCGCGACGTCGGACGGCCCGTGGTTCTCCGTCACCAGCCACACCCCGACCCGCCCGTCCCACAGGGAGACATGACCGTGGTGGGCGAGATCCGCCTCGGCCCCGGCCGCACCGGCGACCACCTCGGCACCCACGTCACCGGCCCCGCCACCACCCGCGTCACCGGTCCCCTCACCGGTCGCCCCGGCCGTCGTCCCGGCACCCAGCACCACGAGCGCCGCCAGCACGGCCCCGAGCACACCCTTCGACATCGCATGCATAAGGCAAAAATACCCACAGATCATCCCACCGTCTGACAATCCGTCAGCCCGCGTGTCCCCCGAGGGCGCTGACCCGCCGCCTATCCTGGCCACGACACCGACCGACCACCTGTGCGAGGAGCCTCCGCCATGTCCGCCCCCATCGCCGTCATCACCGGAGCGAGCAGCGGCATCGGCGCCGCCACGGCCCGGCAGCTGGCCGCCGCCGGCTACCGCGTGGTCCTCACCGCCCGCCGCAAGGACCGCATCGAGGCCCTCGCCGCCGAGATCACCGAGGCCGGCCACCAGGCCACCGCGTACGCCCTCGACGTCACCGACCGCGCCGCCGTCGACGAGTTCGCCACCGCTTTCCGCACCCTCGCCGTCCTCGTCAACAACGCCGGCGGCGCCCTCGGCCTCGACCCCGTCGCCACCGGCGACCCCGAGGACTGGCGCCGCATGTACGACGTCAACGTCCTCGGCACCCTCCACATGACCCAGGCCCTGCTCCCCGCGCTCACCGCGAGCGGCGACGGCACCGTCGTCGTCCTCTCCTCCACCGCCGGCCACTCCACCTACGAAGGCGGCGCCGGCTACGTCGCCGCCAAGAACGGCGCGCGCGTCCTCGCCGAGACCCTCCGCCTGGAGATCGTCGGCACCCCGGTCCGCGTCATCGAGATCGCCCCCGGCCTGGTCAAGACCGAGGAGTTCGCCACCACCCGCTTCCGCGGCGACACCGACCGCGCCGCCAAGGTCTACGCCGGCGTGGCCGAGCCCCTCACCGCCGACGACGTCGCCGACACCATCACCTGGGCCTGCACCCGCCCGCCGCACGTCAACATCGACCTCCTGGTCGTCCGCCCCCGCGCCCAGGCCTCCAACACCAAGCTCCACCGCGAGCCGTAGGCGGCGGGCACGGCGAAGGGCCCCGGCGCAGCGCACCGGGGCCCCTCCCACCGAGCCGTCCTAGCCCTTCACGCAGATGACCTGCTTGAGCTTGGCGACGACCTCCACGAGGTCGGTCTGCTGCTCGATGACCTTCTCGATCGGCTTGTACGCACCCGGGATCTCGTCCACGACGCCGGAGTCCTTGCGGCACTCCACGCCCTGCGTCTGCTCCTCCAGGTCCCGGGTCGTGAAGCGCTTCTTCGCCGCGCTCCGGCTCATCTTCCGGCCCGCGCCGTGCGAGGCCGAGTTGAACGAGGCCGCGTTCCCGAGGCCCTTCACGATGTACGAGCCGGTGCCCATCGAGCCCGGGATGATGCCGAACTCGCCGGAGCCGGCCCGGATCGCGCCCTTGCGGGTCACGAGCAGGTCCATGCCCTCGTACCGCTCCTCCGCCACGTAGTTGTGGTGGCAGGAGATCACCGGATCGAAGGACACCTTCGCCTTCCGGAACTCCTTGCGGACGACCTCCTGGAAGAGCGCCATCATGATCGCGCGGTTGTACTTCGCGTACTCCTGCGCCCAGAAGAGGTCGTGCCGGTAGGCCGCCATCTGCGGGGTCTCGGAGACGAAGACCGCGAGGTCCCGGTCGATGATCCCCTGGTTGTGCGGCAGCTGCTGCGCCACGCCGATGTGGTGCTCGGCAAGCTCCTTGCCGATGTTCCGCGAGCCCGAGTGCAGCATCAGCCACACCGCCCCGGACGTGTCCACGCAGAGCTCCACGAAGTGATTGCCGGAGCCGAGCGTCCCCATCTGGAGCGCGGCCCGATCGCGGCGGAACTTCACCGCGTCCGCCACCCCGTCGAAGCGCGACCAGAAGTCGTCCCAGCCGCTCGTCGGGAACTGGTAGAGCCGCTTCGGGTCGATCTCGTCACGATGCATGCCCCGGCCGACCGGGATCGCCTGCTCGATCTTCGAGCGGAGGCGGGAGAGGTCGGCGGGGAGGTCCTCGGCCGTCAGGGAGGTCTTCACCGCGGACATGCCGCAGCCGATGTCCACACCGACCGCCGCCGGGCAGACCGCGTCCTTCATGGCGATCACCGAACCGACCGTCGCGCCCTTGCCGTAATGCACGTCGGGCATGACCGCGAGGCCCTTGATCCACGGCAGCGTCGCCACGTTCCGCAGCTGCTGCATCGCGCCGCCCTCCACCGTGGAAGGATCGGCCCACATCCGGATGGGCACCTGCGCACCCGGTACCTCTACATACGACATACTTCCTCGATTCCCC
>NZ_JBEZNU010000026.1:0-106843 GCF_040653375.1 Streptomyces sp. NPDC047974
GGCCTGATCGACCAGGACGCCCTCCTGGACGCCCTGCGCGAGGGCCGCATCGCCGGCGCCGGCCTGGACGTGTACGACGTCCCTGGGAGATCTCGCGCACCGCCGCCCCGCGGACTCTCACGACCCGGTGGAACCCTCCGCCCCGGCGGGCGCAAAACGGAACGGCCGGGAGCTTCCGCTCCCGGCCGTTCCCCTCGCCTCCTTGGAGGCGGGTGCCTACTTCTTGACCTCGGACAGGCACAGGACGAACTTGTCCGAGTCGAGCTGCTGCGCCAGCGCCGAGAGCTCCTCGCCGCACTTCGCCAGGTCGAAGGTGTCCTCGAAGACCTTCTCGACCTTGTACAGGTCGGCCTTGCCGGAGGAGCAGTCCGCCGTGTCGACCTTCGGGTCGTTCTCCGCGCCGGTCACGACCACGCACTCGCCGACCTTGGCGTGCACCGGCGCGTCGCCCGTGAGGTAGGGCAGTCCGAGCTTCACGGCCACGGCGATGACGATCGCCACGACGATGCCGCCGACCTTCTTGAGGGCCTTCTTGCTCTTGGGGGCCTCGGGAGCGGGGGCGGCAGCGGACTCGGGCACGGCGGGGGTGGACGGCGTCGTCATGAAGGGTCCTTGATTGGCGCGGACGTGATCAGACGCGAACATTACAACCCGCAAAACAGACAATCGTGACCTTGGGGTTCCCGCACCCCTCACGTTGTGGAGTCGTGATTCTGACGGGGTGTCCGCCCCGCCGCGCCCGCCCCGCCGCGCCCGCCGGGGTCAGGGCCGCACGTACGGCACCGTCATGATCTCCATGTTGTGCCCGTCCGGGTCGTCGAAATACGCGCCCCGGCCGCCGAAGAGGCCGTTCACCTCGTGCGGCTGCCGGTGGGCCGGGTCCGCGAAGTAGGTGACCCCGGCCGCCTCCAGGCGGCCGATCATCGCGTCGAAGTCCTCGTCCCGGACGAGGAAGGCGTAGTGCTGGCCCTGGATCGGGCCCTCGGGCGCCTGGTAGAAGTCGAGCGTCACGCCGTTGGCGAGGTCGACGGGGAGGAACGGGCCGAAGGGGGCGCCCACCTGGAGGCCGAGGATCCCGGCGAGGAAGTCCGCGGAGGCGGAGCGGTCGGAGGAGAAGACGACGGTGTGGTTCAGCTGGACGGAAGGAACGGAAGGAAGTGTCACGCTTCCGACCGTACGCGACCCCTTCCGCCCGCGCCCACCGCTTATCGGCCGGAAAGGTCAGGCATGGCGCCCGAGTTGGCGCTGGTGCTCCAGCGCGCGGCGCAGCTCCGCCGCGAGCGGGTGGTACGCCCCGTAGAGCCGCTCCGCGTCCAGGAGGAGCCGGTGCAGCTCCGCCTGGCCCTCCGCGTGCCGGCCGGCCGCGAGGAGCATGAGCCCGGTGCGGCGCCGGATGTCGAAGGCCCGGCCGGGGTCCTGCGCGGCGCCCTGCTCGAAGGCGGGGAGGACCGCGCGGAAGGCGGCGAGCGCCTCGGTGGTCTCGCCGAGCTGCTCCAGGCAGAGCGCGATGTCGTAGCCGAACTGGGCGTTGCCCGGGTCGTCGGCGGCGAGCCGGCGCAGCTCGGGCAGGGCGCGCCGGTACTGGCCGTCGTCGAGGAGGGTGGAGGCGTACTGCTTGCGCAGGATGCGGACGACCGGGGAGCCCTCGCCGTGCTCGGCGGCGGCGGTCGGGAGGATCCCGCCGAGGACGTCGACGGCCTGGGTGAGGGCGCCCTCGCCGAGGAGCCGCTTCACCTCCTCCACGGCGCCCGCGACGTCCGCGCCCCGGGGCGCGGGGGCGGGGACGGGTACGGGGGCCGGGGGCTGCGCGGGGACGGAGATCCGGGGGTCCGCGACGGCGGGCGGCGCGGACGGGGGCCGGCCCGACGGCCGGGCCGGCGACTGGAGCTGCGGGGGCTGGATCCGCGGGGGGCCGGGGGTGGCCGGCCAGGGCGCGTGCGGGCGCAGGAAGGGGCGGGTGGGGTCCATGGGTCCGGAGGGGACGCCGCGCGCGGGGAGCAGCGGCAGCAGTGCCTCGTACACCTCGTGCGCGCCGGACGGGCGGTCGGCCGGGTCCTTGGCGAGGAGCCGCAGGACGAGGGCTTCGAGGGCCTCGGGGACCTCGGGGCGGACCTGGCGGAGCGGGAGCGGCGGCTCGTGGAGGTGGCGGTGGAGGACGCCGAGGGCGGTGGAGCCGGCGAACGGCACGTTCCCGGAGAGGAGTTCGTGGAGCAGCACGCCGAGGGCGTAGAGGTCGGTGCGCGGTCCGACGGCGCCGCCCATGGCCTGCTCGGGCGCCATGTAGGCGGGGCTGCCGATGGGTTCGCCGGTGTGGGTGAGGCGGGTGGTGTCGGAGTCCAGGACGGAGGCGACGCCGAGGTCGAGGACGGTGAGGGTGCCGTCGGGGCGGATCATCACGTTCCGCGGCTTGAGGTCGCGGTGGACGATCGGGACGGCGTGGACGGCGGCGAGCACCGCGCACACCTGGGCGGCGACGCAGACCGCCCACTCCCAGGGGTACGGGTCGTGTTCGGCGAGGTGGTCGGCGAGGTCGGCGCCGTCGACGTACTGCATGACGAGGTAGAGGTCGTCGCCGTCGCTGCCGGCGTCGTGGACGGTGACCAGGCCGGGGTGGTCGACGTGGGCCGTGACCCGGCACTCGCGGACGAAGCGGCGGCGCAGCTCGTCGGCGGCGGTGCGCGGGCCGGTGAGGGCGGCCGGGCTGAGGAGCTTGACCGCCACCCGGCGGTCGAGGCGGTTGTCGTACGCGGTCCACACCTGGCCCATGCCGCCCTGGCCGAGGACGGTGGCCAGCTCGTACCGGCCGCCGACGACCCGGCCGTTCATCTGTCCTCCTCCTTGCGGAGGAGGTCGCTCAGCTCGTCCAGTTCGGCCCGGACCTGGTCGATGCGGGGGGACGGCGGGGCGGGCGGGGCGGCCGGGGCGGGCGGCGTCTGCGCGTACGGGTTGGCCTGCTGCTGTGCGTAGGGGCTCGGGACCGTGGTCGCCGGGCCCGGGTGCGCGGGCGGGTAGCCGTACCCGGGTACGGGCGCGGGCGCGGGCGGAGCCGGGGCCGGGGCGGGGGCGTGGTGGTGGCGGGTGTCGACGATGAGGTAGTAGCAGACCACCGCGACCATCTGGACGAGCAGCACGATCATGCCCGCCGTGTTCATCCACGTGTCGGCGAAGCGCTGTTCGAGCGGGACCACGCACGCGATGTTGAGGACGAGGTGGGCCCAGAAGAGGGCCCAGTCCCGGCCCGTGCGGCGCATGATCGCGATCCGGAGCATCGCGACCCAGGCGAGGAAGCCGAGGGAGACGACGACGAGGACGGTGAGGAGCACGCGGACGGCGATGGCCCCGGCGGACGAACCGCCCGGTCTCGGCGCGGGATCGGGCGACGGTCCGTACATGCGTTTCCCCCCAGGAAGCTGATCAGGCTTCGAGGGTAAGGGACCGGCCGTCGGCCGTCACTCGGACCGGACGCTCCCGTCGGCGAGGCCGTCGTACAGGCCCTGGACGAGCTGTTCGCCCAGGCGGGCGGCGAGCCGCAGGGCCTCCTCGAAGTCGGCGAGGGCGCGGTACTGCACGCCGTGCCGGCGCTGGTCCGCGAGCGGCAGCCGGGGCAGTTGGAGGCGGCGGACGTCGAGCCGGGTGGCGGTCGAGGCGAAGCTGCTGGCCTGCCGGTTGTTGGCGGTGCCGCGCAGGAAGCCGGCGAGGAACCACGGGTCGAGGGCGGCCGGGTCGGGGCGGAGCAGCTGGAGGCTGCGGCCGAGGGCGGCGCCGGCGGTGGCGGCGTCGACGACCCGGGCGGACGGTCCGCCGCCGAGGACGGGCACGACGACGTCGCCCTCGGCGACGAGGACCGCTTCCTCGGCGTGGCCGTCGGCGGCCTCCGGGAGGGTGCCAGAGGGGGCGGCGCCGGTGAGGACGTCGTGCTCGGTGAGGACGGGGACCTCGCGGCCCGCGGGGGCGGTGCCCTGGCCGCCGGTGTGGAGCCGGAGGGCGCCGGTGCGGGCCAGTTCGCCGACGGTGGTGAGCGGGCGGGGCTCGGGCGGGGTGGGCACGGGCCGGGGCACGGCGCCGAGGGTGCGGCGCAGGGTCTCGTCCAGGCGGTCGCGGACGGCGGCCAGTTCGGGGGCGGAGCCGCCGGCGTCGGGGGCGGCGAGGTAGCGGGCGGGGGCCAGGTCGACCTCGTCGTCGAGGAGTTCGATGACGGGGACGGCGCGGGCGACGGACTCGTCGGCGGTGCGGCCGGCCCAGGCGTCGAGGACCGCGCTCTGCAGCGCGGTCCACGGGAGCTTGTCGCGGCCCGCGTCGGGCACGAGCCCGGCGGTGTCGACGAAGAGGGCCTCGGCCGGGGGGCGGCGGTCGGGGGCCGGGCGGACCAGGACCCACAGGTGCAGGGGGATGCCGTACGGGGGCGCGGCGCCCGCCGGGAGGGCGACGACGGCCCGCAGGGCGCCGCGGCGCAGCAGGTCGGCGCGGACGCGCCGGCCGGAGCGGCGGGAGGCGACGGCGGGGGGCATGAGGAGGACGGCGGTGCCTCCGTCGCGGAGCCGGGCCAGGGCGTGCTGGACCCAGGCGAGCTCGGACTCGGTGCGGGCCGGGAAGCCGTACTCCCAGCGGGGGTCGTAGGCGAGTTCGTCGTGGCCCCAGGCGCGCTCGTTGAACGGCGGGTGGGCGAGGACGGTGTCGGCGCGCAGGGCGGGGAAGGCGTCGGCGCGGAGGGTGTCCCCGGCGGCGGAGCGGATGTCGGCGTCGCCGTGGAGGGCGAGGCGGAGCGCGGAGAGCGCGGCCAGTTCGGGGTCGGCGTCCTGGAGGGCGAGTTCGGCCGGGTGGGCGGCGGCGCGGAGCAGGCCGCCGGTGCCGGAGGCGGGGTCGAGGAAGAGGGTCGCGGGCGGGTCGCCGGCGTCGGCGGTCACGGCGGCGGCGAGGGTGGCCATCAGCTCGGCGAGCGGCGGCGGGGTGAGCGTGTACTGGCGCGGGTTGGCGTCCAGGTGGCGGCCGAGGAGGAACTCGAAGCACTGGCGGGGGCCGCCCAGCTCGGCGGCGAGCTCGGTGGCGGCGCGCAGCAGGGGCACGGCGGGGGCCAGTTCGGCGGCGGTGGGGGTGCGTACGGCCCGCGGGACGCCGAGGCGCAGGGTGAGGACCTCTTCGAGGGCGCCGGGCAGGGCGTCGGCGAGCCGCGCGTCGGGCAGGGCCGTCAGGGCGGCGAGGGCGGGGGCGCGCTCGCGCAGGAGCAGCAGGACGCCGCCGGTGTGGACGAGTCCGGCGACGGCGCCGGCGGGGTGTCCGGCGAGCTGCTGCCAGACGCGCTCGCGGAGCGGGACCTCGGCGAGCTTGCCCTGGTCGCGGAGCCAGCTCTCGACCTCTTCGAGGGAGAAGGAGGGGCTGGTGTCGGTGCCGCCCACCGGCTTGGGGAAGTCGGCGTGGCGGCGGCGCCAGTTGCTGACGGCGGCCCTGCCGACGCCCGCGAGCCGGGCGATGCCGGCGGCGGTGACCTCTGTAGCGCTGTCCTCGGGCACCTGAACCCTCCGTCCGTCGTGTGGGGAACACCGAGCACACCGAGCATACCGACGAACCCCGTTCACGGTGTGAGTCGATCCGAAATTCGTGAACATGGTTGACTCGGTTCACAAGCTCTGCTGTGATTACGTCATCGAAGCACGGAGTCCACAGGAATCCTCCTCGACACCTGAAAGGTGTTCACAGCCATGTCGAAGTCGCAGACGCAGCAGCGCAACTGGTTCGCCCGCCACAAGGTCCTCACCGCGGCCGGCGCGGTCGTGGTCGTCGTCGCCATCGGCGCGGCGATGGGCGGGGGCGGCGGCGAGGACACCAAGACCCCCGAGGCGAAGTCCTCCGCCCCGGCCGCCTCCGGCGACAAGGCCCCGGAGTCCAAGGCCCCCGAGAAGCCGAAGGCCGCCACCGTGGACGGCGACGGCGACTTCGAGGTCGGCTCCGACGTGAAGCCCGGGCTCTACCGCTCGACGGGCAACAAGGACGCGGAGTGCTACTGGGAGCGGGCCAAGGACGCGAGCGGCGAGGTCGACTCGATCCTCGCGAACGACAACGTGACCGGGACGGCCTACGTCGAGATCAAGGCCTCCGACAAGCTCTTCAAGTCCACGAGCTGCGGCACCTGGGAGGCCGTCGACCCCAAGGCCGCGGGCACCCCCTCCGGCACCACCCTCAAGGGCTCCGCCGGCATGCTCAAGGTCGGCGTCGACATCGCCCCCGGCACCTACAAGTCCACCGGCAACAAGGACGCGGAGTGCTACTGGGAGCGCGCCAAGGACGCGACCCACGGCGTCGACTCGATCCTCGCCAACGACAACGTGACGGGCACGGCCGTCGTCAAGGTCACCGCGAAGGACGCGTACTTCAAGACGGCGGGCTGCGGGGACTGGACGAAGACGGGCTGACAAGCCGAAGCGGCCCGCCCCGATGGCTTCGGGACGGGCCGCCGTGGTTCGACCCGAGCGGCAGACCGCCGAACGGGGTCAACCGCTCGTCAGTCGTCGCCCTCCGCGTTCTCCGCGTTCTCCGCGTTCTCCGCGTTCTCCGCGTTCTCCGCGTTCTCCGCGTTCTCCGCTCGGAGGCTTTCCGCCTCGTCGAGGTTCTCCTCGGTCATGTGCCGGAAGAAATCGGAGAACGAGGTGTACCGCTCGACCTCGGCTCCGGCGATCCAGATCACCGGAGCCGGCCCGTCCGCCGGGGCGACGGGCATCACGAAGAAGTCGATCGTGGTGGTCGAGGCGGCGATGGGCAGCAAGGCGTCACGGTCGAGCCCCGACTGCGTGAGCACATCGGGTTCGAGCGTGGCCACCAGTCGCCGAGCCGTCTCCAGAGCGGGCGAGCCAAGCAGCTCCTCCGTGCCGAAGAGGTCGACGTCCTGCATGAGCGCAGGCCAGCCGTCCGCTTCGAGCAGGAAGGAGACGTACTCCCGGTCGAGCTCGTGGCCGAGCCGTCGCGCCACCTCGCGCAGACGGTCCGCGTCCGCAGGAGGACGCGGCTCCTCGAAACGCCAGAGTTCGTCGGCGTCGAACGCCCGCACACGCTCCTTGGCGGAGCGCATCCGGCGCAACTCGTCAGTCCAGTCGGTCATGGCGTACTCGCTTGGTTCCTGTTGTCGACCAGCACGAACTTCTTGGGCTTGCAGCCGACGGGGCAGCGCTGCCCCTGTCCTGAGAGGCTGCTGTTGACCTCCAGGTCCATGTCGATCCAGGTCGGCGGCTTTCCGTGTCCCAGCCACATGGCATCGGGCGCGTGTCCGGCCACCCCAGTGTAGGGAGTCCCGGCGTCCTCGGCCCGCTTGCGTTCCTTCTTCGCCTCGCGGGCCGCTTCCCTCCGGACCTTGCCCTTGGTGGAGACCCGGCCGGTCGGCGACATCTTGCCCGCGGCGATCGCGGCGTTCGTCGCGTCCACGTAGGCGGAGAACTGGTCCGCCTGGTCGTTCGTGGCCCAGTCGGGGATACGGACCTCGGCCTCGCCGTTCGTGTTGCAGTTGTGGACGAGGACCGCGGACCGAGGATCGACTCCGTCCGAGCCGGAGCCGGAACCCGACGCCGTCTCCGCCGTCGTCGCCGACGAGCCCGCGACCACGAAGTAGGTGTGCAGACCCTCGACACTCAGGTCGTACGTGGTCCGGTCGGCCTTGTACGACTTGACCTCGACGATCGCCGCCGGGGCGCCCTCGCCGTTCTGGAGCTTCTGGCCCACCTGGAGGTCGCCCGCCTGCGTCCAGGCGTTGCGGGTGGACTCGTAGAACTGGTGGTGCTCGGTGGTCTCGATCGTCTTCCGGCCGGCCTTCGTCATGATGGTGACGTCAACGTAGTGACGGTCGGTCTTGGTGACGATCACCTCCTTGACCTCGTGGACCTCCTTGGTCGTCTTGCCGGGCTCGGCCGTGAGCACCTTGTCCCCGGCCTTGACGTCGGAGATCGGCTTGGTGCCTCCGTCGGCGAGAAGCACCGGCGTCTTCGCGGTGAAGCTGTGCGGCGTGCGAGGGTTCCGGATCCGGCAACCCGGGCCCGAGCCGCCGTCCGGCGACGGGGAGTCCTTCGTCTTCGGACCGTTGGCCTTGCCCTTCGCGCCGAACGCACCGCCCATGACCGCGCCGATCGTCGCCGCCTTCGCGGCTCCGGCGACCGAGCAGCCCTCCTCGCTGTTCACACAGGAGGTGCCGTACTCGACCGCGCCCGTGAGGGCCTCACCACCGGCTTCCTCCGCGACGTTCGTCGCGATCTTGCCGGCCGTGCCGGAGAGCAGCTTGCCCGCGGCGCTCGCCGCGAGGCGTCCGCCGACGCCGCCGGCCGCGCCGGTCACGGCGCCGATGGCGACCGCGCCGAGGAAGCCGCCGACCGACTTCGGACCGTCGCTCATCATGTAGCCGACGCCGTTGGCCGCCGCGCCCGCGAGGGCGGCGCAGCCGACGGCACCCACACCGGCCGTGATCGCGGTGCAGCCCGCGAAGACGGCGATGCCGGTGGCCACCGCGGCGATGGTCGAGGCGTGCTGCTTGACGAAGTTGGCTGTCGCCTTCGCCGCCTTCTTGACGGCCCGGCCGACCTTCTTGGCTGCCTTGACCACCTTCTTGGCGACGTGCTTCACGGCCTTGGCGACCTTGCGGACCGCCTTCTTGACGTGCTTGACGACCTTGTGGGCGACACGTTTCACGCGCTTGTAGACGCGTTTGACGTATCTCTTGACCTTCCGGACGCTGTCGGCGACGTACCGGACGGCCTTTCTCACCGCCCGCTTGGCGCGCTTCACCGCCTTCTTGACGGCCCGCTTGACCTTCTTCGCGGCCTTCTTGACGACCTTGGCGACCTTCTTGACGGCCTTCTTGACCTTCTTGTAGGCCGACTTGACGGTCTTCTTGACCTTCTTCGTGACCTTCTTGACGATCTTGTCGGCCCAGCTCGGCCAGTGGCCGGTCGGGTCCATGCCCGTCATCGGGTTGCCGTCCGCGTACGCGTACCGGTTCGCCGAGATCGAGCTCGGGATCCCGCTGAGGCCGACGGTGTCACGGCTGTTGAACTGGCCGGTCTCCGGTGAGTACCAGCGCGCGGCCATGTTGACCTTCGCCGTCGCCGGGTCGGTCCAGCCGGACTGGTAGCCGAGCGCACCGGCCATTCCGGCGGTCTGGAGGACCTTGCCGAAGGGGCTGTACGTCGTCGAACCGGCGAGCGCCTCGCCCGTCGTGGTGAACTGCGCCACCACGTCGGTGTGCAGGTCCGTGAGGGCGAGGACCGCGGAGGCCGCCGTCTTCACGCCGACCAGGCCGCCCGCCGCGTCGCGGCTGTAGGACGTCACTCCGTCCGAGGCCACGTCGTTGCCGGCGCCGGCGTACTGGAACGAGTAGAGCGCGCTGCCCGTCTCGTCCTTGGCGTTCAGGACCCGGTCGAGACCGTCGTAGGTGTAGGTGCGGTTCCCCTCCTGGATGACCCGGTTGAAGGCGTCGACCTTCATGTTCGTGACGCGGCTGGCCTCGTCCGTCACCGAGCTCAGCGTGCCGCGCGCGGTGTACGTGTAGGCGCTGTGGCCGTCCGACGTGAGCCGGTTCCGGGCGTCGTAGGTGTAGGTGTCGCCACCCACCCGGGTCCGGTTGCCGGACGCGTCGTAGCCGTACAGCTCGGTCGTCGTCCCGTTGTTCCAGGACGTGACGCGGTCGGCCCAGTCGTACGTGTACGTGTTGGCCGTCGAGCCGGTGAGCCCCGCCGTCGTCTTCGACGTCAGGTTGTCGTCCGCGTCCCACCCGTAGGTGAAGGACGCGAGCGTCTTGCCGGTCGGCGACGTCAGCGTGTCACTGACCGGGCGCTCCAGCTTGTCGTACCCGAAGGCGCGCTTCGCCTTGCCCGTGCCGTAGTCGATCGACGTCACGTTGCTGTTGACGTCGTAGCCGTACGTCGCCGTCGAGCCGGTGGCACCGTCGTCGAGCGTCTTCAGACGCCCGGCGGTGTCGTAGCCGAAGGTCGACGTGCCCGAGGCGTCGGTGCGGGAGGTCATCCCGCCGTCGCCGTCGTACGCGAAGGACGAGGCGCCCGACGGGCCGTTCGCCGTCAGCAGCAGACCGCGGTCGTCGTAGGAGAAGGTGTTCTTCTCCGTGCCGAGCCCCGCGACCTCCGTGACCCGGTCGTCCGCGTCGTACGTGTACGTGTGGTCGGCCGTGGCGGCCTCCGCACCCGTGCCCGACTGGCGGACCAGCCGGCTCTTCACGTCGTACTCGAAGGAGATCGCCACCCCGCCCGGGGAACGCGACTCCTTGATCCTGCCGCCACCGTCGTAGACGGCCGTGAACGTCCGGTCCGCGAGGTCCGGATGCGCCGGCGTCGACGGCTCGATCTGGTTCTCCGGCAGACCCCACGTGTTGTACGTCGTCAGGAACGGGTTGCCCCGTCCGTCGGTGAAGCGGGTCTGGTTGCCCGCCGCGTCGTACCCGTAGGTCGTGGTGATCGACTCGGTCGCGGAGACCGGCTCGACGACCTTGGTGATCAGACCCGAGGCGTCGTACGTGAAGGTCTTGGTGTGACCGCGGTGATCGGTCGCCGAGACCATGTTCCCGGCCCGGTCGTAACCGGTCCGGGCCGTGCGCAGCACGGCACCCGTCTCGTCCAGGTCCTCCGTCGTCACCAGCTGGCCGTAACCGTCGTACGTGTTGCGGGTGCCGGTGGCGTCGGGCTCGGTGGCCGTGAGGGGCTGGCCGTCCATGTCGTAGGTGAAGCGTGAGACCTTGCCCGCGCTGTCGGTCACCTCGGTGACCTCACCCACGGCGTTGTACTTGTACGACTCCGCGACGCCCTGCGGCGAGACCACGCGGGACAGCTCGCCGCCCGGCGCGTTGTACTCGTTGATCGCCGTGTAGGCCCGCTGCGTGGGCTGGCGCACGATGTCCGTGCTGGTCAGCTCACGGCCCAGGTAGTCGTAGGTCGACTCCTGGCGGGCGCCGTTCGGCCGGGTGGCCGACAGCTGGTCGCCGTTGGCGTCCCACGTGTACCGCGTCGTGCCGCCGCCGGGCTCGGTGACCGAGGCCAGGTCGCCCAACTGCGTGTACGCGTACGTGGTGCGGTTGCCGAGGGGGTCGACCTCGGCCGTGACCTGTCCGAGCTTGTTGTACTCGTTGTAGGCCGTGGCCCTGATCGGGGTGGTGGCACCCGGTGCCAGGTACTCCGGCGTGGTGGTCGAGGACTCCTGGCCCTCGGCGTCGTACGCCGTCGTCACCACGTTGCCGAGCGGGTCCGAGGACTCCGTCGGCTCGCCGAAGGTGTTGTAGCCGGTCATCGTGACGGGGCGGACGGAGACCGGGGTCCCGCCGTTCTGCTCCGCCATGACGGCCGGTTCGGTGACCGAGGTCTGCTGGCCGATCTCGTCGTACCCGTAGTCGGTGACGTTGCCCGCGGTGTCCGTCTGGGACAGCGGCAGACCCCGCTGGTCCAGCTTCCAGGACGTGGTGCGGACCGAGCTGCCCGCGGCCGGCAGGGTGCCGCCCTTGAGCGCGGTGACCTGCGTCGGGGTGAGGGCCTCGGAGTAGACCTGGACGTCGTCCAGGCCGCCGAGGTGGTTCTCCGCGTAGGCGCCCTTGTACCAGCGGCGGCCGACCTGCAGCGGACCGGTGGCCTCCCACGGGGTGCCGAAGGTCGCGGCCGTGCCGGTCTCGACGCCGTTCACGTACAGGCGCAGCTTGGAGCTCGCCTGGTCGTACACGCCGACCAGGTGCGTCCACGTGTTGACCGCGACCGCGGCCGTGCCCGAGGACACCCGCACGATCGCCGGGTCGTACGTGTCGGTCGCGTGCCGGTTGAAGGTCCAGCCGAAGCCGGTCGAGTAGTACAGCTGGAAGCCGGAGGCCTCCTTGCCGTCCTGCGCGAGGAAGGTCCGGTTGGCGGCCGTGGACGTCAGCTTGACCCAGGCGGAGACGGTGAAGCTGCCCGCGGTGTTCACCACGGGGCCGTCGGTCTGCGCCCACGATTCGGCGTTGCCGTCGAAGACGGCGCTGCCGCCCCGGTCGGTGTTCCAGTGCATGCCGGTGCCGTGGCTGCCGGTGTTGTTCGCGCCGGAGGAGTCCGCGAGGCCGAAGCCGGTGGTCTCGTCCAGCTTGTAGCGGGCCACCGGGGCCGTGGTGCCGTCGTGGACGGTGGTGCCGGTGATGTTGCCCAGGGCGTCGTACCGGGTGTCCGTGGTGGACACGTCACCCGTCGCCGGGTCCCGGTCCGTCTCGGTCACCACGTTGTCGTCCGGGTCGTAGCCGACCGTCGTCGTCCGGGCGAGCCCGTTCGGGTCGAGGACCTCGGAGACGGTGCGGTCGGCCGCGTCCACCGTGAAGGTGGTGCGGGTCTGCCCGTCGTTGGTGATCTGCTCGATCAGGTTGCCGGCGGCGTCGTAGGTGTTCGCCTGCTCCGTGAAGGACTTGCCGGTCGCGGGGTCCTTGCGGACCACACTGGCCGACAGGCCGTCGTCGGTGTAGGTGTACGCCGTCTGCCAGCCCATCGGGTCGGTGATCGACGCGAGGCGGCCGGCCGGGTCGTAGGCCCGGGACTCCTGGACGAGCGTGGTCGCCGGCGAGGGGTTGTACGGGTCGCCGGTGTAGTTCAGCAGGTTGGTGGTGAGCGGTCGCTGCTCGCCGTCGAAGGTGTAGGTGTTGACCGTCCCCGCGGGGTCGGTCTCCTTCACCTTGTTGCCGTAGGCGTCGTACTCGAACGACGTGGTGTCGCCGCCCGGGTCCGTCCGGCTCGCCAGCTGGTTGTGGGCGTCGTACGTCATCGAGGTGACGCGGGCCGTGTCACCGCCGGTGAGGTCCACGATCGACTGCGACAGGATGTTGCCGTCGGGGTCGTAGGCCGTGGTGGTCTTCGCCTGGTGCTTCGCGCCGGTCACCCGGTTGGTGACGGCCGGGGTCGTCTCGGTGAGGACCTGGTCGTTCTTGTCGTACGTCTGGGTCGTGACGAGACCGGTCGGGTTCGCGTCCGAGACCTCCTTCTTGGAGATCTCGCGGCCCAGGTTGTCGTACGTGTACTCGGCCTTGGCGCCGTTGGCGTCGGTGATCCGGGCCAGGTCGCCGTTGGCGTAGTAGGTGTACGTGGTCTTCCGGCCGCCCGGCGTGACGACCTGCGCCACGAGGCCCGCCGGAGCGACCGCCGTGCCGCCCTCCGCCGCCGGGGTGGTGGCGGTGGTGTACGTGGTCGACGCGGTCCGGCCGTTCGGGTGTCCGGCCACCGGGGGCGTGGTCACCGACAGCAGGTTGCCGCCGGTGTCGTAGCTGTAGCTGGTCAGGTACGCGTTGTCCGTCGGGCCCGAGGAACGGCCGTCGCGCTCGGTGAGCATGAGGTCGTTGCGCAGGTCCATCGGCGGGAAGGCCGTGGTCGCGTCCGGATAGTAGGTGAAGTACTCCGTCGAGCACTTGTTGGCCGCGGTGTTCTGGCAGGTGGTCTGGGAGACCGCGTTGCCGCGCACGTCGTGGCCGGTGATCGAGCGGTTGCCGTTGGCGTCCGTGACGGTGTGCAGGAAGCCGCCGGTGTCGTACCCGTAGGTGGTGCGGGCGCCCTCGGTGTCGATCGCGGCGAGCAGGCGGTTGCCCATCTCGGCGTCGTACACGTAGGTGAGGGTCTTGTCCGTCGGGTCGGTCAGCTTGACCGTCTTGACCGGGGCGATGCCGGAGGAGGCCTTGTAGCCCGACCAGTGGGCGGCGACCTCGGCCTCGGCCAGGCCCTTGGTGTAGACGGCGACCTCGGCGATGGAACCGGTGAAGTAGCCGATGCCGGTCGGGGCGCTCGTCCAGTTGCTGGAGAAGCCGGCGCCGACGTAGGTGCGGCCGGTCGTCTGGCTGTTGGCCGCGCCGGTGCAGACGCCCTCCTTCACACCGTCCAGGTACAGCGTCTGGGTGGTGCCGGTGGCGGACAGCACGGCGTGGTGCCACTTGTCGTCCGTCACGACGCCCTTGGACGCCATCGTGGTGTTGTTGCTGCCGCAGGTGCTGGCCCACCAGTGGCCGCGCAGCTTGCCGTCGGTGCCGACGTACAGCAGGTCGCTGTACGCGCCGCCGACGCCCAGCGGGTCGTTGATCGCGCGGGCCTGGTCGGCCATGATCACGCCGGCCTCGGTGGTCTTGAACCACGCCTCGACCGAGCGGTCCTGCGTCTGGTGCCAGGTGTCGTGCGGCAGCTCCAGGTAGGAGCCGGTGCCGTCGAAGAGCGCCGCGGGCGCGTCGTCCGCGCCGAAGGGGCCCTCCGCGCCCTGGATCACCGTGTTGTAGGTGCCGAACCCGGTGTTCAGCTGGTTCGCGGCCTGGGCCGCGCCCTGGGTGTCGTCCAGGCGCCAGTAGCCGGCCGGGGCGGAGCCCATGACGGCGGAGCGGTAGACCTGGGACGAGCCGGTGATGGTCGGCGGGTTGAGCTTCCAGGTGCCGCCGTTGCCGTCGGTGGCCTGGAGGACGCGGTCGTCGGTGGTGTCGTAGACGACCGACGCCTGGGTCTTCAGGTTGGGCGTGGTGATCTTCTGGAGCAGTCCGGCGGACCGCTTGGCGGCCTGGTACTGCGTGGAGATCACGTCCGCCGGCAGCGGCTCGGCGTGGATGGCCACCTCGGCCAGCTGTCCGGCGAAGTGGCCGAGCTGGTCACCGGCGTTCATCGCCGGCCAGCCGCGGTTGTTCACACCGGCGCCGAAGGCGATGTAGGGGGTGTTCCAGTCCTTGATCTCACCGGCCTTGGTGCCCTGCGCCACACCGTCCAGGTAGAGCGTCTGGGTGCTGCCCGCGCCCGTCAGGACCGCCTGGTGCCACTGTCCGTCGTTGACGGAGGCGGCGGAGGTGATGGTGGTGCCGCAGGCGCCGGTGGCCAGGCAGCCGCGCAGCTTCCCGTCCGTGCCCACGTACAGCGCCGGCGTGTTCTTCAGGGTGTTGACGACCGGGTCCGGGTCGCTCAGCGGCTTGTCGCCGTAGTAGAAGAGGACACCGCCGGCCTGGGTGGTCTTGAACCAGAGCGAGACCGTCGTGTACGAGGGCGTGGCGCCCGGCGAGGCCGGGATCTCGACGTACGAGGTGGTGCCGTTGAACGTGGCCGTCTTCTGCGTGGAGCCGGCCAGCACGGAGCTGCCGCCCAGCGTCACGTTCTTGTACGTGCCGTTGTACTGGCCCTGGTTGGCGTCGAGGGCGTCCTTCGTCACCGTGCCGGAGGTCTCGCCGAGGCGCCAGTACGCGAACGGGTCGGCGTCCAGGACCGTGGTGCGGTAGTGGTTGCCGGTCGCGTAGGTGTACGTGGTGCACTTCGACCAGTCGGCCGGCGGGCACACCTTGGTGAGCTGGTCACCGGTGTGGGTGTACTGCCAGGTCTGGACCGAGTTCGCGTCGCCGACGGTGGCCTGGTCCGTGTAGACGGTCTGGACGTGCCAGGCGGTCGCGTTGGCGGGCTGGTACCAGGTGAAGCCCAGGTTCCGCTTGGACGTGACGTTGGTGATCTTCGTCAGACGCTTGTTCGCGTCGTAGGTGAAGGTCTCCGTACGGCCGGCGTAGTCCTTGATCGAGCTCAGCGCGTAGGTGCCGGCCTTCGCGGTCGCCTGCTTGAAGGCGTACTCCGTGAAGTCCTTGTCCGTGAGCGCGTAGCCGCCGGTGACCGCCGCGAGGCGGGCGTAGCGGCCCAGCGGGGGCACGAAGGTGCCGTCGGCGTTGCGGCCGAAGGCGACCTGCTCACCACCCGGGTAGGTGATGATCACGCTGGTGACGACACCGGCGCTGTCCTTGGCCTCGACGGCCTTCATGTCGGCGATCGTCGACCAGCCGGCGCCGAACGCGGAGTCCACGCGCGGGTCGAGGCTGTTGTAGGAGCGGTCGATCTCCAGGGACGGGCCGATGACCGGCACGTCGGCGTCGGTGTCCTCGGTCGTGTAGTTGCCGTCCGAGGGGTCGAACTCGTGGCCGTCGGTGTTCATCGACAGGCCCGAGGTGACCGGCGGCTGCGGCACGGTCGTGGTGAGGCTGCTGGCCTCCACGACCTCCGACATGCCGTCGGCGGCGGCCACGTACCAGTCGTAGCTCTTCGCCCAGGTCAGCTTTCCGGCGGGCACCTTCCAGCTGTTCTTGGCGATCGAGCCGGAGCTGACCACCAGGGCGCCGGTGTCGCCGTCGTAGACCTCGAAGGTGTACGAGAGCGGGCTCGGGCCGCTGTCGGCGTCGCTCGCGTAGGCCAGCAGCTCCGGCTGGAGGGTGTTGACCTGGAAGTTCGCCGGCGGGTACTGGGCGTTGATCTGCGGCGCCGTGTTCGGCGTGTAGGTCAGGACCAGGGCCGGGCGGAAGCCGGCGGTCGCCGAGTTGTCCGAGTGGAACTTCTTCCAGTGGAGCATGTCGTTGGTCGGCGCGGTGAGCGCGAGGCCGTAGTTGGCCGCGCCGCCGGCGACGTTGTTGAACCAGGTGGTCGACAGCGTCACCGGCATCTTGACGCCGACGCTCGCCGAGCCGGAGCTGTTGGAGCAGGAGGCTCCGGGCGCCGGGGTGGCCGAGCCGATCGAGGCGCCGAAGGACGGGCCGGGGTACGCGGTGACGCCGGACGGCGTCCACGACTGCGTGATCGGGTGGACCGAGAACGACTGGGCGGCGCAGGTCGAGGACCACAGGGCGTACACGTTCAGGCTGGCGGCGGTGACCCGCTGCCCGGCGAGCGTGGTGCCCAGGGTGCTGAACTGCAGGAACGAGTTGGTCTTGTTCGTGCCCGAGTCGTACGAGCCGACCTTGATCTGGGTCTCGGTGGAGTGGTCCCCGCCGATGGTGTTCTGCGTGTACGTGGAGTTCGACGCGGTGATGGTCGGGTCCACGGTCACCGGGTAGACGCGCGCCGGGTCGTCGAGCCAGGCGCGGTCGGCGGTCATCCGCAGGGCCGGCTTGCCGTCGACGGTGGTCAGCTCGTAGGAGACGTTCCGCGACTGGGCGGCGTCGCCCGAGCGCGGGTCGACCTTGGAGTCCTCCATGTACGCGTGCGGGATGGTCGCGGTGACCTTCCCGTCGGCGTCGGTGAACTCGACGTCGCCGTCGGCGGCGACGCGCGGGGTGAGGCCCTTCACGTCGAGGGGGAAGGTCCAGGAGTTCGCGGCCTGCGGGGAGCGCAGGACGACGTTCTCCTTGAAGCCCTCGGCGAGCGGCACGAGCTGCACGTCGGTGTCGGGGAGGACCCCGGCGTAGGTGACCGTGCCGTTCTCGTCGACGACGGGCTCGCTCCCGGCCGCGTCCCGCAGGGCGTAGGCCAGACTGCGGCCCTTGCCGAAGTCGACGGAGGCGAGGGCCTTGTCGGCGGCGGTCGGCGCGAACTCGACGTCGAGGGAGTTGGCCGTCTGCTGGAGGCGGCCGTCCTTGTCCTCGGTCAGGGTCGTGTCGATCGGCTTCCAGGTGCCGTCGGCGGTCTTGAAGTTGGTCCGACCGGCGTAGTGGCGGACGCTGGTGGAGCCGTCGGCGTTGACGTAGTGGTCCGAGGTGGCCGTGGACTTCTTGGCGTCCCGCTTGCTGGTGCGCTCGTCGAAGCTCTCGGCGTCGCCCGGCGCCTTGCCGGTGCGGGTCTCGGCGGGGTCGGCGGTCTCGCGCTGGAAGGGCGCGAGTTCGCCCTTGCCCCTGCCCGTCTTGCGCCCGGCGCCGCCGTCGGCGCTGGTGGCGTCCGCGGACGCCTTGTGGCTCTTGCCGCGGGCGGTGCCGCCCTGCTGGTCGGGGGTGTCGAGGGGATCGTCGCTCTTCAGCCACTTCCACAGGCCCGAGAGGGACATCTCGGGCATGCGCACCGGTTCGAGGACGGCTCCGGTGGCCATCGCCGTCTCGGTGGTGAGCATGAGGAAGAACGCTATGAGCGTGGAAAGAGCCGTAGCCCTCAACCTGCGTCTGCCAGTACTGCCTGGCGGAAAGAGGCGAGGGCCACGGACCCGGCGTGTCTTCATGGGTCGGCCTTTACTTACGCGTTGCTTACAAAGCCTCGCGAGCTTTCCCGATGGCCGATTGCACGCGCGAACCAGGGGGGCCTTTTTTACTCTCCCTTTGCAAAGCGGAGGGGGAACGTCCGCTTAACTCCGGCTCTGTCCTCACCGCCGGCCCCGGCCGGAGGTCAGCCCTCCCGCGCGAAGCGCGTCACGACCGCCTCGACCTCGCCGCCGGCCTTCTCGCCGGCCGCGATCCGCGTCACGTTCCCCGGGACCTCACCGGAACCGGAACCCTCGTCGACCACGACGAACCGGACCCCGCCGTTCTTCGCCGCGGCCTCCGTCGCCGCCGTCACCTGGGCCGGACCCGAGGCCACGACGATCTCGCAGTCGCGCTGCACCAGACCGTTGAGGAACGGGCGCGCGTTCGCCGCCGTCCGCTCCCCCGTCACCGGCACGTACGTCACCCGCACCCGCCCGTCCGCGGACGCGCGCTGCATGCCCTCCCACAGGGGCGCGGCGGGCCCGCCCGACACGATGCCCCGCTCGTCCGTCAGGAGGCAGGCGTCCCGGTCCGCGTAGGCCCGGGCCCGGGTGTCCGGGGGCGTACCCCCGTCGTCGCCGAGGGCGCCCGAGACCAGCGAGGCCGCGAACAGCCCGAGCAGCACGACGAGGACCGAGCCGACCGCCCAGCCGGCCCGGCCGCGCAGCAGCCCGGCCGCCGCCGCGAGCACGTCGGGCGCGGTGGAGCGGGCCTCCGTCTTCCGGGCGCGGGTGCGCCACGTACGCCTGGTCTTCACGCGGCCCGCCCCTTCCCGCGCGCCAGCAGGACGTGCCCGGCCGCGCCCGCCGTGGAGAGGGCGAGCAGGACCACGTCGAGGAGGAAGGCGCCGCCGGAGGTGTCGACGGGGGTCAGCGCGACCTGGAAGCACCAGCCGACCGAGACGGCCGTGAAGAACAGCGCGGCCAGCCAGTCCGCGCGGGTCCCCCGGTACAGGGCGAGCGCGAGGGCGGGCACCCAGCCGAGGACGCCGAGGCTGAACACCGGCACGGCGGCCAGCGCCGCCCGGGCGGGCAGCGCGGGCGGCCCCTCGCGGCGCGGGAGGGCGCCCTTCTCCAGGACGACGGGGTGGTTCACGGTCGGGACCTCTCACGGTTGCGGGCGCGCGGTGCCTTGCACTCGCGTACGACGGGGACGCCGTACGGTACAGCGCCCGCCCCGAAGATCACCCCGCGGGGGCGGCTCCCCCGCCCCGGGTCAGGAGGCGGCGACCGCGTGCCGCACCCACACGTTGGGCTCGACGTAGACCGCGTAGCCGCGCGCGGCCTCGCAGTGGACGGGCACGAGCGCGCCCGGCACCTCGACCGGACCGTCCGTGTCGAAGGGGAGCCCCGTCCACGTCCGCCACTGCTCCAGCGAGCCCGAGACCGTCATCGACGCGGGCGCGACCGCCTCGATCCGGCCACCGGCGCGGACGTGCACCCGCAGCCACGGGTCGTGCGGCAGCCCGTCGGCCTCCCGGGTGCGGACGGCGTACTCGTGGATGGAGGCCCCGGCCTCCAGGTGCTTGCCGTTGGGCCGGACCGGCGCGACCAGCTCGGAGAAGCCGAGCCGGCGGACGTTCTCCCGCATCGCGGCGAGCATCCGGTGCGAGATCCCGCGCCCGAGGGCGCGGGTGTCGACGGTGATCTCGATGGCGCTCACCGTGTCGGGCGTCTTCCCGTGCCGCAGGTCGGAGAAGGCCCACAGCAGCACCTCGTCCCAGCCCCGGTCGGGCAGCGCCCGCCGCCCGTCCGCGTCGAGGCGGAACGGCACGCTGAAGCCGCGGGCGACGACGGTGCCGTCCGGGTCGGTGGCCACGAGCACGTACTCGGGGAACTCCCGCACGATCCGGCCCATGTGGGACCAGCCGACCGGGTCGTACATCATGAACTCGGGCCAGAGGTCCTTCATGGACCACATCGGCCCTTCGAGCTCGGGGCGCTCCGCGAGCGTGGTGATCTTCAGTTCGTGGTCCATGGCCCGCAGGCTAGAGACCTTCCGACGCCACGCCAACCGATTATCGGACGGGCCCGTTCAGCCGCCGCACTGCCGCAGCATCGCCGTCCGGTCCGGGCCGGTCACCGCCAGCTCGTACTTCTCCGCCACCTGCGCGAATCGGACCGCGTAGGCGCAGCGGACGGCCTTGGCCGGCGGCAGCCAGGAGGCCGGACCGGAGTCGCCCTTGGCGGAGTTGGCGCGGCCCTGGACCGGGAGCAGGTTCAGCGGGTCGTTGGCGAGCCGCTGGCGCTTCGCGTCCGTCCAGCGGGAGGCGCCCATCTGCCAGGCGTACGAGAGCGGCACGACGTGGTCGATCTGGACCTCGGCGGCCTTCTGCTTGCGCCAGTCGATGGTGGTGCCGGTGTACGGGTCGTCCAGCGTCATCGCCACGACCACGCAGTCCGAGCCGTCCCGGAAGCGCAGCTCGCGGCCGTCGCGGCGGAGCAGGTCGTTGCGGGTGTCGCAGCCGTTGCGCGCGAACGGCACGCCGTCCGCCTTGTCCATCCACGCGTGCCCGAACTCCTCCCGCGCGTACCCGGTGCGCGGGCCCCGCCCCTTGGTGGCGAGCCCCCCGACGAGGTCCCGGGCCCGCTCCCGCTCCCCCTCCTCCGTCACCGGCGCGAGCCCCGGCTTCGTCCCGTCCGGGTTCCGGAAGGGGCTGGCGACCCGCCCTGCGGGCACGGCCCCGCCGGACGCCCCCTCGCCTTCCCCGGCGGGAAGCGAGCACCCGGAGAGGAGGACGAGCCCGGACAGCACGGCGGCGGAGGCGGGGGCGCGGTGGATCCTTCGACGTATCAGCACCCGGGAATCCTAGGCCCGAAAACCACCGAAAGTGATCATTTCGCGCCGCCCCGGCGGCGGACGGGCCCTGGCCGGACGGGCCTTGGCCGGACGGGCCTTGGCCGACCGGCCCCGGTCGGACGGGCCCTAGTCCAGGATCGTCGTCAGGAACTCTCCCGTCCAGGCGAGGAGTTCGCGGCCGACGAGGGGCTTGCCGCCGATGGGGCGGGTGGCGGGGCGCGGGACCAGGATCTGGTGGACGGCCGGCTTGATGACGGACTTGGGGTGCAGGCGCTTCAGACGGAGCTCCTGGGACTCGCGGAGTTCCACCGGGGCGAAGCGGATGTTGGGGCCCTGGAGGACGATCTCGCCGACCCCGCAGGCGCGGGCCAGCATGCGCAGGCCGGCGACGAGGAGGAGGTTCTCGACCGGCTCGGGCAGCTTGCCGTAGCGGTCGGTGAGCTCCTCCCGCACGGCCTTGACGTCCTCCTCCGAGTTCGCGGAGGCGATGGCGCGGTAGGCCTGGAGCCGCAGGCGCTCGCCGGGGGCGTAGTCGTGGGGCACGTGGGCGTCGACCGGCAGCTCGATCTTGACCTCCAGCGGGGCCTCCTCCTCCGCGCCGCCTTCCAGGGAGGCGCGGTAGTCCGCGACGGCCTCGCCGACCATGCGGACGTACAGGTCGAAGCCGACTCCCGCGATGTGGCCGGACTGCTCGCCGCCGAGGAGGTTGCCCGCGCCGCGGATCTCCAGGTCCTTCATCGCCACGTACATGCCGGCGCCCATCTCGGTGTGCTGCGCGATGGTCGCCAGCCGCTCGTGGGCGGTCTCCGTGAGGGGCTTCTCCGGCGGGTAGAGGAAGTAGGCGTAGCCGCGCTCGCGGCCCCGGCCGACGCGGCCGCGCAGCTGGTGGAGCTGGGAGAGGCCGAAGTTGTCGCCGCGCTCCACGATGAGGGTGTTGGCGTTGGAGATGTCGATGCCGGACTCGACGATCGTCGTCGAGACGAGCACGTCGAACTTCTTCTCCCAGAAGTCGACGACGACCTGCTCCAGGGCCGACTCCGTCATCTGGCCGTGGGCCGTCGCGATGCGCGCCTCGGGGACGATCTCGCGGAGCCGGGCCGCCGCGCGGTCGATGGAGTCCACACGGTTGTGGATGTAGAAGACCTGGCCCTCGCGGAGCAGTTCGCGGCGGATCGCCGCCCCGATCTGCTTCTCCTCGTACGGGCCGACGAAGGTGAGGACCGGGTGCCGCTCCTCCGGCGGGGTGGTGATCGTCGACATCTCGCGGATGCCGGTGACCGCCATCTCCAGCGTGCGGGGGATGGGGGTGGCCGACATGGTGAGGACGTCGACGTTGGCGCGGAGCTTCTTCAGCTGCTCCTTGTGCTCGACGCCGAAGCGCTGCTCCTCGTCGACGATGACCAGGCCGAGGTCCTTGAACTTCGTCTCCGACGAGAACAGCCGGTGGGTGCCGATGACGACGTCGACGGAACCTTCCTTCAGCCCCTCCAGGGTCGCCTTCGACTCGGTGTCCGTCTGGAAGCGGGACAGCGCGCGGACGTTCACCGGGAACTGCCCGTACCGCTCGGAGAAGGTGCCGAAGTGCTGCTGCACCAGGAGGGTCGTCGGCACCAGGACGGCGACCTGCTTGCCGTCCTGGACCGCCTTGAAGGCGGCCCGCACCGCGATCTCCGTCTTGCCGTAGCCGACGTCGCCGCAGATCAGCCGGTCCATCGGGACCGTCTTCTCCATGTCCTCCTTCACCTCGGCGATCGTGGAGAGCTGGTCGGGCGTCTCCGCGTACGGGAAGGCGTCCTCCAGCTCCCGCTGCCACGGGGTGTCGGGGCCGAAGGCGTGCCCGGGGGCCGCCATCCGGGCGCTGTACAGCTTGATCAGGTCGGCGGCGATCTCCTTGACCGCCTTCTTCGCCCGCTGCTTCGTCTTCGTCCAGTCCGCGCCGCCCAGCCGGTGCAGGGTGGGCGCCTCGCCGCCGACGTACTTGGTGACCTGCTCCAGCTGGTCCGTCGGGATGTACAGGCGGTCGCCGGGCTGGCCGCGCTTGGCGGGGGCGTACTCGACGAGGAGGTACTCGCGGGTCGCGCCCTGCACGGTCCGCTGCACCATCTCCAGGTAGCGGCCGACGCCGTGCTGCTCGTGCACGATGTAGTCGCCGACCTCCAGGGTCAGCGGGTCGATGGTCTTGCGGCGCTTGGCCGGCATCCGCTGGCCGTCCTTGCCGGCCGCCTTCTGCCCGGACAGGTCGGTCTCGGTGAGGACGGCGAGCTTCAGCGCCGGGTCGACGAAGCCGAAGTCGATCGAGCCGCAGGCCACGTGCACGACGGCCGGGTCGACCCGGGTCAGGTCGGCCGTCAGACGGGCCGCGATGCCCTCGCCGCCGAGCACCTCGACGGTGCGGGACGCCGGGCCGTGGGCCTCCGTCACGTACACCGTCCGCCAGCCGTCGGCCAGCCAGCCCTTGGTGTCGGCGAGCGCGCGGGCGGTGTCGCCGCGGTACGTCTCCGGGGCGTGCATGCCGAGCGCGAGGGTGTCGCCGTCGGTCTCGGCGTCGGCCGCGAACGGCGACACCGACCACCACATCATGCCGAGCTCCCGCGCCCGGTCGCGGACGTCCGCGATCCCCCACAGGGAGGCCGCGCCGACGTCGATCGGCGCCTCGCCGCCGCCGGCCGTCGCCGCCCACGAGGCCTGCAGGAACTCCTGGCTGGTGGCGACCAGGTCGGCGGCCCGGGTCCGCACCCGCTCGGGGTCGCAGACGACGGCCATCGCCCCGGCCGGGAGGACGTCGAGCAGCAGCTCCATGTCGTCGACGAGGACCGGCGCGAGGGACTCCATGCCCTCGACGGCGATGCCCTCGGCGATCTTGTTCAGCATCTCGCCGAGCTCCGGGTGCTCCTCGGCGAGGGCCGCGGCCCTGCCCCGCACCTCGTCCGTCAGCAGCAGCTCCCGGCAGGGCGGCGCCCACAGGCCGTGCTCGGCGACTTCCAGCGAGCGCTGGTCGGCGACCTTGAAGTAGCGGATCTCCTCGACGTCGTCGCCCCAGAACTCGATCCGGAGCGGGTGCTCCTCGGTCGGCGGGAAGACGTCCAGGATGCCGCCGCGGACGGCGAACTCGCCGCGCTTCTCGACCAGCTCGACCCGGGAGTACGCGGCGGCGGCCAGCCCCTCGACGACGTCGTTCAGATCCGCCGTCCGCCCCGACCTGAGCGCCACGGGCTCCAGGTCCCCCAGCCCCTTCACCTGCGGCTGGAGCACGGACCGGATCGGCGCGACGACCACGGACACCGGGCCCGCGGCCGGGTCGTCCGGGCTCGGGTGGGCGAGCCGGCGGAGCACGGCGAGACGGCGGCCGACGGTGTCCGAACGGGGCGAGAGCCGCTCGTGCGGCAGCGTCTCCCAGGACGGGTACTCGACCACGGTGTCCGGGTCGAGGAGCGAGCGCAGCGCCGCCGCCAGGTCCTCGGCCTCGCGGCCGGTCGCCGTCACCGCGAGCACCGGGCGCCCCGAGTCCCTGGCCAGCGCGGCCACGGCGAAGGGCCGGGCCGCCGCGGGCCCGACCAGGTCCACGTGCGGGCGCTTTCCGTCGGACGCGGCCGCCACCGCCTCCGCGAGGGCCGCGTCCTTGACGACGAGGTCGAGCAGACCGTGCAGGCTCATGGAGCTTCCATCCCGGTACGTACGAGGGTGAACGGACAAGCGGCAACGCGAACCACCCGACACGTGAACGGGCCGGGGCCTCCACCCTACGACGCACCGCCCCGTTCCGTTGCGGGCATACGCCCCACCAGGTCAGTGCCCACCCGGCACGGGGACGACGGCGGCGGGGGCCTCACCCGATGGGGTGAGGCCCCCTGGGGGTGCCGGTGCGTTCGGTGGGCGTTCGCCGCTACTCGCTCGCGATCGCGTTCAGGACGTTCATGCGGCCCGCGCGGAACGCCGGGACCAGCGCCGCGAAGAGGCCCACGAAGGCCGAGCCCACGAAGACCGTGAGGATCGTCGGCCAGGGGATCTCCAGGACCCCGAAGCCCTCGAGGGCGAGGAGCTGCTGCGCGGCCGTGCCCCAGCCCATGCCCAGGCCGAGGCCGAGCAGCGCGCCGAAGAGGGCGATGACGACCGACTCCAGACGGATCATGCGGCGCAGCTGCCGGCGGGAGAGGCCGATGGCCCGCATGAGGCCGATCTCGCGGGTGCGCTCGACCACCGACAGGGCCAGCGTGTTCACCACGCCGAGGATCGCGACGACGATCGCGAGCGCGAGGAGGCCGTAGACGATGTTCAGGAGCTGCCCGACCTGGTCCTGGAGGTCCTTCTTGTAGTCGGCCTGGTCGGAGACCGTGTACTGGGGATACGGGGCCAGCGCCTCCTTCAGCGCGGCGTACGCCGCCTCCTCCTGGCCGTCCTCCGCGCTCGCGAGCAGCAGCCCGCTGGCCGGCAGCCGCTCGGCCGGCAGGTGCGCCCGGGCGGTGCTGACGTTCGTGTACAGCGCGCCGTTGTCGACGTTCCCGGTGTCCGCCGTGATCGCCGCGACCTTCAGCTTCGCCGTCGAGCCGTGCGCGAACGCGACGGTGAGGGTGTCGCCGACCTTCACGCCGTGCGCGGCGGCGTAGTCGCTGCCGACGGACATCGCGCCGGGGGCGTACGCGGCCGCCAGGTCGCCGGCGGCCACCTCGCGCCTGAGGTCGCCGACGTACGACGGTTCGGTCGCCGCCAGCCACTCCTTGGAGACGGTGCCGGCCGGGTCGGTGATCCGCACGTCCACCGGCCGGTACTCGGTGACGTGGTCGAGGCCCGCCGTCCGCTCCACCGCGGCCTGCGCCTGCGGCACGATCGGCGCGCCCATCCGGTTCTGCACGATGTAGTCCGCGCCGACGGACCGGTCGAGCTCGTCGGTGGCCGAGGCGACCATCGAGGAGCCGACGACGGACAGGCAGGCGACGAGCGCGAGGCCGATCATCAGGGCCGCGCCGGTCGCACCGGTGCGGCGCGGGTTGCGGAGCGCGTTCCGCTCGGCCATCCGGCCGACGGGCCCGAAGACCCGCAGGACGACGGCGCCGAGGACGCGGACGACGCCGCCCGCGAGGACCGGGCCGATGACGACGAAGCCGAGCAGCGACAGCACGACGCCGACGCCGAGCCAGAGCGACCCCGTACCGGCCTTCTCGGCCTCGGTCGCGGCCCACAGCGCGCCGCCGCCCGCGAGGGTGAGGAGCAGGCCGAGCGCGCCGCGGACCCGTCCCGCGCGGCCGTCGGCGGGGGTGCCGGCGTCGCGGAGGGCGGCCATCGGGGAGACCTTGCCGGCCCGGCGGGCCGGCACGTACGCGGCGAGGACGGTGACGAGGACGCCGAGGGCGAGACCGACGACGGGGGTGGTCCAGGCGACGGTGAGGTCGCGGGTGGACAGCTCCATGCCCATGGTCGACATGAGCTCCATCAGACCGACGGCGAGTCCGACGCCGACGGCGACGCCGGCGACCGAGCCGATCAGCCCGAGGAGGACGGCCTCGACGAGGACGGAACGGTTGATCTGCTTCCTGCCGGCGCCGATGGCCCGCAGCAGGCCGATCTCGCGGGTGCGCTGGGCGACCAGCATGGAGAAGGTGTTGACGATGAGGAAGATGCCGACGAGGAAGGCGATCCCGGCGAAGCCGAGCATCGCGTACTTCATGACGTCGAGGAAGCCCGCCAGGTCCTCGCTGCCCTCGTCGGCGACCTCGGCGGCCGTCTGCACCTTGTAGCCGTCGCCGAGCGCGGCGGCGACGTCCGCCTTCAGCGCGGTGTGGGCGACGCCCGGCTCGGCCTCCACCATGACCTGGGTGAACACGCCCTCCTTGCCGAGCAGCCGGCGCTGCGCGGTGGCGGTGTCGAAGTAGACGAGGGTGGCGCCCGGGTTGGTGACCTTGAACTCGACGATGCCGGAGATCGCGGCGGTGAAGTCGCCGTCGGCGGTGATCGTGCGCAGCGGGGCGCCGAGCTCCAGGCCGTGCTTGTCCGCGGTGCCGCGGTCGACGACGACGTCGGTGGGCCCGCGCGGCTCGTGGCCCTCGACGAGCTCGACCGTGCGGAGCTCGTACGGGCTCCAGTCGGCGGCGATCGTCGGGGCGCCGCTGGTCGGGCCGACGTTCTTGTTCGCCCGGTCGACGACGGTGACGCCCATCGAGCTGACGGAGCCCCGCGCCTCGGCGACGCCCTTCGCGCCGCGCACCTCGGCGACGACGGAGGCCGGGAGGGACTCGGGGCGGCCGGTGTCCGGGGTCTCGTCCGAGGCGTCGGCCTCCGCCGGGGAGACGGTGACGTCGGAGGCGGTGACGGCGAAGAGCTTGTCGAAGGTCGTGTTCATGGTGTCGGTGAAGACGAGGGTCCCGGACACGAACGCGACGGAGAGGAGCACGGCGACGGCGGAGAGCGCCATCCGGCCCTTGTGCGCGAGGAGGTTGCGCAGCGAGGTTCTGAGGACGGTCATGACGTCCGCCCGCGCGCGTCGAAGTCCTTCATCCGGTCGAGGACGGCTTCGGCGGTGGGCCGCTCCATCTCGTCGACGATCCGCCCGTCCGCGAGGTACAGCACCCGGTCCGCGTAGGAGGCGGCGACCGGGTCGTGGGTGACCATGACGATCGTCTGCCCCAGCTCGTCCACGGAGCGGCGCAGGAAGCCGAGGACCTCGGCGCCGGCCCGCGAGTCGAGGTTGCCGGTCGGCTCGTCGCCGAAGATGATCTCCGGCCGGGCGGCGAGCGCCCGGGCGACGGCGACCCGCTGCTGCTGGCCGCCGGAGAGCTCGGCCGGCCGGTGCCTGAGGCGCCCGGCGAGACCGACGGTCTCGACGACCCGGTCCAGCCACTCCTGGTCGGGCCTGCGCCCGGCGATGTCCATGGGCAGCGTGATGTTCTCCAGCGCGCTCAGCGTCGGCAGCAGGTTGAACGCCTGGAAGATGAAGCCGATCCGGTCCCGGCGCAGCCGGGTGAGCTTCTTGTCCTTGAGCCCGGTGATCTCGGTCTCGTCGAGGAAGATCTGCCCGCCGGTGACGGTGTCGAGCCCGGCGAGGCAGTGCATCAGCGTCGACTTGCCGGACCCGGAGGGGCCCATGATCGCGGTGAACTGCCCCCGCCGGATGTCCACGTCGACGTGGTCGAGGGCGACGACCCGGGTCTCCCCCGCCCCGTACGCCTTGACGACCTGCCGCGCCCGCGCGGCGACGGCCGTCTTCCCTCCGGTACCCCCGTGCCTGGGAATGGTCACAGCCGAAGTCACGGTCTTCTCCTCAACGGAAGCGGGTGGGTGTTGTAAGACCAAGCTAAGAACCGCGCCCGTCCCTTCTCGTCCTCCGCCGGGACGACCGTCCCCTGGCTCGCATGGGGGAGCTCCCCTTAGGGGTTCCTCAGCCCGTGGTCGGAGTGAGACCCTGTCCGCGCACATTTAGGTGTACGAAGAAAGGAAGAGGCGCGTGGCGACGGACGGGAGAACGACCCCGAGGCGGACCGGCCTGGAGAAGCCGCCCGCGCACCCGCGCCGCGGCCCCGTCGTCGCCGCCCTGATGCTCTGCATGGGGCTCGCCGCGCTCGACGGCACCATCGTCGCCACCGCCGTCCCGCAGATCGTCGGCGACCTCGGCGGCCTCTCCGTCTTCTCCTGGCTCTTCTCCGGCTACCTCCTCGCCGTCACCGTCACCCTCCCCGTGTACGGCAGGCTCAGCGACACCTACGGCCGCAAGCCGGTCCTCGTCACCGGCGCCGTCCTCTTCCTCCTCGGCTCCCTGCTCTGCGCCACCGCCTGGAACATGGCCGCGCTCATCGCCTTCCGCGTCGTCCAGGGCCTCGGCGGCGGCGCCCTCCAGGGCACCGTCCAGACCATCGCCGCCGACCTGTACCCGCTCAAGGAACGCCCCAGGATCCAGGCGAGGCTCTCCTCGGTCTGGGCCACCTCCGCCGTCGCGGGCCCGGCGGTCGGCGGGCTCCTCGCCGGGTACGCCGACTGGCGCTGGATCTTCCTCGTCAACCTGCCGCTCGGCGCCGCCGCCCTCTGGCTGATCGTCCGCCATCTGAAGGAGCCCGCCAGGCCCCCGCGCACCGGCCCGGTCCGCGTCGACTGGGCGGGCGCGCTCGGCGTCTTCGCGACCGGCGCGCTGCTGCTGACCGCGCTCGTCCAGGGCGGCGTGGCCTGGCCGTGGCTCTCGCCCCCGTCCCTGGCCCTCCTCGGCGGCGCGGCCCTCCTCGCCGCCGTGACCGTGGCCGTCGAACGCCGGGCGGCGGAACCCATGCTGCCCGGCTGGGTGTGGCGCCGCCGCACCATCGCCGCCGTCAACGTGGCCCTGGGCGCCCTCGGCCTCCTCATGGTCGCCCCCACCGTCTTCCTCCCGACCTACGCCCAGTCGGTCCTCGGCCTGGGCCCGATGGCCGCCGGCTTCGTCCTCTCCGCCTGGACCCTGAGCTGGCCGATCTCCGCGGCCTTCTCCAACCGCGTCTACACCCGCATCGGCTTCCGTCTGACCGCCGTCCTCGGCATCTCCGGCGCCCTCGCCTGCCTGCTCGCCTTCCCCTTCCTCCCCTACCCCGGCGAGGCCTGGCAGCCGGCCCTCCTGATGCTGGCGCTCGGCGCCTGCCTGGGGCTCTTCCAACTCCCCTTGATGGTCGGCGTCCAGTCGACCGTCCCCTACGAGGAACGCGGCACCACCACCGCCTCCGTCCTCTTCTGCCGCCAGGTCGGCCAGAGCGTCGGCGCCGCCGCCTTCGGCGCGGTCGCCAACACGGTCCTCGCCGCCCGCCTCGGCGGCGACACCGACCTCGACACCCTCGCCCGCTCCCTGGACACCACCGACGCGATCCGCCGCGCGGTCGACGCGGCCGTCGACTGGGTCTACTTCGGCGCCGCGGCCGCCGCCGCCCTCGCCCTCCTCGCCCTCCTCACCCTGGCACCCCGGCGCTTCCCGGTCCTGAAGGAGGTGTCGGGGGACGAGGACCGGCCGGAATAGCCGCGCACGACGGCGGGTTGGGCCGGACATGCGCCCTGCCCCGGAACCGCGCGACGGTCTCCACCCGCTGCTCGCGGCCCGGTTCAGCCCCTCCCGCTTCGACCCGTCCGGCACGGTCGACGACCCCACGCTGGAGCTCCTTCTGGAAGCGGCCCGCTGGGCGCCCTCCGCGGGCAACTCCCAGCCGTGGGGCTTCTTCACGGCGCGCCCCGGCGAGCCGGAGCACGCGCGCGTGGTGCCGCACCTCGCCCCCAGCGCGGCCCGGTGGGCGGTGGACGCCGGCCTCCTGGTCGTCACCCTGACCCGCCGGCACGTCGACGGCTCGGGGCTCCAGTACTCCGAGTTCGCCGACTACGACCTCGGGCAGGCCGTCGCCCACATGACCGTCCAGGCACAGGCGATGGGCCTGTCGGCCCACCAGTTCCGCGCCTTCGACCTGGAGGCCCTCACCAAGGAGCTGGCCCCCGGGCCAGGGTGGGCCCTCGTGTCGATGGTGGCCTTCGGCAGGGCCGCCGACGCCTCGCCCGAGGGCCGGGAGCGGCGCGCCCTCGCGGAGCTGCTCGCCGCCCCCTGGGCCCCGGCGGAGTAGGACTCAGAAGAGGGAGTCGTACGCCGAGTCCTGCGTCAGGCCCACCCGGACGCCCCGCTTGAACGGGGCGGACCAGTCGCCGGTACCGGCGTAGAAGGTCTCGTCGCCGTTCCACGCCACGAGGTCGGCGCGGCCGTCGCCGTCGGCGTCGCCGACGGCGGTGAGGCCCTTGAAGGCACCCCAGCCGCCGCCGACCTGCTTGCGGGCGGCGAAGGTGCCGTCGCCCTTGCCGAGGTACAGCCACAGCATGCCGGAGCGGTCCCGGGCGAGGAGGTCGCCCGCGCCGGCGCCGCCGAGGTTCCCGGCGGCGGTGATCTCGTTGTAGACCTGCCAGCCGCCGCCGATCCGCTTCCGGGCGGAGAACGGCGCCTTGGCGTTGCCGGTGCCCGCGTAGAGCCACAGGACGCCGGTCTTGTCGGTGGCGAGGACGTCGGGCCGCCGGTCGCCGGTGACGTCGCTGCCGCCGGTGATCCGGTCGTACGTCTGCCAGCCGCCGCCGATCTGCGTACGGGTCGCGAGCGGCGCGTTCCGGTTGCCGGTGCCCTGGTACAGCCAGAGCACGCCGGAGCGGTCGCGGGCGATGCTGTCGGGGGCGGAGCTCCCCGCCACGTTCCCGACGGACACCAGCCGGTCGTACGTCTGCCAGCCGCCGCCCACCCGCGAACCGCCGGTCCCGGTGAGCGGACCGCCGGTGGCGGCGGGCCGGGTGCCGTAGCGCCACAGCACGCCCTGCGGGTCCCGGGTGAGGAGGTCGGCGGTGCCGTCGTCGTCGTAGTCGTGCGCGGCGGCGGGCCGGGTCACGTGGAACCGGCCGGTCGTGACGAGGTCGGGGCCGATGCCGTCGTCCGGGCGGGCGGTGAGCTTCCACTCGTACGCGCCGCTGCGCGCGGGACTCGCCCACGCGGCGTTCTCCAGGTCCTTGCCGTCCCAGTGCCAGGTGATGCGGCGCGGCTCGCCGGCGGCGCCCTCCGCGGGCCAGGCCCGCGAGACGCTCTTCCCGCTGGGCACATGGGTCAGGGTCATCGTGACCCGGGCGTCCCCCCGGGACAGGTCCCAGCCGAAGTCGACGCCGCGCGCCGCCTGTTCGCCGGTGATCTCGTTCGGGGTCGCGTGGTCGGTGAGGGTGACGACGGTCGACTGCCCGGTGGACGCGACGAGTTCGACCGTCGGCCGGCCGTCGTCGGCGCGCGGCGCGATCCGGTACAGCCCCTCGCCGTGCTCGGGGGTGCCGCCGCGCACGAGCAGCGTGCCGTCGGGGCCGATGACGGCGGAGGAGAAGGCGGTGAGCAGGACGGCCTTCTCCCCGGGCCGCTCGACCGACTGGACGACGAACGGCAGCCGTGTCGTGGCCTCTCCGCCATCGGCGGAACCGGCCCCGTCGATGTGGGCCTTCTGACCGGACGCCACCCAGCCGCCGACCAGGTACACGGGGTCGCTCACGTCGTACTCCGACGGGAACCAGAGCTGGGGGTTCGGGGCGCCGCGCCGGTGGACGGCGACGCCGTGACCGCCCGGCACCCTCGCCTCCCGCCAGGCGATGTGGGTGGCGGAGACCGCACCGTCCCAGGCCCACGCGTCCGGGCCGACGAGGAGCCAGCGGGTCTCGCCGGTGGCGAGGTCGGCGAAGATCTTGGCGGGGAACCTCTGGTCGCCCACCCGGCAGTCGTAGAGCGCGGCGCCGGTGTCGGTCCAGGCGCCGTCGCCGTTGTCGCAGTCGACCTGGACTCCGCCTTCGACCTCGCGGAACGTGGGCGTGCCGCCCGCGAGGACGGCGGCGTCGAGAGTGGTGGCGTACTGGACCGTGCGGCCGTCCTCGTACCCCTCGACGAGGAGGGTGCGGCCCGCCAGGCCCGCGTACGTGTAGTCGCCGAGCGCGTCGAGGTCGATCACGACCGGCGCCGCGTCCGGCTTCGCCATGTCGTGGACCTTCAGCAGCGAGCTCACGCTCATCAGCCTCCGGTCGCCGGTGACGACGAGGTCCGAGCCGCCCCCCGCCGCGTCGGCGCCCGGCAGCACCACCGAGGTCCCGTCCGCGTACCGCGTCCAGCGGAACTCCGGCGTCTCGCCGCGGGTCTTCGACAGGAAGCCGCTCGGGCCCGCGCCGACGACGTCCGCGTCGCGCGGGAACGGTACGGCGGCCGCCTGCTGGTCCTGCGCGGCGACCGGCGCGGCGGTCGCCGGGAGCGTGGTGAGCGTGCCGCCGGTGGCGGCGAGGACGACGGTGACGGCGGCGGCCGCGAGACGGCGGCCGCGCGTGTGTACGTGCTTCACGTGCATGTTTCCCTCCCCTGGGAGGGAAAACGCTACCGGACGGTCACTTCCCGTCCCGCTTCCGGGGCGACACGCAGAAGGGGTGCCCTGCCGGATCCAGGAGCACGCGCCACAGGTCGGGGCGGGGCTGGACGGCGGGGAGCGTGGCGCCGAGGGCGGTCAGCCCGGCCACCGCCTCGTCGAGGTCGTCGACGTCGAAGTCGAGGTGGAGCTGGGCCGGGACGTCGCCGTCCGGCCAGGTCGGCGGCCGGTGGTCCGCGACCCGCTGGAAGCCCAGGACCAGGCCGCTCCCGTCCACCAGGGCGGCGAAGTCCGCGTCGGAGCGTTCGTGCAGGGGCAGGCCCGTGGCCTTCGCGTAGAAGTCGGCGAGGGCCAGGGGGTCGGCGCAGTCGAGGTTCACCGCCGTCAGGTTCATCCGCATGCGCGGAGACTACGGCGCGGCAGGCGGTCCCGCCTCGGGGTTTACGGGGAACTCCGCGGAGGTTTCCCCGGCGGCCCTTCTTCGGGCCTCCACCGAGGCGCCCCCGGGGCTCCCCGGGCGGGGCTTCACCTGCGCCTCCGCCGGGGCGGGGCTTCACCCGGGGCCTCCACCGGGGCTCCCCGGGCCGGGCTTCACCCGGGGCCTCCGCCGGGGCGGGGCTTTACCCGGGGCCTCCGCCGGGGCTCCCCGGGCGGGGCTTCACCCGGGGCCTCCACCGGGGCTCCCCCCGGGAGCCTGCTCCATTGCCCCGCCCGGGTCGCCCCCCGGGGCACTCCGGAAGGCCACTCCGGAAGGCCACTCCGGGGGGCCACTCCGGGGCCATCGCGGCCTCCGCCAAGGCCCCCCGAGGGGCCTACTCCGGGGCCTCCCCCGAGGCTCCGCCAAGGGCTCCTTCAGGGGCTTCGCCCGAGGCTTCGCCCAGGGCCGTGTCGGGGGTTTCCGCCGAAGCCTCCGCCCGGGTCTCCCCGGTTGTCCGCTCCGGGGTCGTCCCGGCGCCTTCCGGGGCTTTCGGGGCTTTCGGTGCCGCCGGGGCCTTGTCGGGTTCCGCCGCCGTCGGGCGGCCCGTCAGGGCGGCGAGGGAGTTGCGGATGTGCTCCATGTGGGAGTGGATCTCGTCGCGGGACTCGTCGTGCTCGCGCAGCAGCCGCTCCGTCGCGCGCTCGGTCCGCTCCGCCTTCAGCCGGGCCTCCGCCAGGATCTCCGCGGCCTTCGCCTCGGCGTCCTCCTGGCCGTGCCGGGCCTCCTCCTCGATGCGGGCGAGGGCCCGGCGGGCCTCCCCCAGGCGGGCCTCGGCCCGCGCGACCTGCTCGACGTGGCGGGCGTCGAGCGCGGCGGCCGCCGCCTCCGCCTCGCGGTCGGCGTCGGCACGGGCGGTGCGGTGCTCCTCGGCCTGGTGGGCCAGGAGTTCGCCCGCGCGGTGCGCGGTCTCCCCGTACGCCTCCTCCGCCGCCTCCCTGGCCCCCTCCGCGTCGCGGCCGGCGATGACGGCCAGCTCCTCGGCGCGTTCGCGGGCGGTCTCCAGGGTGGCGCGGGCCTTGGCCTCGGCCGCGGCCCGTACCCCTTCCGCGTAGGCTCCGGCCGTCTCCCCGGCCTCCCGGGCCGCCGCGTCCGCCGCCTCCGCGACGGCCTGCGCCTCGGCCTCGGCGGCGCGCACGAGCCGCTCGTCCTCCTGCTCGGCGAGCTTCAGGATCTGTCCGGCGGCCTCGCCCAGGGACTCGTACCGCTGCGGCTTCAGCGCCGCGACGGCCTCCCGCAGCGCGGCCAGCTCCGTCTCCATCTCCTTGGCGAGGACGGTCAGCCGCGCGGCCCGCTCCCATGACTCGTCGCGCTCCCGGGAGAGCGCGTCGACGTGCCGGTCGACCTGCTCCGGGCGGTACCCCCGGCCCCGTCCGACGGAGAAACTCATCCTGACGCCCCTTCCCTATGGCCTCACCCACCAGGATGCGCCATAAGAACGGACAAAAGGCGCCCGACGTGATCACACATCGAGCGCCCTTCGTCACATTCCGCTCTCACACGGCGTCAGATCCACCACCACGCGAAAGCACCGGAAGCACCGGAAGCACCGGAAGCACCGGAAGCAGCCGAAGCAGCCGAAGCGTCAGAGCAGTCCGTCCCACATCTGCTCCAGCAGCACCGACCACCAGTTCTCCGGCGACGACAGCGCCGCCGGGTCCAGCATCGCCAGCTGCGCCTGGAAGTCGACCGTCCAGCGGCCCGCCTGCTCCGGGGTCAGCCCGAACCGCAGCCGCCACATCCGGCCGAGCAGCGCCATCGACCGCGTGAACTCCGGCAGCCCGGTGTTCACGAACTGCGCCGGCACCGACGCCCCGCCCGGACCCGCCTCCACCGGCACCGCCACGATGTGCGCGGTCCCGTACTGGACACAGATCGCCCGGCCGAAGTCCGAGCCCAGCACCAGGTACGAGCTCGCGTCCGGCGCCGCCGGCACCTGTCGCTGCTGCGCCAGCTCCGCCAGCGTGGGCACCACCGGCACCGCCGGCTGCGCCCAGAAGAACGGCCCGAAGTCCGCCGGAAGCCCCGCCCACATGAGCGTGACCGCCACCAGCTCCGGCACGCCCTGCCGGGACACCGCGCGCTGGTCGAACCGGAGGATCCCCGGCCCGAACGCGCCCGCCAGCTCCTGCGCCACGGCCTCCGGCGGCACCGGCGGCGCCGGCTGCACCTGCGGCAGCGGGGCCCGCACCGGAGCGGGCCGCGCCGGACCGTCCGCCACCTGGTGCAACTCACCCTGGTGGGTGAGGAGCTGACGCATGCCCTGCTGACGGCCCGCGTGATCGCGGCCGTACGGGGCGATGCTGGTGATCCGCGCCTGCGGCCACGTCTCCCGGATCATCCGCGCGCAGTACCCGCCCGGCAGCTCGCAGGACGCCAGCTCCGTGTGGAGTTCGAGCACCTGCTGCGGCGGCACGCCGAGCCCGCGCAGCTCGTGCAGGATCTGCCACTCCGGATGCGGGGTGCCCGGCGCCGAACGCCGGATGATCTGCTGCTCCGAACCGTCCGGCGCCCGGTACCGCAGCACCGCCTGGTACCCGGGACCGACCGTCGGCACACCGGCCGGCGGCTGCTGCGGATACCCGTAGGCCGGAGCCGGACCGGGACCCGGAGCAGGGGCGGGAGCCGGGACCGGGCGCGGTGCCTGCGGCGCCGCCGGGGCGGGGCCCGGCGGAGGCAGCGGCGCGCCAGGACCCGCCGGACCCGGCTGGGCCAGCATCGTCGGCGCGTGCTCGATGCCGTGCGCGGGCGTGCCCGCACCACCGGCGGCACCCGGAGCACCGGGAGCACCCGGCGGCGGGGGCGGCGGAGGCACGTTGCCCCCGCCGGCCGGACCGGCCTGACCGGGATGCGCCAGCATCGTCGCCGCGTGGTGCACCGGCTGCGGCGGCGTCACCGGCCCCGGCGGCGCGGGCGGCGGAGGCGTACCCGGAGCCCCGGGAGCCCCCGGACCCACCGGGACACCCGGCGCCGGCGTCTGCGGCACCAGCTGCGTCGGTACGTACGCGGGCGCGGGCGCGGGCCCGCCGGACGTCGCACCGGGCACCCCCGGCGGAGGCGGCGGGGCGACCGGCGCCGACGCCTGCTTCTTCGGCGGCAGCGCCGCCTTGCTCGTCGCCGCGTCCGCGATGTCCCCCGCTCCCGGCACGACCGGCGGGGCGGCGGGCGGCGGCGGGGTGGCACCCGGCGCCACCGGCGGCGGCGTCGCCCCCGGCGGCGGAGCCGCGGCCGGGTCCAGACGCGGCGCCACGGCCGTCTTCGGGAGCGCGCTCCCGCCGTGCATCAGCGCCGTCGGCGCGTCGGCGCCCACCACGGGCGCCGGGGTGTCCTCGTCGTCGGCCCCCGACAGCGCCGGCGCGAACACCGTCGCCGGCAGCGGTACGCCCTCCACGCCGCCGGAGCTCGCGTTGGCGTCCGCCCACGGACTCGCCGGCGCCGACGCCGGAACCCCGTCCATCGCCGTCGGCTCGTACCCGTCCTCGTCCCCGCCCGACGACGCGGACGAGGAGGAAGAGGAGGAAGAGGAAGAGGACGAGGACGAGGAAGGGGCCGAAGAGGAAGCGGACGAGGCGGGCGCGTCGAACGACGGAAGCGGGATCGCCGCCGACGACGTCTCCGAACCGTCCGAACCGTCCGAGGCGTCCGCCCCGGCCGACGACACCGACACCGACCCCGCCGCCGCGACCGCCTCCGGGCCCGACGCCGGAACCACGTCGCCACCCGTGTCCGGCTCGCCCTCCGGCTCGCCCCGCTCCTCCTGCGACGCGTTCGGCCGCTGCGGCAGACCGATCTTGTCCGCCGCGTCCTGCAACCACTCCGGCGGACTCAGCAGGAACGACGTCTGGTTCAGGTCGATGCGCGCGGGCGCCGCGGCCGGAGCCGGCGCCGCCTGCTCCTCGGCGGACCCGTACTCCTCCTCGTACCGCCGGATCACCTCACCCACCGGCAGCCCCGGCCACAGCGTCGCCTCGCCCGAATCCCGCGCGATCACCAGCCGCTGCCGGCCCGTGTCCGCCGTCGGACCACCCTCACGGGCCTCCGCCCACACCACGAAACCCAGACCGAACTCCCGCACCCGCACCTCCTGGTGCTGGTACGGCGGCAGATCGCCGTTGATCCACTCCTCGGCGCGCTCCTGCGCCTGCGCGAACGTCACCACAGCCGGCTCACCCTCCCACCGGGACCACGGGAACGGCGCGCGCGAAGCCGCCGTCCACCATCAGATTCGCGACCGTCTCCAACTCCGGCGGATTGCCGGCCAGCCGCAGCAGGAACGCGTCGAAATCCTCACCACACGGAAGCAGCAGACGCTCCACCCGCTCGTTCACCGACCACCCCGCGGCCTCCTCACCGGAGTCCCGCACGTCGTCGTAGGCACAGAACCACACGGAACCCACGCCCGCGCCCCGCACCTTCACCGCGACCAGACCACCCTGCACGAACGCCACCCCCAGGTAGTCCTTCGTCAGGTGGTCCCGCAGACACTTGTTGACGTAGACGAGGTCGTTGACCCCCGCCTCCTCGCGCACCGTGAAGAACGGCTGGTCCACCAGGAGCCCCAGCTCCGCGTCGAGCGCCGCGCCCACCGGCGCGCACCCGCCCGCCACCTTCAGGAACGAGCGGTACGCCCCGGGCAGCCGGTAGCCGAGGTCCTCCTCGACCCCCTGCAACTGCTGCTCCGACACCGACATCCCGGACTTCGGCAGCCCGAAGTGCACCGGACGCGTCTCCTGCAACGGCCGCGTCCCCCGCTTCGCGTGGTCCACCGCCGCCGTCGCCACACCACCGTGGTGCCGCAGCAGCGCCTTCACCTCGACCGGCACCAGCTCAAGACGGCGCGAACCCGCCACGTGGTGCCACGTCCAGCCGTGCGGCGTCGCCACCGCCGGAATCGTGTCCCACAGCTCGTGCCCGGTCGCCGCCATCGCCGCGTTCGCCGACACGTAGTCCGTCAGCCGCAACTCGTCGACGCCGAAACCCTCCGGAGGCTCCGCGATCTCCGCCGCCGCACGCGCGTACGGCGAGAAGTCCGGGAAACCCCGCTCGTCCACCCGCACCCCGCGCGGATGCCGCGAGGCGCGCACCGGATCCGGGAAGCGCACGACCTGCCCGGCATAGGCCGCGTTCGGTGGCGCGGTGTACTGCCCGAGCCGACCTGTCGTCATGGCGGTTGCCCCCTGCATGGCGTCACTGGCTGCTACTGCTTACAACTGCTCGCTACTGGCCGCCCGCACCCCCGGACACCACTGCTCCCGGTAGGCCCGAGCGATCCCGCACAGCCTATGCGCTGCCACAAGAGCACGAACCGGCCCACGTCCCCACCGGCCCGCCCCGCACACCCAGCGTCACGAACCGTCACGATGCCATGACAAGCCGACCACGGGTCCGACACACCGGCGCGGCGAAACCCCCACCCAGCTTCCCCATATGGCTCCCTATTTGGCAGGCTGTCACCGCAACTCGGGGGATTGCAGGAGGGGAAGACCAGCACGATGTACGCCAGCACGACACCCACGCAGGGTGACCCACGCCTCAACTGGAGCAGCGACACCGACCACGGCCGCGCCCCCTTACTGCTCCACCGCCGCGACGGCATCCTGCCCGCCGTCGGGGCCGCGCTCTCCGTCCGCGGCGAGACCCTCACCTGCACCGCCGGCCGCGGCGAGACGCCGCCCGTCCTGCACGCCCTCGTCCAGGACTTCCTCGACACCCTCACCAGCGGCCAGCGCGAACGCTTCACCGGACGCTGCCCCGAGGCCATCCTGCTCTCCCGGCACCTCACCGCCACCGAGAACGGCCGCTCCAAGCGCGCCCAGCGCAAGCCGCTCACCGCCGGCGAGGCCCGCCGCAGCCTCAAACACGCCAAGATCACCGCACGGCGCATCCGCGAGGACGGCGACCCCCTGCACGGCAGCTACGCCGCGCCCTGCCGCTCCTGCACCGCCCTCCTCGACCACTTCGGCGTCCGCACCGTCACCCCCACCGAGAACGGCTGACCGCCCCATGGCCGACACCACCCGCTTCCCCGTCAACGTCGACGCCGCCCTCCGCGACGCCGGCTGGCAGCCCGGACGCTGGGACATCAAACTCGCCGAGGAATGGGCCGACACCCTCCGCGCCCACGTCTCCCCCGCCGGCCACCGGCACAGCGTCTTCCCCGCCGTCGTCGAGGCCTGGGCCGAATTCGGCGGCCTGCGCCTCACCGCCCCCGGCCACGGCCGCCAGATAGCGCCCGCCACCCTCCGCTTCGACCCGCTCGCCGGCCTCCACCTCGCCCGCACCCTCGCCGACCTCGGCCGCGCCCTCGGCACCGAACTCGCCCCCCTCGGCGAGGAGGGCGACCACCAGGCCGTCCTCGCCATGGACGCCGAAGGCCGCGTCTACAGCCTCGACCACGCCGGCGACTGGTACCTCGGCCGGGACATCGACACCGCCCTCGCCACCCTCGTCACCGGCACCCAGCCCACCCGCCTCACGGCCGGCTAGCCGCGCCCCACCGGGATCACCGCGGACACCTTGAAACCACCCGCGTCCGTCGGCCCCGACACGAACGCGCCCCCCAGCCGCACCACCCGCTCCTTCATCCCCACCAGGCCGTTCCCACCGCTCGGCAGCCCCGCGTCCGCCGCCCCCGCGTCCGACGGACCGTTCTCCACCTGCGCCGCCACCTCCGCCTCCCGGTGCGCGAGCCGCACCACGACCGACGCGCCCGGGGCGTGCTTGTGCACGTTCGTCAACGCCTCCTGGACCACCCGGTACGCCGTCCGCTCCACCTCCGGCGGATACGCCCCCGGCTCCCCGAGCACCACGAGGTCCACCGCCGCCCCCGCCAGCCGCGACTCCTGGCACAGCTCCTCCAGAGCGCCAAGGCCCGGCCCCGCCGCGGCCTCCGCGGCGGCCGCCGCCGCCCGCCCCACCGCCGCCAGCGGCACCGCGACCGGAGCCACCGCCGGCTCCTCCTCCCGCAGCACCCCCAGCATCTCCCGCAGCTCCGTCAACGCCTGGCGCCCCATGTCACCCACCAGCGCCGCGTTCCGCACCGCCTTCTCCGGATCCTTCAGCGCCACCGCCTGCAAGGCCGCCGCGTGCACCACCATCAACGACACCCGGTGCGCCACCACGTCGTGCATCTCCCGCGCGATCCGCCGCCGCTCCTCCTGCCGCGCCCACTGCGCCCGCTGCTCCGCCCGGTCCGCGAGCAGCGACAACTCCTGCTCCAGCGAATCCGCCCGCTCCCGCAGGCTCTCCATCAGCCGCCGCCGCGCCCCTATGTAGAGCCCGAACAGCACCGGCGGCGCGTTCAGCCCCAGCGTCATGAACAGCGCCATCACCGGCACGTACCAGGCGCTCGGATCGAAGTCGTCCGCCTGCGCGGCGATGTCCCGCCGCATCTCCACGGCCGTCACGACGAACACGGCGACCGTCGCCATCCCCGCCAGCACCGCCGTGTACCGCCGGGGCACCTCGGAAGCGGCCAGCGTGTACAGCCCGACGATCCCCAGCAGGAAACCCATCTCGGCCGGCGCCACCGCGATCGACACCAGCACCACGGTGATCGGCCACCGCCGCCGCACCAGCAGCACGGACCCCACGAGGAACCCGAACAGCGCCCCCAGCGCCTCCGGCACCCCCGCGCGGCCGGCGAACGCCACCCCCTCGAAGGCGCACTCCACCCCCGACACCAGCGCCAGTCCGACATCGAGCACGGCACTCCGCCGCCGCCCCCACCACCACACGGCCCGCGCGCCCGGCGCGTCCCGATCTGCCCCCGTTGCGGTCATGCCCCCACCCTACGGGCGCGCCCCTTCGTCTTCGGCGGCATCTCGGCGGAGCCCTTTCCGCGAACCGTCTCCGGTATGGTCTGAGGCGCCGTCCCCTGTGGTGTAACTGGCAGCACACTGGTTTTTGGTACCAGCAGGACAAGGTTCGAATCCTTGCGGGGGAGCCACCGCGCACACGTCCTCGGTTCGGGCCCTGACCTCCCAGGTCAGGGCCCTTGCTCGTGGCCGCCCCGCAACGCCCCGGTATCCTTCGTGCGTCCACCACCCAAAGCCGAAGGGCATATCCGTGAGCGCCAACCGCCCGGCAGCCGTCGTCGTCCTCGCAGCGGGTGAGGGCACCCGCATGAAGTCCAAGACCCCCAAGGTCCTGCACGAGATCGCCGGGCGTTCGCTCGTCGGGCACGTCGTGTCCGCCGCGCGCGAGCTGGAGCCCGAGCACCTCGTCGTGGTCGTGGGGCACGCGCGGGAGCGGGTGCGGGGGCACCTGGAAGAGGTGTACCCGGGGACCCGTACCGCCGTGCAGGAGGAGCAGAACGGCACCGGGCACGCGGTGCGGATGGCGCTGGAGGAGCTCGGGGCCGCGCCCGAGGGGACCGTCGTGGTGGTCTGCGGCGACACTCCGCTGCTGTCCGGCTCGACGCTGAAGGGGCTCGCCGAGACGCACGCCGCCGACGGCAACGCCGTGACCGTGCTGACCGCCGAGGTGCCGGACTCCACCGGGTACGGGCGGATCGTGCGGGACGTGGCCACCGGCGCCGTGACCGCGATCGTCGAGCACAAGGACGCCTCCCCGGGCCAGCTGGACATCCGGGAGATCAACTCCGGCGTGTTCGCCTTCGACGGCGCCCTGCTCGCGCAGGCGATCAAGCAGCTGCGCACGGACAACAGCCAGGGCGAGGAGTACCTCACCGACGTGCTGTCGATCCTGCGCGAGGCCGGGCACCGCGTCGGCGCCTCCGTGGCGGCCGACCACCGGGAGATCCTCGGGATCAACAACCGCGTGCAGCTGGCCGAGGCCCGCGCGCTGCTGAACCGCCGCCTGATCGAGGCCGCGATGACGGCCGGCGTGACCGTGGTCGACCCGGCGTCGACGATCGTGGACGTGACCGTGACGTTCGAGCCGGACGCCGTGATCCACCCCGGTACGCAGCTGCTCGGCGCCACGCACGTCGGCGAGGACGCCGAGGTCGGCCCGAACACCCGCCTGACGGACACCACCGTCGGCCGGGGCGCGCGGGTGGACAACACCGTCGCCGTGGAGGCGGAGATCGGCGACGGGGCCTCCGTGGGCCCGTACGCCTACCTCCGTCCGGGCGCGCGGCTCGGCGCGAAGGCGAAGATCGGCACGTACGTCGAGGTGAAGAACTCCTCGATCGGCGAGGGCACCAAGATCCCCCACCTGTCGTACGTGGGCGACGCGACGATCGGCGAGTACTCGAACATCGGCGCGGCGAGCGTCTTCGTGAACTACGACGGCGTGGCCAAGCACCACACCACGATCGGGTCCCACTGCCGGACCGGTTCGGACAACATGTTTGTGGCTCCCATCACGATCGGGGACGGCGCGTACACCGCCGCCGGGTCCGTGATCACGAAGGACGTGCCGGCGGGTGCGCTGGCCGTCGCCCGGGGCCAGCAGCGGAATATCGAGGGCTGGGTCGCCCGGAAGCGGCCCGGCAGCGCCGCGGCGAACGCGGCCGAGGCGGCCTCGGAGGGGTCGGCCGGCGAAAGCTGACCGGAAACAGGTACGCCGAACTCGGCGTACCGTGATAGGTGCACACAAATTCGGCTGGTTCGCACACGCGTCCGGGAGCTCCGGGAGCGCGGGTCTTGCGGCCAGAGAACACGTCTGAGGAGACAGTGCTGTGACCGGGATCAAGACGACCGGCGAGAAGAAGCTGATGCTCTTCTCCGGCCGCGCCCACCCCGAGCTGGCCGAGGAGGTCGCACACCAGCTGGGTGTCGGTCTCGTTCCGACCAAGGCGTTCGACTTCGCCAACGGTGAGATCTACGTCCGCTTCCAGGAGTCGGCGCGCGGCGCGGACTGCTTCCTGATCCAGAGCCACACGGCTCCGATCAACAAGTGGATCATGGAGCAGCTGATCATGATCGATGCTCTGAAGCGGGCCTCGGCCCGGAGCATCACCGTGATCGTGCCGTCGTACGGCTACGCCCGTCAGGACAAGAAGCACCGCGGCCGCGAGCCGATCTCGGCCCGTCTGGTGGCGGACCTGATGAAGACGGCCGGCGCGGACCGGATCCTGACCGTGGACCTGCACACGGACCAGATCCAGGGCTTCTTCGACGGCCCGGTGGACCACCTGTCGGCGCTGCCGGTGCTCGCCGACTACGTGGGCGGCAAGGTCGACCGCGAGAAGCTGACGATCGTCTCCCCGGACGCGGGCCGCGTGCGGGTCGCCGACCGCTGGTGCGACCGTCTGGACGCGCCGCTGGCGATCGTGCACAAGCGCCGTGACAAGGACGTCGCCAACCAGGTGACGGTCCACGAGGTCGTCGGTGACGTGAAGGGCCGCGTCTGCGTCCTGGTGGACGACATGGTCGACACGGGCGGCACGATCTGCGCGGCGGCCGAGGCGCTCTTCGCGCACGGCGCCGAGGACGTCATCGTGACGGCGACGCACGGCATCCTGTCGGGTCCGGCGGCGGACCGTCTGAAGAACTCCAAGGTGAGCGAGTTCGTGTTCACGGACACGCTGCCGGTGCCCGGCTCGCTGGAGCTGGACAAGATCACGGTGCTGTCGATCGCGCCGACGATCGCGCGCGCGGTGCGCGAGGTGTTCGAGGACGGTTCGGTGACGAGCCTCTTCGAGGAGCACTGAGTCACCGGAGCCGGAGCCACAGGTTCACGGCGAGGGCCGTCTTCCCCGGTCGGGGGAGGCGGCCCTCCGCCGTTCCCCGGCCCGTGATCCATTTGGGGGGCCGGGGCCGGGCGGGTAGACTGCCCTGGTTGCTCGGCGAGGGAGGCCGGTACCCGTTCTCGGGTCGGCGCTCCGTTATCGACGCGCTCTTCGTAGCAGGCCATCGCCAGTCGGCGGCCGGGTGACAGTTCCGACGTCACCACCACTACGAGGAGTGCACATGTCCGAGGTGAAGCTCGCCGCCGCCGTCCGCACCGAGTTCGGCAAGGGCGCCGCCCGCAAGATCCGCCGCGCCGCCGCCATCCCGGCCGTTCTCTACGGTCACGGCACGGACCCGGTCCACCTGACGCTGCCGGCCCACGAGACCACGATGGCGCTGCGTACCCCGAACGTCCTGCTGTCCCTGGACATCGAGGGCAAGGGCTCCGAGCTGGCCATCCCGAAGGCCGCCCAGCGTGACCCGCTGAAGGGTTCCCTGGAGCACGTCGACCTCCTCCTCGTGAAGCGCGGCGAGAAGGTCGTCGTCGAGGTTCCGGTCGTCGCCGAGGGCGAGCTCGCCGCCGGTGGCAACCTCCTGGAGCACGTCCTCAACACCCTCTCCGTCGAGGCCGAGGCCACCCACCTCCCCGAGTCCGTGACGGTCTCCGTCGAGGGCCTGGAGGCCGGTTCCTCCGTCACCGCCGGCGCCATCGCGCTGCCGAAGGGCGTCACCCTGGTGACCGAGGCCGACGCCGTCGTCCTCCAGGTCCTGGCCGCCCAGGCCGAGGAGCCGGCCGCCGAGGGCGCCGAGGGCGAAGAGGCCGCCGAGGCCTGAGCCGTAGGCTCTGTCTGACGTGACGGGGTGACGGGCCGTACGGCCCGTCACCCCGTCTCTCTGTTTCGACGCGAGGAGATGTCGGTGACCGACGACGCGAACGCGCCCTGGCTGATCGTCGGCCTCGGCAACCCGGGGCCGGAGTACGCGGGCAACCGCCACAACATCGGCTTCATGGTGGTGGACCTGCTGGCGGAGCGGATCGGCGGGAAGTTCAAGCGGGCGCAGAAGGCGCAGGCGCAGGTCGTGGAGGGCCGGATCGGTCCGGTGGGCCCGGCGAACCGGCGGGTGGTGCTGGCGAAGCCGATGTCGTACATGAACCTGTCCGGCGGTCCGGTGACGGCGCTGCGCGACTTCTACAAGGTGCCGACGGCGCACGTCGTGGCGGTCCACGACGAGCTGGACATCGACTACGCGACGCTGCGGCTGAAGCTGGGCGGCGGGGACAACGGGCACAACGGTCTGAAGTCGATGACGAAGTCGATGGGTGCCGAGTACCACCGGGTGCGGTGCGGGATCGGGCGTCCGCCGGGCCGGATGCAGGTGGCGGACTTCGTGCTGAAGGACTTCTCGTCGACCGAGCGCAAGGAGCTGGACTGGTTCGTGGACCGGTCGGCGGACGCGGTCGAGTGCCTGGTGACGGAGGGCCTGGAGCGGGCGCAGTCGGCGTACAACTCCTGACCGTCTGCTTTCGGCCGTACGACTGTACGATCGCGGGTCATGACGCACGTCCGGAACGCCGCCATGGCCCTCGTCGCCGTCCTGCTCGTCGTCGCGGGGGTGTGGGCGTCGTGGGCGTCGGCGCAGCACGTGCTCCTCGCCAAGGGGCGCGAGCACGGGACGCTGACGGTGACGGGGTGCACGGACGAGCGGTGCAGCGGTGCGTTCGCGCCGGAGGAGGCGGGGTCGTCCCGGCGGACGCTGGCGATCGAGCGGTCGGTGGCGGCGGGGCCCGGTGCGGTGATCCCGGTGGTGGTGAAGCCGGGCACGGACGAGGGTGTACGGACCGGCTGGGGCGGCGGGCTGCACGCCTGGCTGCCGCTGGGCGGGGCGCTGGTGCTGGCGTCTCCGCTGGTGGCGGGGGGCCTGCGGCTGCGGCGGACGGCCTGGTCGCTGGCGGGAGCGGGAGCGGCGCTGTGGGTGGCGGCGTTCGTGGCGCTGTGACGCGCCCTGGGTATGGCCGGATTCAACCAGTTTCCTGGCGGGATCGTTACATGCCTCTGGGTTAAGGGTGGCTTAAAGCGACGGATAAGCTGCGGGCGCCACCTCCCACGGCATCCCTCATCCCACAGATGGACGACTGCACATGCGACGCTCCCTGATTCCCGCTGCCACGCTTGTCGCGGCCATGGCGGGCTCCCTGGCCCTGGCGACGACCGCCTCCGCCACCAGCGGTGAGCACGAGCTCAAGCTGCACCAGGCGACGCCGATCAAGGCTGCCGACTTCCAGCAGGGCGAGTGCCCCGACACCATCCCGGCCGACAAGGACGGGTGGCACTTCGTGATCCCCGGCGGCGGCGTGGACTTCGTCAAGCTGACGGTCACGTTCGACAACGGCGCCCCGATCGAGATCACCTCCTTCGGCCCCCCGAAGGACGACCACGCGTACGTGGCCTCCGAGGCCGGTGCCGAGCTGACGTCCGCCGTCGCGGTCGTCGACGGCGAGGTGCAGCAGGGCTTCTTCAACCTCTCCCACACCTGCGCCGCGGAGGGCGAGGAGACCACCGGTGGCACCGCCACCGGTGAGACCACGACCGGCGAGACCACCACGGGTGAGACGACGACCGGCGAGACCACCACGGGTGAGACCACCACGGGTGAGACGACGACCGGCGAGACCACCACCGGTGAGACCACGACCGGTGAGACCACCACGGGCGAGTCCACCGCCACCGGTGAGACGACCGCCACGGGCGAGACCACCTCGACCGGCGAGACCACCTCGACCGGCGGGTCCTCCACCACCGGTGGGACCGCGACCGGCGAGACCACCACGGGCGAGACGACCGCCACGGGCGGCGACGCCGCCACCGGTGACGTCAAGGGCGAGACCGACACCAAGGGCGGCTCCGAGGAGGGCAACCTCGCGGAGACCGGTTCGAGCGCGCCGGTCGGCGTGATGGCCGGCGTCGCCGCCGCGCTCGCCGCGGCCGGTGCGTTCCTGGTGCTGCGCCGCCGCAAGGCCGCGCAGGGCTGACGTACCCCCCGCTAGTGCGAAGTGCCCCCACGGGATTCCCGTGGGGGCACTTCTCATGGGTCCGGCGGCGTCAGCCGGTGTTGCGCAGGCCCGCGGCGACGCCGTTGACCGTGAGCAGCAGGGCCCGCGCGAGCAGCGGGTCCGGCTCCACGCCGGCCTCGGCGTCGGCGCGCTGGCGGGCGAGGAGGGCGACCTGGAGGTAGGAGATCGGGTCCAGGTAGGCGTCGCGGATCTCGAAGGTCTGCTGGAGGACGGGGTGGGAGTCGAGCAGCTTCTCGCCGCCCGTCACCTTGAGGACCTCCTCGACCGTGAGCGCGTGCTCCGCCTCGATGGTCTCGAAGACGTGCTTGAGCTCGTCGGGGACGAGGGTGTCGACGTAGTGGCGGGCGATCCGCAGGTCCGTCTTCGCGAGCGTCATCTCCACGTTGGAGAGGAAGTTGCGGAAGAAGTGCCAGTGCTCGTGCATCTCGCCGAGGACCGCGTCGAGGCCGGCCTCGCGGAGTGCCTTGAGGCCGGATCCGACGCCGAACCAGCCGGGGACGATCTGGCGGGACTGGGTCCAGCCGAAGACCCACGGGATGGCGCGCAGTCCGTCAAGTCCCGCGCCGGAGTCGGGACGGCGGGAGGGGCGGGAGCCGAGGTGGAGGTCGGCGAGCTGGTCGACCGGGGTGGCCGCGAAGAAGTACGCGGGGAGGTCCGGGTCCTCGACGAGCTTGCGGTAGGCGGTGTGGGCGGCGTCGGAGACGGTGTCCATGGCCGCGTCCCAGCGGGCCAGCGCCTCGTCGGACTGGCGGGGCGCGGTGTGCAGGGCGGAGGCCTGCAGGGTGGCCGCGACGGTCAGTTCGAGGTTCTCGCGGGCCAGCGACGGGATGAGGTACTTGTCGGAGATGACCTCGCCCTGCTCGGTGACCTTGATCTCGCCCTCCAGGGTGCCCCAGGGCTGGGCGAGGATCGCGTCGTGCGAGGGGCCGCCGCCGCGGCCGACGGTGCCGCCGCGGCCGTGGAAGAGGCGGAGGCGGACGCCGTAGCGGTGGGCGACGTCGCGGAGCCGGCGCTGGGCGCGGTGGATCTCCCACTGGCTGGTGGTGATGCCGCCGAACTTGGAGGAGTCGGAGTAGCCGAGCATGACCTCCTGGACGTCGCCGCGGAGTGCGACGAGGCGTCGGTAGGAGGGGTCGGCGAGCATGTCGTTGAGGATGACGTCGGCGGCCTTGAGCTCGTCGGTGGTCTCCAGGAGCGGCACGATGCCGATCTTGGCCCAGCCGGCGTGCAGGTCGATGAGGCCGGCCTCGCGGGCGAGGACGGTGGCGGCGAAGACGTCGTCGGCGCCCTGGCACATCGAGATGATGTAGGACTCGATGACCTCGGGGCCGAAGCGCTCGAAGGCTTCCTTGACGGTGTGGAAGACGCCGAGGGTCTTCTGGCCGGGGGCGTCGAGCGGGGCCGGGGTGGGGGCGAGCGGCCGGCGGGAGCGGAGCTCCTTGGCGAGGAGCTTCTGCCGGTAGTCGCGGGGCATGTCGGCGTACCGCCAGGACTCCTCGCCGAGGCGGTCGAAGAGCTGGCCGAGCGCGTGGTGGTGGGCGTCGGCGTGCTCGCGGACGTCCATGGTGGCGAGCTGGAGGCCGAAGGCGGCGAGGGTGCGGATGGTGCGGTCCATCCGGCCGTCGGCGAAGAGGCCGCCGCGGTGCTCGCGCAGGGAGGTCTGGATGAGGGTGAGGTCCTGGATGAGCTCGGCGGTGCCCAGGTAGTCGCGGCCCGCCTGGTGGGGGGTGCCGGCGGCGAGGCGCTCGCGGGTGTTGAGGAGCTTCTGGCGGACGCAGGTGGCCTTGAGGCGGTACGGCTCCTCGGCGTTGAGCCGCTTGTAGCGCGGGCTGATCTCGGGGAGGAGGTCGAGGTCGCGCTGGAGGGAGTCCAGGAGTTCCTGGGTGGCTCCGGTGTAGCGGATGGAGTTGGAGAGCAGGCCGCGGAGGAAGTCGATGAGCTCCAGGGCGTCGGTGATGCCGTGCTCGTGCTGGAGGATCAGGACGTCCCAGGTGACCTGGGGGGTCACGTTGGGGTTGCCGTCGCGGTCGCCGCCGATCCAGGTGCCGAAGGTGAGGGGGCGGGTGCCGGCGGGCAGCTCGTAGCCGACGCGCTCCAACTCGGCGGCGAGGTCCTCCAGGACGTCGCCGACGGCACCCGCGTGCAGCTCGTCGAGGTAGTAGATGGCGTTGCGGGCCTCGTCGGCGGGCTCCGGGCGGACGACGCGGAGTTCGTCGGTCTGCCAGATGAGGTCGATGTTCTCGGCGAGGCGGAGGTCGTGGCGGCGCCGGTCGGCCTCGATGACCGGGCTCTCCAGGAGAGCGCCGATGCGGCGGAGCTTGTTGAGGACGGAGCGGCGGGCGGCCTCGGTGGGGTGCGCGGTGAAGACGGGGCGCACGTTGAGGTTCTTGATCGTCTCGCGGACGTGGGCGGGGTCGCCGTCCTTGAGCATGTCGGCGGTGCGGGCGATGAGGCCACCCTCGGCGGCGCGCTTCTCGCGGAGCTCGCGGCCGCGGTGGACCTGCTCGGTGACGTTCGCCAGGTGGAAGTAGGTGGAGAAGGCGCGGACGAGCTTGGCCGCCGTCTCCAGTTCGACGCCGCGGAGCAGCTCGGCGGCGGCGTCGCCGTCCTCGCGGGTGAGTCGCCGGACCTTCTCGACGAGGTCGAGGAGGTCGTGGCCCTCCTGGCGTACGAGGGTCTCGCCGAGGAGGTCGCCCAGTCGGCGGATGTCGGCGCGCAGCTCGGCGTTGGTGGTGGGAGTCTGGTCGGCACTGCTCACAGGTGTGGCTCCTTGCAGTGTTCAAGCACGTCTGGAGGGTTCTGGAGGCTTGCGGACCGCGCTGTCCGGCGTTCCCAGGATAGGTGTCCATTCCCTGGACGTGGGCGAGCCCCCCGCTTGTGCCCTCTTGCCGGGCGCCGTCGCGCTGCCATACTTACGTCGCCGTAGGTTACGCATCCGTAGCCTCGGTCCGGTCGTTTCCGGCCGTGCCTTCACCCTCTCCTTCACCCCCCAGGGGACACGCATGACCATCACCCCCGAGGTGACCTCGGCGTCCGAGACGCCGGACTCGGTCCAGGCCCTGCCCTCCGCCACGCTCGGCGGCGACAGCAAGGGTTCCGTCGAACAGCTCGCGCTGGGGCTGTTCATCGTGGTGCCGTTCGTGGCACTGCTCGCGGCGGTGCCGCTGGCCTGGGGCTGGGGGGTGAGCTGGCTGGACCTCGGTCTGATGACGGCGATGTACTTCATCGGCTGCCACGGCATCACGATCGGTTTCCACCGGTACTTCACCCATGGTTCGTTCAAGGCGAAGCGGCCGCTGCGGATCGCGCTGGCGATCATGGGTTCGCTCGCGGTGGAGGGGCCGCTGGTGCGGTGGGTGGCGGATCACCGCAAGCACCACAAGTTCTCGGACGCCGACGGCGACCCGCACTCGCCGTGGCGGTTCGGCGAGACGGTCCCGGCGCTGCTGAAGGGCCTGTGGTGGGCGCACATCGGCTGGATGTTCGACGAGGAGCGGACGCCTCAGCACAAGTACGCGCCCGATCTGATCAAGGATCCGGCGATCCGGCGGATCTCGCGGCAGTTCGTGCTGTGGACGATCGTGTCGCTGGCGATCCCGCCGGTGATCGGCGGTCTGGTGACGTGGTCGTGGTGGGGCGCGTTCACGGCCTTCTTCTGGGGTTCGCTGGTCCGGGTCTGCCTGCTGCACCACGTGACGTGGTCGATCAACTCGATCTGTCACGCGATGGGCAAGCGTCCGTTCAAGTCGCGTGACCGTTCGGGGAACGTGTGGTGGCTGGCGGTGCTGTCCTGCGGCGAGTCGTGGCACAACCTGCACCACGCGGATCCGACGTCGGCGCGGCACGGCGTGCTGAAGGGGCAGATCGACTCCAGCGCGCGGCTGATCCGCTGGTTCGAGCTGGCGGGCTGGGCGACCGACGTCCGCTGGCCGGCGCAGTCCCGGATCGACGCCCGGCGCCAGGTCGCGGCCTCCGACGCGGCATGATGGAGGACGTGGCGATCGACGGCAGTTCCAGCAGCACCAGCGGTACGGGCGGTACCGGAGCGAAGCCCCGGCGGAGCCGCCGGGTGCGGATGACCGGCGCGGAGCGCCGGGAGCAGCTCCTGGACATCGGCCGGACGCTCTTCGCCGAGAAGGGGTTCGAGGGCACGTCGGTGGAGGAGATCGCGGCGAAGGCCGGGGTCTCGAAGCCGGTGGTGTACGAGCACTTCGGCGGCAAGGAGGGGCTGTACGCGGTCGTGGTGGACCGGGAGATGCGCCAGCTCCTCGACGGGGTGACGGGCGCGCTGACCGCCGGCCATCCGCGGGAGCTCCTGGAGCAGGCGGCCTTCGCCCTGCTCGACTACATCGAGAACTACACGGACGGGTTCCGGATCCTGGTCCGGGACTCGCCGGTGGCGCAGTCCACGGGCACGTTCGCCTCGCTGATCAGTGACATCGCCACGCAGGTCGAGGACATCCTGGGCCTGGAGTTCAAGGCGCGCGGCTTCGACCCGAAGCTGGCGCCGCTGTACGCGCAGGCGCTGGTCGGCAGCGTGGCGCTGACCGGCCAGTGGTGGCTGGACGTGCGCAAGCCGAAGAAGGCGGAGGTCGCGGCGCACCTGGTGAACCTCGCGTGGCACGGTCTGGACGGCCTGGAGCAGAAGCCGCGGCTGATAGGGCACCGGAAGAACTGACCGCCCCGGTCCGGAGCCGTCGACCTGACGAATCCCGAAAAGACTCGTTGCCGGATCAACGATCAAGGTTATGATCCCCCCACATCCGGGGGGGTGTCCGCCCTCCGCGCGTGCCTTCTGCCGCGCGGAGCAGGAGCGGAGCCCTGCCCTGGAACCTGTTCTCACGTTCCCCAGGGGGGGATCACATTGCGTACCGCTTTCTCCCTGCGCGGCCGACGGATCGCCGCGTGCACCGCGCTCGCCCTCTCCGCCGGCATGCTGCTGGCGTCTCCCGCCGTGGCCCAGCCCACGCCCCCGTCGGCCGCCGAGCAGCCGCGCCGCGCCGCGGCCCCGCTGCCCGACCTCGACCTGTCTCCGCTGCGCTCCGGCGCGACCGCCCGGACCGCGGAGGCGGGCGACCCGCTGGCGTCCCGGTTCGACGTGGACGGTGACGGGTTCACGGACATCCTCTACCGCGACTGGGGCGGCGAGCTCGGCGTGGTGCCGAGCAGCGACGCCGAGGGCGGGCCGTGGCTCAGCTCCGGTGCCGCCGAGGTCCCGATGGACCTGGTCCCGGTCGGCGACCAGAACGCCGACGGCCGGCCCGAGGTGCTGGTGCTGACCAAGTACGGCAAGGCGGAGCTGCACGGCGACGCCACGCTGAGCGGCGGCTGGGTCTACTGGACCGGTGGCGGCTGGCAGACCTACAACAAGGTCTTCTCGCCCGGTGACGTCGACGGTGACGGCCGCTTCGACCTGCTGGCCCGCAAGCACAACGGCGAGCTGTACTTCTACCGCGCGACGGGCAACCTCTCGGCTCCGTTCGCCGCGCCGGTGAAGGCCGGCACCGGCTGGGGCGCCTTCGACCAGCTCGTCGGCATCGGCGACAACGACGGCGACGGCAAGGGCGACGCCGTGGCGCGCACGCCCGACGGCACCCTGTACTTCTACGGCAGCACGGGCGTGAGCACGAGCCCGTTCAAGCCGAAGAAGCCGGTCGGCCCGGGCTGGAACACGTACAACCAGATCCTGTCGGCCGACGACATCAACGCCGACGGGCACGCCGACCTGTTCGCCCGGTCCGTCGACGGCTCGCTGTGGGCCTACGCGGGCCGCGGCAACGGCACCTTCGAGACCCGCCGGCGCCTCTCGTCCGGCGGGTACCTCTCGGTCGACCAGTTCGCCGGTTCCGGCGCGATCGCCTTCGCGGGCAAGAACGCGCTGATGGCCCGGACGTCCGGCGGCGCCATGTACTGGTACGGGGCGACGAACAACGGCAAGCTGACCCCGCGCGATTCCCTCGACGTCGACCTGCCCGGCCTCACGCTGGGCTACGCCGCCTCGCTCGACAGGGACGCCTTCGCCGACCTGTTCCTCCTCGCCGACGGCACCCTCCACGTCAACGACTGGCAGGGCGGCGGCTGGGGCTCGTACAACCACGTCTTCGGCCCCGGCGACCTGAACGGCGACGGCAAGGGCGACCTGCTGGCCCGTGACCGCTCCGGCGTGCTGTACCTGCAGCGGGGCAACGGCGAGGGGACCGGCTTCGCGTCCCGGATCCGGATCGGCAGCGGCTGGGCCTCCTACAACCGTCTGATCGGCGCCGGTGACGTCTCCGGCGACGGCCGCGCGGACATCCTCGCGCGGGACGCCTCGGGCGTGCTGTGGCTGTACAAGGGCACGGGCGTCTCGACCCGTCCGTTCGAGACCCGGTACCGCATCGGCGCCGGGTGGAACACGTACCGGCAGATCGTCGCCCCGGGTGACGTGGACGGCGACGGCCGCGCGGACCTGCTCGCGACGACGTCCGGCGGCACGCTGTACCGCTACCACTCCACGGCCACGCGCGGCGTCTTCGCGCCGCGGGCCGAGGTCGGCGGCGGCTGGCAGGTCTACTCCCACCTGTACTAGTCCGCGTTGCCCCGGCGCCGGCATCCGTTCGTCCGGATGTCGGCGCCGGGGGCTACACTCGCGCACACATCGGGAGGGATGTTCGCCCTTCGCACGCAGGTACGCGGCGAAGGCGTGCGGAACCCGCCCCGGTACCCACATCTTCATGTTCCCCAGGGGGGGATCCCTTGCGTTCCATGTTCTCCGGGCGTGGTCGCCGCGTCGCCGCGTGCACCGCTCTCGCCCTGTCCGCCGGCATGCTGCTGGCGACCCCCGCCTCGGCCGACGACGCCGTCCCGTCGAAGTCGCGCGCCCTCGCCGAGCGGAAGCAGGACCACAAGCCCGCGCAGCGGAGCCTGACGCTGCCGCAGGCCGGTACGGCCCGTGCGGACGCGCTGGCCGCCGAGGCCGCCTCGCCGCTGCTGTCCGACCTGGACGGCGACGGCTTCGAGGACCTCGTCTACCGCGACACGTACGGCTTCCTGAACGCGGTCACCGCGACCGGCCTGTCCCTGTTCGGTGAGAACGAGACCGTCGTGAAGGACGTCGTCCCGATCGGCAACCAGTCCGGCGACGAGCGCCCCGAGGTGCTGACGGTCAGCGAGACCGGCGCCCTCTTCATGTACCACGACAACAACGAGTACGGCAGCCAGGACGCGGAGGGCAACCCGCGCCCGGGCACCTTCGTGGGCGGCGGCTGGCAGACCTACAACAAGGTCTTCTCGCCCGGCGACGTGAACGGCGACGGCCGTGCCGACGTCATCGGCCGCACCAAGACCGGCCAGCTGTACCTGTACCTCGGCACCGGCCTCGCGGACAAGCCGCTGAGCGGCCGCTCCCTGGTCGGCTCCGGCTGGAACAAGTTCGACCAGCTCGTGGGCGTCGGCGACGGCAACGGCGACGGTCACGCCGACCTGTACGCCCGCGACGCCGCCGGCCAGCTGTTCTTCTACCCGGGCAGCGGCGTCGTCGGCCAGCCCTTCGCCGCCCCCAAGTCCATCGGCGGCGGCTGGCAGACGTACACCCAGATCGTGGCGGGCGGGGGCGGCAGCGTCCTCGGCCGTTCCCTGGACGGCACGCTCTTCTTCTACGCCCCGAAGGGCGACGGCACCCTCGCGGGCCGCGTCCAGGAGGGCGACAAGGGCGTCTGGTCGGACGCCGCGCAGATCGCCAACGCGGGCAGCATCCCGTACCTGGGCCGCGCGGGCGTCAACGCGGTCACGGCGAACGGTTCGTGGTACTGGTACGACAACCTCACCACCGGTCGGCTCAGCCCGCGTCTCCTCATCTCCGGGGCCGACTCGTTCATGGCGAGCGCGAAGTTCTACACGCTGTCCTCGCTGAACGACGACGGCACGGGCGACGACGCCTTCGTCATCGACGGCCACCTGATCATCGACGGCCAGGACATCGGCGGCGGCTGGCAGATCTACAACTCCATCGTCGGCCCCGGCGACCTGACCGGCGACGGCAAGGGCGACCTCGTCGCCCGCGACGCCTCCGGCATCCTGTGGCTGTACAAGGGCAACGGCCTGGGCACCGGCTTCGCGACGCGTGTGAGCATCGGCGGCGGCTGGAACGGCTTCAACAAGCTCCTCGGCGCCGGCGACTACACCGGTGACGGCCTCACCGACCTGGTGGCCCGCACCACCGGCGGCGACCTGTACGTCTACCCGGGCACCGGCAGCGCCAGCGCGGTCTTCGGGGCGCGCAAGCTGGTCGGCAGCGGCTGGAACACCTTCAAGCACCTCACGGCCCCCGGCGACCTGAACGCCGACGGCAAGGGCGACCTGCTCGGCGTCAACAGCGCGGGCGAGCTCTACCCGTACCTGAACACCTCGTCGGCCCGCTTCGCCAAGAAGACGAGCCTCGGCACGGGCTACCAGGCCTACACCAAGTTCAACTGACCCTCGGGTCGGCCCCGTCGGCCGCCCCCGCACCGGTTCCCTCCGGTGCGGGGGCGGTCGCGTTCCCGGGCCGCGTCTCAGGCGGGTTTGCGGGCGACGGCGAAGACGCGGCGGAAGGGGAAGACCGTGCCGTCCCGGCCCGGGGGGTAGGCCTCGCGGAGGAGGTCGCGGTACTGGGCGAGGAAGGCGTCGACGGCCTCACGGTCGTCGCCGAGGGTGGTGAGGACCGGGCGCAGGGCGGTGCCCTTGACCCAGTCGAGGACGGGGTCCTCGCCCTGGAGGAGCTGGCAGTAGACGGTCTCCCAGACGTCGGTCTCGCAGCCGAGGGCGGTGAGACGGGTGAGGTAGTCCGGGGCTTCGAGGATGTGGACGAAGCGGCGGCCCTGGTCGGAGAGGCGCTCGCGCCATTCGGGGCGGGCGCAGAGTTCGCCGAGGAGGGCGTGGCTGGGGGAGGTGAAGTTGCCGGGGACCTGGAAGGCGAGGACGCCGCCGGGGCGCAGGCCGTCGATCCAGGCGGCGAAGGACTCGGGGTGGTTGGGGACCCACTGGAGGGCGGCGTTGGAGACGATCAGGTCGTAGGGCTCGGTGGGGGTCCAGTGGGCGGCGTCGGCGGGGCGGAAGTCGAGCCAGCCGCCCCCGGCGGTCGTGCCCGACCAGTCCTTCTCGGCCTGTTCGAGCATCTCGGGCGAGAGGTCGAAGCCGGTGATCCGGGCGTCGGGCCAGCGGTCGGCGAGGAGGGCGGTGACGTTTCCGGGTCCGCAGCCGAGGTCGGCGATGCGGGCGGGGCGGCCATGGTCGGGGAGGCGCGGTATTCGGTTGAGGAGGTCGAGGAAGGGGCGGGTGCGGTGGGTGGAGTGGCGGAGGTACTGGTGCGGGTCCCAGACCGGTGCGACGGCGGAACCCTGGGCTGGCGCGGACGGCACGGAATGCATGTTCGAAGCCCCCTTGCAGGGATGTGGCGGTGAAACGGAACCGGTTCCGGCCCGGTCCCTTCCCCACCTTTCGGCCAAATATATCTCGACATCAAGATTCATGAAATAGAGAAACTTGACCCCAAGAGACTTTATGTCAACAGACCCACTACACTGATCACATGGAGGACGAGGTCGACCGGCTGGTCGCTGCATGGCGCCGTGAGCGCCCGGACCTCGACGTGGAGCCGTTGGAGGTCCTCAGCCGCGTCTCCCGGCTGGCCCGGCACCTCGACCGCGCCCGCCGGCTCGCCTTCTCCGAGCACCAGCTGGAGCCCTGGGAGTTCGACGTCCTCACCTCGCTGCGCCGCGCCGGAGCCCCCTACCAGCTCTCCCCCGGCCAGCTCCTCACCCAGACCCTGGTGACCTCGGGCACCATGACCAACCGCATCGACCGGCTCACCAAGAAGGGCCTGGTCGAGCGGCTCCCCGACCCCAGCGACCGGCGCGGGGTCCTGGTCCGCCTCACCCCCGAGGGACGCGACCGCGCCGACGAGGCGCTCGCCGGGCTGCTCGCCCAGGAGCGGGCCATCCTCGCCCAGCTCTCCCGCCCCCAGCGCGCCGAACTGGCCGCCCTGCTACGCCGGCTGACCGCCCCGTTCGACAACGTCCCCGGCTAGCGCCGGCAGCGGCGCCGGGCCCACGCCCGCCCGCCGGGCCAGGGCCACCGCCGCGAGCGTGGAGTGGACGCCCAGCTTCCCCAGCACGTTCTGCATGTGCGTGCGGACCGTGTGCGGGGAGAGGAAGAGCCGCTCCGCCACCGCCTTGCGGCCCAGGCCCGCCACCATGCAGCGCAGCACCTCCCGCTCGCGCGGGGTCAGCGACTCCACGAGCCGCTCGCTCTCCGTCCGGTGCCGCCGGGCCGCCGTCAGCTCCCGCAGCACCCCGGTCAGCAGCGCCGGCGGCAGATGCGTCTCGTCCCGCAGCACCCCCCGCACCACGGCGAGCAGCCGCTGGAGCGAGGAGTCCTTCGCCACCCAGCCGGAGGCCCCCGCCTGGAGCGCGAGCGCGGCACGGCGGGCGTCGTCCTTCTCGGCGAGCACGACCGTACGCACCGCGGGCTGGGCCTTGCGCACCCCCGCGACCAGCGAGATCCCGTCCACGACGGGCTCGCCCTCGGGAGGGGGCGGCACGGCCGCGGGCAGCACGCCCAGGTCGGCGTCGACGAGCAGCACGTCGAACCGGCGCCCCTCCGCGACGCCCCGGTCCAGACAGCGCATGGCGGCGGGACCGGTGCCCGCGGCGGCGACGTCGACGTCGGGCTCGGCCGCGAGCGCGGCCGCCAGCGACTCGGCGAAGACGCGGTGGTCGTCCACCACCAGGACCCGGATTCGTGCCACGGACACCCCCAAGTGTCGAGGAGAGACCGACGCGGTACGGCGCCGGAGGGCGGGTCCGTCGGGCACACGGCCGCCGCCGTGACCAGACTGCTACCCCGCTCCCGGCGCCGTACCCGGCGGTCTCGCTCCCCTGAACGGCACCGGCCCCCACCGGTGCTGCCCCACAGAGTAGGGGCGGGGCACCGCCGTGGGGGCCGATGGGCGGAAGTGTCCGAAGTCGACCGTCCGTGTGGCCGTCCGGGGCTCCTCAGAGACGGCGGGCGCCCGCCGAGGGGACGGCCGGGAAGATCCCCGGCTCCGCGTACCCGGCGCCCGCGAAGGCCTTCCGGACCGCCGCCGCGACGTCCTCCGCCCGGTCCGCCTCGACCAGGACCACCGCCGAGCCGCCGAAGCCGCCGCCGGTCATCCGGGCGCCGAGCGCCCCGGCCGCGTTCGCCGCCTCGACCACCAGGTCCAGCTCCGCGCAGGAGACCCGCAGGTCGTCCCGGAGCGAGGCGTGGCCCTCGGTGAGGAGCGGGCCGACCGCCCGGGTCGCGCCGGCGTCGAGCAGGGCGATCACCCGGACCACCCGGTCGTTGTCCGACACCACGTGCCGGACGTACCGCTGAATCGTCCCGTCGCTCAGACGGTCGAGCGCGGCGGACAGATGCGCGGCGTCCACCTCGCGCAGGGCACGCACCCCGAGCGCCCGCGCGCCCGCTTCACAACCGGCGCGCCGCTCCGCGTACGCGCCGTCCCCGAGGGCGTGCTTCACCCGGGTGTCGACGACGAGGAGCGCGAGCCCCTCGGCGGCGAGGTCGAAGGGCACCTGGCGGTAGGACAGGTCCCGGGTGTCGAGGTGGAGGGCGTGGCCCTCCTCCGCGCAGGCGGAGGCCATCTGGTCCATGACGCCGCAGGGCACGCCGACGAAGGCGTTCTCGGCGCGCTGGGCGATCCGGGCCAGCTCGGGCCGGGTGAGCCCGAGGCCGAAGAGGTCGTTCAGGGCGAGGGCGGTGACGACCTCCAGGGCCGCCGAGGAGGAGAGCCCGGCGCCGGTCGGCACGGTGGAGGAGAGGTGCACGTCGGCGCCGGCCACCGGGTGCCCGGCCTCCCGCAGCGCCCAGACGACCCCGGCCGGGTAGGCGGCCCAGCCGCCGCCGGAGAGGGGTTCCAGGTCCGTCACGTCGAGTTGGACGATCCCGCCGTCGACATCTCCGGAGTGCAGCCGCAGGACGCCGTCGTCGCGGCGGGAGACGGCGGCGACGGTGGTGTGCGGCAGGGCGAGCGGCAGCACGAAGCCGTCGTTGAAGTCGGTGTACTCCCCGATGAGGTTGACCCGCCCGGGGGCGGCCCAGACCCCGTCGGGCGCGGCGCCGTACAGCGCCTCGAAGCCGGCGGCGACGCTCATGCGCCCTCCTCCTGTCGGTGCCGGGCGAAGGCCCAGGCGTCGGCGACGACGTCCGCCAGGCCGGGGCGGGACGGGATCCAGCCGAGCCGCTCGCGGGCGGCGTCGGCGGAGGCGACGAGGACGGCCGGGTCGCCGGGGCGGCGCCCGGCGGCGATCTCCGGGACCGGGTGGCCGGTGACCTCGCGGACGGTCTCGATCACCTCGCGGACGGAGAAGCCGTTGCCGTTGCCGAGGTTGCAGACCAGGTGCTCGCCGGCCGGCACGGTGCCCCGGGTCATGGCGTCGAGGGCGAGGAGGTGGGCCTCGGCGAGGTCGGCGACGTGGATGTAGTCGCGGACGCAGGTGCCGTCGGGGGTCGGGTAGTCGTCGCCGTAGACGGAGATGGCCTCGCGGCGGCCGAGGGCGACCTGGAGGACCAGCGGGATGAGGTGCGACTCGGGGTCGTGGCGTTCGCCGAGCCCCCCGTACGCCCCGGCGACGTTGAAGTAGCGCAGCGAGGCGGCGGCGAGGCCGTGGGCGGCGCACTCGCCGGTGATCATGTGGTCGACGGCCAGCTTGCTCGCCCCGTACGGGCTGGTGGGGGCGGTGGCCGCGGCCTCGGTGATCGGGACGGCCTCGGGCTCGCCGTAGGTGGCGGCGGTGGAGGAGAAGACCAGCCGGCGGACGCCGGCCGTGCGCATCGCGGCGAGCAGCGCCATGGTGCCGCCGACGTTGTTCTCCCAGTACTTCTCCGGCTGGGCGACGGACTCGCCGACCTGCGAGTACGCGGCGAAGTGCAGCACGGCGTCGTAGGAGCCGTCGAGCCAGCGGGCGGCGTCCTGGACGCGGCCCTCGACGAACTCGGCGCCGGCCGGGACGCCCTCCCGGAAGCCGGTGGAGAGGTCGTCGAGGACGGTGACCCGGTCCCCCCGCTCCAGGAGGTGGGCGGCGACCGTGCCGCCCACATAGCCCGCCCCGCCCGTGACCAGGTACTTCTTGGCCGTCGTCATGCGCTTGCCACCTCTCGGATGCGCCGGGCCGCGTCCTCCGGCCGGATGTCGTTCATGAACGCGCCCATGCCGGACTCGGTGCCCGCGAGGAACTTCAGCTTGCCGGAGGCGCGCCGGACCGTGAACAGCTCCAGGTGCAGCCCGAAGTCCTCCCGCCGCTCGTCCGTGAAGGGCGCCTGGTGCCAGGCGGCGATGTAGGGCGTGGGCGGCTCCGCCGGGCCGAAGATCCGGTCGAAGCGCCTCAAGAGTTCCAGATGGACCTGTGCGAACTCCGCACGGGCGGCCTCGTCGAGGCCGAGCAGGTCGGGGACGCGCCGCCGGGGATGGAGGTGGACCTCGTACGGCCACTTGGCGGCGTACGGGACGAAGGCGATCCAGTGCTCGGTCTCCAGGACCACCCGTTCGGCGTCGGCGCGCTCGCGGGCGACGAGGTCGTCGAAGAGGTTGCGCCCGGTCTCCCGGCGGTGCTCGTCGATGCGGCGGCGCATCAGGGCGGTGCGGGGGGTGATGTACGGGAAGGCGTAGATCTGGCCGTGGGCGTGGGGCAGGGTGACGCCGATCTCCTGGCCCCGGTTCTCGAAGCAGTAGACCTGCTGGACGCCGGGGAGGGCGGAGAGGGCGGCGGTGCGGTCGGTCCAGGCGTCGAGGACGAGGCGGGCCCGCTCCTCGGTGAGGTCGGCGAAGGAGGCGGTGTGGTCGTCGGTGAAGCAGACGACCTCGCAGCGGCCGACGCCGCCGGAGAGGGACGGGAAGCGGTTCTCGAAGACCGCGACCTCGTAGCCCTCCTCGGGGATCTCGCTCTCGCGGCCGTCCCTGGCCGGGCAGAGCGGGCAGGCGTCGGCCGGCGGGAGGTAGGTGCGGGTCTGCCGGTGGGAGGCGACGGCGACGTGGTCGCCGGTCAGCTCGTCGTACCGGATCTCCGAGCGGGAGGTGACGGGGGTGAGGGGGCGCGGGTCGACGGCGGTGCGGACGAGGTCGTCGCGACGGTCGTAGTAGATGAGCTCGCGCCCGTCGGCGAGCGTGGTGACGGTCTTCTTCACGGGGTGCCCTCCGGGCGCGAACAAACAGAACCACGCACAAAGAACCACAACCGAACATCAGGGTCAAGGGCGCGGCCCCACGGGACCCCTCCGCGGTGGCCCGGTACCCCGTACTCAGTACGCCGTGCGCTGCCTCGGCACCGCCCGGTCGAGCAGCCCGGTCCTCGCCGCCAGCGCCGCCGCCTCCAGGCGCGACCCGACGCCCAGCTTCATCAGCACCCGCTGCACGTGCGTCCGCGCCGTGCTCGGCGCGATCCCCATCCCCGCCGCGATCAGCCGGGTGTCCTCCCCCTCGGCCACCCGCACCAGGACCTCCACTTCGCGGTGGGTCAGCAGCCCGAGGAGGCGCTGCGCCTCGTCGTCCGGCTGCGCCGCCGGGTTCAGCAGCTCCGCGAAGGCCCCGGCGAGCAGCTGCGGCGCCACGGCGGCCTCCCCCGCCCGCGCCTTCAGCAGGGCCCGCTCGACGCCCTCGATCCGCTCGTCGTGCCGGACGTACCCGGACGCCCCGGCCGCGAAGGCGGCGGCGATCCCGCGCGGCGACGGCACCGGCCCGAGGACGACCACGGCCACCTGCGGCCGCTCCCGCTTGATCCGCGCGACCGGCTCGAAGGCCCCGGCGGCGGCCGGTGCCGCGGTGCCGAAGAGGCACACCTCGGGGGCCCGGCCCACCACGACCTCCGCCGCCCCCGCGCCCGGCGCGGCCGCCGCGAGCACCCGGTGCCCGCGCAGCTTCAGCGCCGAGGCGAGCGCCTCCGCGTGCAGGCGGTGGTCGTCCACGACCACGAGCCGAACGCCCATCCCGTCATCCCCCATCCCCCGGGCCTGCCGTCCCCCGGCACTTCTGATCCCGGCAAGCTACACGCTCCCCCGCCCCGCGGTCCGTCAACCTCCGCCGCCCGAAAGGGGGACGGGACGCGCGAAGGGCCTCCCCGGTGTCCCGGGGAGGCCCTTCGCGTCGGTCGCGGACGTCAGCCCTTGGTGCTGAACGAGACCGCGAGGTACTTCTTGTCGAGGGCGGAGCCGGACTCCCTCGGCTTGTTGGCGTAGGTGCCGGAGATGAAGAACCGGCCGTCGCCGTAGAGGAGTTCGGCGCCGGTGATCGAGAAGCTGGACTCGATGGACCGGTTCGCCTTGTCCGAGGGGTTCTCCAGGAGCAGCGTCGACTTCATGGTGCCCGCGTGGACGGAGACGAGCTGCCCGCCCTTGTCGTGCGGGGGCATCTTGTACGCGATGAGGTCGCCGCCGTCCATGCGCAGCGGCATCAGCACGTAGCCGTCGCCCGCGTCGGCCTTCTCGGGCGCCATCTTGCCGTCGGCGAGGCTGAAGGCGACGATCTCGTTGGTCTCGTCGCCGTACTCGCCGGTGGAGCCCTCGTGCTCCTCGGTCGGCAGGTAGAGCCGGTCGTCGCCGACGAGGGCCTGCGAGCACTCCTCCACCGAGGTGGCGCCGCACTCGGCCGCGTAGCGGTCCGGGTTGGCCGTGATCTTGGTCCGCAGCTTGCCGGTCTTCTCGTCGATGGAGAAGAAGTCCGAGATGCTGCTGCCGTCGTCGGCGGCGTCGCCGACGTTGGCCGCGACCACCAGCGGCTTGGTCGAGACGACCGAGGTGTACTCCACGCCCTGCGGCATCTTGAACTCGGAGAGCGGCTTGCCCGACTTCGGGTCCAGGTTCTGGACGGAGATGGTCTGGGCGCCGTACTTGCCGCACTTGCGGACCGCGACGAGGCCGGCGCCGCCGCCGTACCCCATGTCGTAGCAGCCCTGGTCGTTGGACTGCGGCTTCCAGAGCACCTTGCCGGTGGCGGCGTCGAAGGCCGCGCCGCCGTCGGTGCCGCCGGCCGCGACGGTGCCGCCGCCGAGAGTCACCTCGCTGAAGCGGGCCTTCTCGTCGCCGCCGCCGCTGACGGAGGCGGACCACAGGAGCTTGCCGGTGTTCAGGTCGAGCATGCCGACCTGGTTGCAGCTCTGGTAGTACCGGGGCGCGACGCGCTTCTTCTCCTCGAAGAGCACCGGCACCTTGTTGTCCTCGGTCTTGTGCCGGGACGCGCCGCAGACCTGGCCGGCCAGCGGGATCGTCCAGGAGACCGTGCCCTTGTCGATGTCGTAGCCGACGACCGAGTTGACGCCCGTCTTCACGAAGGTCTTGTCGGTGAGCCAGGAGCCGTCGACGGGCGTGGTGTCGGGCACCTGCGGCACGTCGATCCGGAAGGCGAGGCGGGCGCCGGTCTTGCCGCCCGGCTTCTCCTTGCCCTTGCCGCCCAGGCCGTTGGCGGCGGGGCCGTCGCCGCCGCCGGAGGCGCCGCCGTCACCGCCGCCGTTCGGGGACTGGCTGGTGCCGCCGGTGGGCTTGGCGTCCGGGGACGGGTCCGAGCCGGAGTTGGCGTACCAGATGCCGCCGCCGACGATCAGGGCGACGGCCACGGCCGCCGCGACGATGATCTGCGCCTGCGCGGACAGCTTCCGGCGGCCGCCCGGAGCGGCGGCCGGGACCTGCTGCTGCGGCGCGGTCGGGTAGCCGTACGGCTGCTGCGGCTGCTGCGGCTGGTTCGGGTAGCCGTACGGCGGCGGAACCGGCTGCTGGTACTGCGGGGCCTGCTGGGGAGCCTGCTGCGGGTAGCCGTAGCCGGGCTGGCCCTGCGGGGGCTGCGGGTGGCCGTAGCCGGGCTGCCCCTGCGGGGGCTGCGGGTGGCCGTAGCCCGGCTGGCCCTGCGGCGGGGGCGGGGGCGTGGGCGCGCCGAAGCCGCCCTGGCCCTGTCCCTGGCCCGGGTCCTGCTGGGCGCCGAAGCCGCCCGGCGGCGGGCCGGGGGGCTGGTTCGGCGGCTGGTTCGGGGGCGGGGGCGGCTGGGTCACTTGCTGAAGCCCATCATCGTCTTGGTCTCCTTCTCCTCGGCGTCGCTGGACGCCGAGACCCGGCCCGCCGCGATCACGAAGGTGCCGTTGCCGTAGGCGTAGCCCGCGCTGAAGAAGCCGCTCTCGATCTGCGCGACCGACACGGGGTGCTTGAGGAGGATCTTCGGCGCGCCGCCGGCCGGGGCGATCGTCGCGACCGCGCCGCCCTTGTCGTACTTGGGCGAGACGTAGGCGAGGACCTCGCCGCCCTCCATGCGCAGCGGGGACATCTGCTGCTCGTCGGGGGCCTTGGAACGCCACTTCGGCTTGCCGGTGTTGAGGTCGAAGGCGACGACCTCGTTGGAGGTGCCGTACGCGGTGTCGGTCGCCATGTAGAAGGTGTCGCCGCCGGCGGCGACGCCGGTGCAGCCCTGGAGGTTGCGGCCGAAGATGACCAGGCCGCCGCCGCAGCGCGGGGCGTACTTGTCCTTGCCGCCCTGGATCTCGGAGCGCACCTTGCCGTCCGGCTTGAGCGCGACGATCGACCACTTCTTCTGCTCGCGCTGGAAGGCGGAGACGACGAGCGGGTTCACCGAGTAGACCTTGTCGACCTCCCAGGTGGCGGCGAGCCGGTAGGTCCACTTGGCCTTGCCCGTGTTGGGGTCGACCTCGCTGATCGTGTGCTGTTCCTTGCTCACGTCGGCGGTGCGGCACTGGCTGGCGGCGATCAGCTTGGTGGCGTCGCCGGCGTAGGCGTACGGCTTGCAGTCGCCGGTGGGGCCGGTGAAGACCTGCTTGCCGTCGGTGAGGGAGAAGCCGTAGGCGCTGCTGCTGCCGGCCGCGGTGACCGTGTTGCCGCCGATGGCGAGGGTGTTGTCGGAGAAGGCGAAGAGGCCGGTCGGCTTCGGGACGGCCTTCTTCCAGCCCGCCTTGCCGGTCTTGAGGTCGATCTGCTGGAGCATCGAGCACTTGGCGCCGTCCTTGGCGCTCTCCTCGTACCCGAAGACCATGATGCCGTTGGCGCCGGGCTGGGCCGGGGCCGCGCACAGCTTGAACGGCAGGTCGACCGACCACTTCTTGGCGCCGTCGGTCAGGGAGTAGCCGGAGACGCCCTTGTACATCGCCTTGACGACGGTGTCGCCGACGATCCAGGGGCCGAAGACCTCGGAGCCGTTGCGGGGCAGGTCGACGTCGTTGGTGGTGAGGAAGTTGACCTTCGCCTCGCCCTCCTGGCGGGCCGCGTTGAGGTCGTCCTCGCCGCCCTTGTCGCCGTCGCCGGAGCCGTCGCCCGGGTCGACCGACTCGGTCGGCTTCGGGCCGGTGGTGGCGCTGGAGGCGCTCGCCGTCGGCTGCGCGACGGTCGGCTTCTCGTCGTCACCGCCGCCGACGACGGCCCAGGTGGTGACACCGGCGACGAGCACGGCGGCCGCCGCGACGATCGCGACGAGGCCGGTGCGGCCCTTGAACGGGCCCCCGCCGGAACCGCCGTCCGGGGCGGGCGCGCCCGGGTACATCGGCTGGGTCTGGCCCGGGTAGCCGCCGTAGGGGCCCGGCTGCTGCGGCTGCCCGTACGGACCCGGCTGCTGCGGCTGGCCGTACGGCCCCGGCTGCGGGGCCTGCTGCGGGTAGCCGTACGGCGGCGGGACCGGCTGCTGGTGCTGCGGCGGCTGCTGCGGGTAGCCGTAGCCGGGCTGGGCCTGCGGCGGCTGGCCGGGCGCCTGCGGCGGGACCGGCGGCATCTGCGGCGGCTGGGCCGGCATCTGCGGCGGCTGCGCCGGCGGGACGGGCGGCATGCCGCCCTGGTTCGGATCCTGGGGAGCTCCGAAGCCCCCCGGCGGCTGGTTGCTGGGCGGCTGGGTCATCAGCGCTTCCCCCTTGCTGTGAGCGGGTTTTCTTTCTACCACTCACCCGGTGGCGCAAAAGCGACCGGTCCATCCCTTGTGCCCAAGGGAGGACCGGTCCGTGATGCCCTCGTTATGCGTTCTCGGCCAGTTCGAGCCAGCGCAGCTCCAACTCTTCACGTTCTCCAGAAAGTTCTCGCAACTCGGCGTCGAGCTTCGCGACCTTCTCGAAATCGGTCGCGTTGTCGGCGATCTGCGCGTGCAGCTTCGTCTCCCGCTCGGAGATCTTGTCGAGCTGCCGCTCGACCTTCTGGAGCTCCTTCTTCGCGGCGCGGGCGTCGGCGGCGGAGACCCCGGCCTTCTGCTGCGGGGCGGCCGCGGCGGCGGGCGCCGGGGCGGCCTCCTCGATCATCCGGCGGCGCCGCTCCAGGTACTCGTCGATGCCGCGCGGCAGCATCCGCAGGGCCCGGTCGCCGAGCAGGGCGAAGGTGCGGTCGGTGGTGCGCTCCAGGAAGAAGCGGTCGTGGGAGATGACGACCATGGAGCCCGGCCAGCCGTCGAGGAGGTCCTCCAGCTGGGTCAGGGTCTCGATGTCGAGGTCGTTGGTGGGCTCGTCGAGGAAGAGGACGTTCGGCTCGTCCATCAGCAGGCGGAGCAGCTGGAGCCGGCGGCGCTCGCCGCCGGACAGGTCGCCGACCGGCGTCCACTGCTTCTCCTTGCCGAAGCCGAACTGCTCGCACAGCTGCCCGGCGGTCATCTCCCGGCCCTTGCCGAGGTCGACCCGGTCGCGGATCTGCTGCACGGCCTCCAGGACCCGCAGCTGCCCGGGGAGTTCGGTGACGTCCTGGGAGAGGTAGGCGAGGCGCACGGTCTTGCCGACGACGACCCGGCCGGCCGGCGGCTGCTTCTCGCCCTGGGAGGTGGCGGCATCCGCCAGTGCCCGCAGGAGTGAGGTCTTGCCCGCGCCGTTGACGCCGACGAGTCCGACGCGGTCACCGGGGCCCAGCTGCCAGGACAGGTGCTGGAGGAGGGTCTTGGGACCGGCGGTGACGGTCACGTCCTCCAGGTCGAAGACGGTCTTGCCGAGCCGGGCGTTGGCGAACTTCATCAGCTCGGTGGAGTCCCGGGGCTCCGGCACGTCCGCGATGAGCGCGTTGGCCGCCTCGATGCGGAAGCGGGGCTTGGAGGTGCGGGCCGGGGCGCCGCGGCGCAGCCAGGCCAGCTCCTTGCGCATCAGGTTCTGCCGCTTGACCTCCTCGGTGGCGGCGATCCGCTCCCGCTCGGCCCGGGCGAAGACGTAGTCGGAGTAGCCGCCCTCGTACTCGAACACGTCACCGCGCTGCACGTCCCACATGCGGGTGCAGACCTGGTCGAGGAACCAGCGGTCGTGGGTGACGCAGACGAGCGCCGAGCGGCGGGTCTGGAGGTGGCCGGCGAGCCAGGCGATGCCCTCGACGTCCAGGTGGTTGGTGGGCTCGTCGAGGACGAGCAGGTCCTGCTCCTCGATGAGCAGCTTGGCCAGCGCGATGCGGCGGCGCTCGCCGCCGGAGAGCGGGCCGATGACGGTGTCGAGGCCGTGCTCGAAGCCGGGCAGGCCGAGCCCGCCGAACAGGCCGGTGAGCACGTCCCGGATCTTGGAGCTGCCGGCCCACTCGTGGTCGGCCATGTCGCCGATGACCTCGTGCCGGATGGTGGCCTTCGGGTCGAGCGAGTCGTGCTGGGTCAGCACCCCGAGCCGCAGCCCGCCGCTGTGCGTGACGCGGCCGGTGTCGGCCTCCTCCAGGCGCGCCAGCATCCGGATGAGAGTGGTCTTGCCGTCGCCGTTGCGCCCCACGACCCCGATCCGGTCCCCTTCGGAGACGCCGAGCGAGACCCCGTCGAGCAGGGCACGGGTGCCGTACACCTTGCTGACGTTCTCGACATTGACCAGGTTGACGGCCACGTTGACTCCAGTGCGGGGTGATCGATCGACGTACCAGGGTACGTCCCCGCGCCCCTCGGCGGCCCTGCCGACCGGGTCAGGACCGGGAGCGGCCCGGCCGGTCGACCAGGAGCCAGCCCACCAGGGCCATCGCGACCGCCGCCGGCGCGGTCACCCTGACCGCGATCAGGGTGGCGGTGTGGCCCTCCAGGAGGCCGCCGAAGCCCGTCATCGACAGGCCCAGGACGCCCAGGAGGGCGAGGGCGATGCCGAGCGCCGCGAGCGGTCCCGAGCCGCCGGTGCGGGGGACGGGGGCGGGCGCCTCGAAGCGGCGGAAGACCGCGACGAGGAGCGCGGTCAGCGCGGCCGCCGCGAGGAGCCTGGGCGGCAGCTGCGCCCACCAGGCGGCCGTCGCCGGGGCCGGGAGCCGCACGCCGAGCGCGAGCATCCCGCCGTACACGCCGAGCATCGCCGTCAGGTGCCACAGGAAGGCCGTCATCGCGATGCCGTTGGCCGCGACCACCGTCCGCCAGACCCGCGCCCGGGCCGCGAACCGCGCCCCCGGGCCGCGCAGCAGCTCCACCGCGCCGATCAGCCACAGGCCGTGGCAGAGCAGGGCCAGCGTCGGCGGGGCCATGTTCGACACCTTCTCGCCGGGCATCCCCACCATGGACAGCGGGTACGGGCCGAAGGCCACGAGCAGGCCCGCTCCGGCGAGCCCCGCCGCCGCGAGGAGCGCCGGGCGCCGGATCATGCCGTCGGCCTTCAGAAAGCCCAGCTGGTGCACGGCCAGCCAGACGAACGCGAAGTTCAGGAACTCGACGTACGGGACGCCGGCGGCGAAGCGCGCCGCGTCGACGAGGACGGCGGCGGCCGCGAGCCCCGCGAAGGCGCCCCAGCCGTACCGCTCGTGCGCCCGCAGCAGCGGCGGGGTGAAGGCGACCATCGCGAGGTAGATCCCGATGAACCACAGCGGCTGCGTGACCAGCCGCAGCGCGACACCGGTCAGCCCGCCGTCGGCCCCGGCCACCTGGAGGGCGAGCGCCGCCGCGCCCCACACCGCGACGAACACCATCGTCGGCCGCAGCAGCCGGCGCAGCCGGGCCCGCAGGAAGTCCGCGTACCGGGGGCGGGAGCGGTGGGCGAGGGCGTGCGCGAAGCCGCCCACGAAGAAGAACACCGGCATCACCTGGAGCGCCCAGGTCGCCGCCTGGAGCTCCGGCACGACCGCCAGCAGGTTGCCGACGCCGTCCTGGGTCACGGCCGCCATCAGCCAGTGGCCGAGGACGACGACCCCGAGCGAGACGACCCGCAGCAGGTCCACATACCGGTCGCGCGCCGCCGGGGTGGCGGCGGCGAGCTCACGCGCGCTGATTCCCATGGCGCCACCGTCCCTCGCCGGCCCGGGGCTCCGTCAGGGCGCGGATACTCAACCGGCGCCTGAGTACGGGGTGTCGGCGCCCGCGTCCGCCGCCCGCGCACGCCTGCCAACCGGCTCACGCCGTCGGCCACGCGGGCGACCTCCCGGCCGGGGCTGCCGGAGGACGCACCCCGCAAACCGTCATGTTCTCCTCGGATCACCCACCACCTCCGAGGAGAGATCCATGTCGAGACACCCACGCCTGGCGGCCGCCGCCGGCGCCGCCGTCGCCCTCACCGTGCTCGCCGCCGGCCCCGCGTCGGCCGGCGACCCGACCGTCACCGATCCCCGTGTCGTCGCCCACTTCGACTTCGCCGCCGGGCAGAACGCGGAGAACATCGCCCTCGAACCCGACGGCTCCGCCGACATCACCTTCGCCTTCGCCCACCAGGTCGCCCGCGTCACCCGGCAGGGCGAGACGACGATCCTCGCCACCCTGCCCGAGGTGCCGGACGCGCAGACCCCCGTCGGCGGGGCCGTCGCCCTCGGCATCGCCCGCGCCCACGACGGCACCCTGTACGTCACCTACGCCACCGGCAGGAAGGAAACCGGCATCTGGCGTATCCCGCCCGGTGGCGGCACGCCGGAACAGATCGGCTTCTTCCCGGCCGACGCCTTCCCCAACGGCCTGGCCCTCGACGAGAAGTGCGGCACCCTCTACACGGCCGACACGCGGCTCGGCAGGGTGTGGAGCCTCCCGGTGACCGGCGGCGAGCCCACGGCCTGGGCCACCGGGGCCGCGCTCGAACCCACCGCCGAGGTCCCGTTCGGCGCCAACGGCCTCAAGGTCCACGACGGCGCCGTCTGGGTGTCCAACACCGCCCAGGGGACCCTGCTGCGGATCCCGGTCCGAAAGGACCTGACCGCCGGCCCGACCGAGACCCGGGCGACCGGTCTCGACTTCATCGACGACTTCGACTTCACCGGGCACGGCGACACGGTCCTCGCCGCGCTGATCATGGCCGACAAGCTGGAGCTCGTCCGGCCGGACGGCACCCACAAGACCGTGCTCACCGGCACGGACGGGCTCGACGACCCGACCTCCGTGGCGGTGCGCCACAAGACCGTCTACGTGAACAGCGCGGCCTTCTTCAACACGCTGGACCCCGACCCGAACCTGCTCCTGGCCACGCTCTCCAAGAACAAGCTCTAGACGACCGTCGCGCCCGGCGCCGGCGAGGTCGCCGTGTGGGTGGCGCGGCACGTGCCGGAGGCGCGCAGGGCCCGCGCCACCTGGTCCGCCGCGTCCGCGTCCTTCACCAGGAACGCCGTCGTCGGGCCCGAGCCGGAGACCAGGGCCGCCAGGGCGCCGGCCTCGGTACCGGCCGTGAGGGTGGCGGCAAGGGAGGGACGCAGGGAGAGCGCCGCGGGCTGGAGGTCGTTCGACAGCGCGGCCGCCAGGGCCGCGGTGTCGCCGGAGGACAGGGCGTCCAGGAGCTCCGGGGCGGCCGCGGGCTCCGGGATCTCGACGCCTTCGGCGAGGCGGTCGAACTCGCCGTACACCGCGGGCGTCGACAGGCCGCCGTCGGCGACCGCGAAGACCCAGTGGAAGGGCCCGGCCACCGGCAGTTCCGTCAGCCGCTCGCCGCGGCCGACGCCGAGCGCCGCGCCGCCGACGAGGCTGAAGGGGACGTCGGAGCCGAGTTCGGCGCAGATCTCCAGGAGCACGTCACGCGGGGTGCCGAGTCCCCACAGGGCGTCGCAGGCCAGGAGGGCGCCGGCGCCGTCCGCGCTGCCGCCGGCCATGCCGCCGGCCACCGGGATCGCCTTGGCGATGTGCAGGTGGACGTCCGGGGAGAGGCCGTGCCGGGCGGCGAGGAGGGTGGCGGCGCGGGCGGCCAGGTTGGTGCCGTCGAGGGGGACCTTGTCCGCGTCGGGGCCCTCGCAGGTGACCGTCAGCCGGTCGGCGGGGGTGGCGGTGACCTCGTCGTACAGCGACACCGCGAGGAAGACGTTGGCGAGGTCGTGGAAGCCGTCGGGGCGGGCCGCGCCCACCGCGAGCTGCGCGTTGACCTTGGCCGGGACCCGTACGGTCACACCGCTCGCGCCCGTCACGCCGTTCACGCCCGCGCCTCCGGCTTGTTCTCCGCGATCCGGGCGAACTCCTCGACCGTCAGCGCCTCGCCGCGCTCCTGCGGCGAGATCCCGGCCTTCACCAGCGCCTCCTCGGCGGCGGCGGGCGAGCCCGCCCAGCCGGCGAGGGCGGCCCGCAGCGTCTTGCGGCGCTGCGCGAAGGCCGCGTCGACGACCGCGAAGACCTCCGCCTTGGTGGCGGTGGTCGCGATCGGCTCGGTGCGGCGGACCAGGGAGACGAGACCCGAGTCGACGTTGGGCGCGGGCCAGAAGACGTTGCGGCCGATGGCCCCGGCGCGCTTGACCTCGGCGTACCAGTTCGCCTTGACGGAGGGGACGCCGTACACCTTGTTGCCCGGTCCGGCGGCGAGCCGGTCGGCGACCTCGGCCTGGACCATGACGAGGGTCCGCTCGATGGTCGGGAAGCGGTCGAGCATGTGGAGCAGGACGGGCACGGCCACGTTGTACGGGAGGTTGGCGACGAGCGCGGTCGGCGCCGGGCCGGGCAGCTCCTGGACGAGCATGGCGTCGGAGTGGACCAGCGCGAAGCGGTCCTTCCGCTCCGGCATGCGCGCGGCGATCGTCGACGGCAGCGCGGCGGCCAGGATGTCGTCGATCTCGACGGCGGTCACCCGGTCGGCGGCCTCCAGGAGCGCCAGGGTGAGGGAGCCGAGTCCGGGCCCCACCTCGACGACGACGTCGTCCGGGCGGACGCCCGCGGTGCGGACGATGCGCCGGACGGTGTTGGCGTCGATGACGAAGTTCTGGCCCTTCTGCTTCGTGGGGCGCACGCCGAGGGCGGCGGCCAGCTCACGGATGTCGGCGGGGCCGAGGAGGGCGTCGGGGCCGTCGGGGCCGGTGGTGGTGCTCACCGGTACAGCCTACGGGTCGCCGTGCCGGTCACTGGAACAACCTGCGTCCGCAGTGCGGCCAGGGCCCCGCGCCGCGCTGGACGTAGAGCTTCTTCGCCCGGAAGGTCTGCTCGGCGGCGGGGGCGTTCTGGGCGACGCCGGTGCCGCCGAGGGAGCGCCACGTACCGGGGTCGAACTGGTAGAGGCCGCCGTACGTCCCCGAGGGGTCGACCGCGCCCGGCCGGCCGCCGGACTCGCAGGCGGCGAGCGCGCCCCAGTTCAGGCCGTCGGCGCCGGCCACGGAGCCGGGGAGCGCGCGGGTGCCGACGCGGACCTTGCGGGAGACGGGTTCGCGGACCAGCTCCTCGCCGGTGCGGCGCGGCTTCTGCTTCACGCCGTTGACGGAGCGCAGGTGGTACGTGATCCGGCGCAGGCCCGGCACGCCCTGCCGCTCGACGACCTCGGTGCCGGCGAAGAGCTCCGGGTCGCGGACGCGCTCGACGGCGTACGGGACGGCCTCCTCGCGGGTCTGGGTGGAGCCGGTGATCCGCAGCACGGTGACGGTCTGCCCGTCGCGGGGGAAGGCGTCCCGGGGGACGGAGGTGGTGTCCTCGCCGCCGAGGGTGATGCCGGCCTCGTCGAGGGCCTCGGCGACGGTGGCCGCGTTGGTGCGGACGGTCCGCTCGCGGCCGTCGGCGAGGAAGGTGACCGCGCGTTCGGTGCGGACGTCGAGCGCGAGGCCGGTGCGGGAGATCGCGGCGGAGCGGGAGACCGACAGATGGGCGCCCTCGGCGCGGACGCCGAGCTGGCGCAGGGCGCCGTCGACGGTGTCGGCGGTGGTCCACACCTGGCGTCGGTAGCCGTCGAGGGTGAGGGCGACGGGCCGGCCGTACCGCAGGACGACCTCGTCGCCGCTGGCCAGCGGCGCCCCGGGGGCGGGGGCGACGAGGTCGTGCTCGCCGACCTCCAGGCCCTCGTCGGCGAGGAGCTCCCGCACGTCGTCGGAGAAGGTGTGCAGGGTGCGGGGGACGCCGTCGACGGTGAGCCGGACGGCCTTGTCGTCGGCGACGAAGGCGCTGGTGCCGCCGGCCAGGAAGGCGACGACGAGGGCCTGCGGGACGAGCCTGCGCAGTCCGTCGCCGGCCGGGCGGGCGGCCTTGCGGCGCCGGGCCCCGCGCCGGGCCGCGGCCCGGCCCTGCGGGGGGACGGTCAGGGGGACGGCCTGGGTGGGCTGCTCGTGGACGGGCAGCATGGCCGCCGCCCCCCGCCGTCCGGCGCGGTGACTGCCCTGGGAAGTGCTCACGAGGCCGGGACCCTACCGCCCGATCCCGGCCACTCTCGCGAACGACTCGGCTACGACACGTAACCGTTGTGACTCCTCCCCCTCGCGAACGAGGGGGCTTCTCCCTTGCGACCGAAGTCCACAGGACGGCCAAGCCCTGACCGCTGCCGAGGCAGGCGTGCAGCTTACCACACGGCTATACATTCAGCAACCGAACATGCACACTCAGTAGTCGAAGGCGCGGGCCGTGTTCACGGCGAGCGCCTCCGCCATCGCGTTCTCGTCGATCCCGCGCACCGAGGCCATCGCCCGGACCGTGACCGGGATCAGGTACGGGGCGTTGGGGCGGCCCCGGAAGGGCGCCGGGGTGAGGAAGGGGGCGTCGGTCTCGACGAGGACGAGGTCCAGCGGGGCGACGGCGAGCGCGTCGCGCAGCGGCTGGGCGTTCTTGAAGGTCATGTTGCCGGCGAAGGACATGTAGTAGCCCTTGGCGGCGCAGATCTCCGCCATCGCGGCGTCGCCGGAGTAGCAGTGGAAGACGGTCCGTTCGGGGGCGCCCTCCTCGTCCAGGACGCGCAGCACGTCGGCGTGGGCCTCCCGGTCGTGGATGACGAGGGTCTTGCCGTGCCGCTTGGCGATCTCGATGTGGGCGCGGAAGGAACGCTCCTGCGCGGCCATGCCCTCGGGGCCCGTGCGGAAGAAGTCGAGGCCGGTCTCGCCGACGCCGAGGACGTGCGGAAGGGCGGCGAGCCGGTCGATCTCGGCGAGCGCGTCGTCGAGCGCCGCGTCGCCGCCCGCCTCCCGCGCCCCCTGCCGCGACCAACCGTCGGGGTCCCCGAGGACGATCCGGGGCGCCTCGTTGGGGTGCAGGGCGACGGCCGCGTGCACGTTCGCGTACCGCTCCGCCGTCTCCGCGGCCCACCGGGAGCCCTTCACGTCACAGCCGACCTGCACGACCGTCGTGACGCCGACGGCCGCGGCCTTGGTCAGCGCCTCCTCGACCGTGCCGGACTGCATGTCGAGGTGGGTGTGCGAGTCCGCGACCTCCACGAGGAGGGGTTCGGGCAGCGGCGGCGGGGCGTCCTTGGCACTCATGGCCCCGATCGTACGAGGGCCATGAGCACGTCCGCGCGGCGGTTCCGGCGCCCGCTCTCAGTGCCGGGAGCGGAAGGGGTGGAGCAGATCGGAGAGGTGCCAGTGGTGCGGGACCGGCGGCGGGGCCTCCTCGCCCTCGGTCAGCGACTGGCCGATCGGTCCGGCCGCCGAGACGGGACTGGTCTCCTTCGCCCCGCGCCCGTGGTGCTCCATCGACGCGATCAGGTCCAGCACGGTCGACACCTGCCCGGCGCGCATGATCCGCACCACATGGCCGCCGCAGTTCATGCAGGTCGGATTCGAGAGCGGGGAGGGGACCCGCTCTCCGTCCGCCTTGTACACGACGAACGCCTGGCCGTGCGCGTCCGTGTGGTGCTCTATCTCGTAGGACTGCTCCCAGCCGTACCCGCACCTCATGCAGGCGAAGGCGTAGGCCTCATGGACGACGGGCGTTCCGGTGCCGGTGGTCTCACTCATGCCAGCTCCTCTCCACTGGTCCAGTGGACGCCTTTTCGGGCCGGAGCGCATCAGCGGGGAAGAAACCGTGGAACGGTTTTGGGCGTTCCCTTGCCGAAGCGCCCTCTGAAGACTCCCGGCGCCGGATTCGGCTTTGCCTTAAAGGTTAGCCCTTTACCGTTTCCAGGGCCTTTCCTGGAATTGTCAGGACGCGTTCTTCGCCGCGACGACCGCGTCGAAGACCTCCCGCTTGGGCAGCCCCGCCTCGACGGCGACCGCGGCGATCGCCTCCTTGCGCCGCTCCCCCGCCTCCTCGCGCACCCGCACCCTGCGCACCAGCTCGGCCGCGTCCAGCTCCTCGGGGCCGGTCTCCGGGGCGCCCTCGACGACGACCGTGATCTCGCCGCGCACCCCTTCCTTCGCCCAGGCCGCCAGCTCGCCCAGCGGGCCGCGCTTGACCTCCTCGTACGTCTTGGTCAGCTCGCGGCAGACGGCGGCGCGCCGGTCGGTGCCGAAGACCTCGGCCATCGCGTCGAGGGTGTCGTCGAGCCGGTGCGGGGCCTCGAAGTAGACGAGGGTGCGCCGCTCGGCCGCGACCTCCCTGAGCCGGCCGAGCCGCTCGCCCGCCTTCCTCGGCAGGAAGCCCTCGAAGCAGAACCGGTCGACCGGAAGGCCGGAGAGCGCGAGCGCGGTGAGCACGGCGGACGGGCCGGGGACGGCGGTCACCTTGATGTCCGCCTCGACGGCGGCGGCGACGAGCCGGTAGCCCGGGTCGGAGACCGACGGCATGCCCGCGTCGGTCACGAGGAGCACCCGGGCGCCGCCCTGCAGGGCCTCGACCAGCTCGGGCGTGCGCGCCGACTCGTTCCCCTCGAAGTACGACACCACCCGCCCGGTGGTGTGCACGCCGAGCGCCCGGGTCAGCCCGCGCAGCCGGCGGGTGTCCTCGGCCGCGACGATGTCCGCCCCCTCCAGCTCGGCGACGAGCCGCGGCGGCGCGTCCGCGACGTCACCGATGGGGGTCCCTGCGAGTACCAGCGTTCCAGTCACGCGTCCCATCCTCCCAGGAGTCGCACCCGTCACGGCGCCCCGTACCGCCGGGACGGGCGACGCGCACAGGCGCAGTCCCTACGATGGCGCGGTGACCCGTACCGCACCCGAGGCCCTGGAGGGCCAGCACTCCATGGCGCCGACCGTGGCCGAGCCCTCTTCGTGGCAGCTGCGGCTGCGGCGCTTCGGCTACCGCCCGCCCGCCGCCGGCTCGCTCGCCATCGGCACGCGGGACCGGCTCGACCCGCCGTACACCCGGCCGTCGCCGCGGGTGACGTCCCTCCTGGGGCTCGGGCCCGCGGCCGCCGACCGGCTGTGGCGGCTGTCCGCCTGGGGCGGTCCGCTGCTCGTCGCGGCCGTCGCCGGGGTGCTCCGGTTCTGGAACCTGGGCAAGCCGCACGCGGTGATATTCGACGAGACGTACTACGCCAAGGACTCCTGGGCCCTGATCAACCAGGGGTACGAGGGGGCGTGGCCCAAGGACATCGACAAGACGATCCTGAAGGACCCCGGCTCGGTCCTGATCCCCACCGACCCGGGGTACGTCGTCCACCCGCCGATGGGCAAGTGGGTCATCGGCCTGGGCGAGAAGCTCTTCGGCTTCGAACCGTTCGGCTGGCGGTTCATGGTGGCGCTGCTCGGGACGCTCTCCGTCCTGATGGTGTGCCGGATCGGCCGCCGCCTCTTCCGCTCCACCTTCCTCGGCTGCCTCGCCGGGCTGCTGCTCGCCGTCGACGGCCTGCACTTCGTGATGAGCCGCACCGCGCTCCTCGACCAGGTGCTGATGTTCTTCATCCTGGCGGCCTTCTGCTGCCTGGTCGTCGACCGGGACCGGTCGCGGAAACGGCTCGCCGCCGCGCTCCCCGAGGACGAGGAGGGAGTCCTCCGTCCGGACGCGGAGATCGCCGAGACCCTGCGCCTGGGCTGGCGCCCGTGGCGGCTCGCGGCCGGTGTGATGCTGGGCCTCGCGGGCGCCACGAAGTGGAACGGCCTGGTCTTCCTGGCCGCGTTCGGCCTGATGACGGTCCTGTGGGACATCGGCGCCCGGCGGACGGCGGGCGCGGTCCGCCCGTACGTGGCGGTCCTGAAGAGGGACGTGCTGCCCGCCTTCGTCTCCACGGTGCCGGTGGCGTTCGCCGCGTACCTGGCCACCTGGTCGGGCTGGCTCGTCTCCGACAAGGGGTACTTCCGGAACTGGGCCGCCGAGCAGGACGCGGTGGACCCCGGTTTCTGGAGCTGGCTGCCGCAGTGGTGGCGCAGCCTGTGGCACTACGAGTCCGCGGTGTGGAAGTTCCACGTCGAGCTGACCTCGCCCCACACGTACGAGTCCAACCCCTGGTCCTGGCTGGTCGCGGGCCGCCCCGTCTCCTACTTCTACGAGTCCCCCGCCCCCGGCACCGGCGGCTGCCCGGCCTCCGCGAAGGAGAAGTGCGCCCAGGAGATCCTCGCCCTCGGCACCCCCCTCCTGTGGTGGGCCGGCTGCGCCGCCCTCCTGTACGTCCTGTGGCGCTGGCTGTTCCGCCGCGACTGGCGCGCCGGCGCGATCCTCTGCGCCTTCGCCGCCGGCTGGCTCCCCTGGCTCCGCTACCAGGAGCGCACGATCTTCTACTTCTACGCCGTGATCCTCGTCCCCTTCCTGTGCCTGGCGGTGGCCATGATGATCGGCGCCATCATCGGCCCGAAGGGCTCCACCGAGAGGCGCCGCACGATCGGCGCCGTGGTGGCGGGCTGCCTGGTCCTCCTGATCGTCTGGAACTTCATCTACTTCTGGCCGATCTACACGGCGACGCCGATCCCGATGGACCAGTGGCGGGCCCGGATGTGGCTGGACACCTGGATCTAGCTGGGAAAGCACGACAAGAGGGCGCGACCGGTGGTCGCGCCCTCTTGGTTGTTGTCGGTGGTTCTCGGTGGCCATCGGCCACCCTTCGACGGCCCACAGACGGCCCAGGACGGCCCTGGTCCCCCGCTAGCGCCAGTAGGAGCACCCGCTAGCGTTAGCGGCCCCGCTAGCGGGCCAAGCCGCCTGCGAGCAGGGCGTCAGCGGTGAGCGCCCGATGTTCCCGGCGGCTCTGTACAGGTAACCCCACGCCTGAAAGACGTCCCCGCCCTACTATCGACGCTCATGTCCACCACCACCTCACCGATACCCGTCCTCCGGGGCCGCGCTGGTACCACCCTCCAGGCTCAGGACGACGTCCTCGTCCTGAGCCGGCGGCGCAAGGAGAAGCGGATCCCGCTCCAGGCCGTCCGCCGAGTCGGCGCCGAGGGCCGTGCCCTTGCCGTGGAGCTGACCGCCCCGGCCGGGACGGCCCCGGTCACGTACGAGGTCCGGGGCGTGAGTGAGGTGGCGGCCACGGCGTTCGCCGACGCCGTCACCGCGCTCCTGCCGGAGGAGCGGGCGGCCGACGGCACGGCTCTCGTCACCGACAGCGCGCCGGCGGGGTCCGATGACGACTGGTACACGCGCGCGTTCAGGCTCACGGCATGGGTCACCGGCCTGGTGGCGGTCGGGGTGGCCGTGCCCCTGGACGTCGTCGAGTCGGTGAGCCGCGCGGTCGCGTTCCTGGTGTTCACCCCCATCGCCGTGGGCATCGCCGCATTCGGGGTCGCGGCCCTGTCCATGCAGTACCGCGAGTGGACCTACCCCCGGTACGGCATCACCGTCGAGGCGGTGCGCCGCGGCCCCAAGGACTACGCCTACACCGACCTGCACGGCGTGGTCCGCGGCGCGTACATCTCCGGCAGCGCGCCGACCGTCAAGGTCGCCTACGACCCGAGGAACCCCGCCGACCCGGTCCATGCGAAATCGTGGATTGCCAAGGCGGCGGGCACGCTCGCCTTCCTGGTCGTCATCGCCGTCGGTCTCGCCTTCCTGGCCCTCACCGTCTCCATGGCCGTCGACGGCTTCCAACGCGCCTGATCCCCGCCCCGGCGGACGAACTCCCGACGGTCCGTGAGCCGCCCCGAAGGTCGCCGAGGTCGCCCTGTTTGCGACCGTCACGGCCCAGGGACGGCCCAGCCCCGACATGCCGGCCCCAGACGCCGAAGAAGTCACTGGTCAGGGCCGTGCGGGCCGGGATTCGCGAGGCTTCGTCTACTTCTGGCCGATCTACACGGCGACGCCGATCCCGATGGACCAGTGGCGGGCCAGGATGTGGCTGGACACCTGGATCTGAGCGGGCGGTAGGAGGCCGGGCACGGCGAGGCCGCGGATCCCCGGGGGGAATCGGGATCCGCGGCCGGTCTTTTTCGGGGCCGGGGTCAGAAGATCAGGTTGTACGTGTTCCAGCCGCCGCCGACGAGGGTGCGGGTGGTGGGCACCCAGCCGCCGGCTCCGGACTTGCTCTTGTAGATCCAGAGCCGGCCCTCGGCGTCGCGGGCGACGACGTCGTCCGGCGGGCCGACCGCGGGGTCCATCTGAAGGCTGCCCGTACCGGCGATGGCCGTGTAGATCTGCCAGCCGCCGCCGACCTTGACCCGCTGCTTGTACGGCTCCGCCGGGTACGAGCCGGCGTAGTGGGCGCGCTCGTACTTCCACAGCACGCCGCTCTTGTCCCGGGCGAGGGCGCCGCCGTTGTCGAAGTCGGTCATCGTGTTGTAGGTGTTCCAGCCGCCGCCGACCGCCACGCGCGGCTTGAACACGTCTCCGCCGGTGGGCTCCTGGACGCGCTCGTAGTTCCACAGAACGCCGCCGCTGTCGCGGGCGACGAGACCGCCGCTCTGGCCCGTGAGGGCCGTGTACTTGTTCCAGCCCCCGCCGACGCGCACGCGGGGCTTGAACGGGGCGGCGCCGGTGGGGTCGGCGTTGCCCTCGTAGAACCAGAGGACGCCGTCCCGGTCTCGGGCGACGAGGTCACCGCGACCGTTGGTGCCGGTCGTGTCGAGCGGCGCGATCGCCGTGTACTGCTGCCAGCCGCCGCCGACCCGCACCTTGCTCTGCAGGGGCCGCGCCGGGTCGCCGGTGCCCTGGTAGGACCACAGGACGCCGTCGCGGTCACGGCCGAAGAGCAGGTTGCGGTAGTCGGAGCCGTCCGTCACGTCGATGCCGAGCCGGCCCTCGGCCACCACCTTGCCGGTGGAGTCCTTCAGGGTCACGGGTGCGTCGAGGGAGCCGATCCACTCCAGGCCCTGGGGGAGGTCGAGGGTGACGGCGTACGCGATCCGGTCGGCGGTCTGCACCGCCGGGAAGTCGACGGCGACACCGGAGAAGTTCTCGTTCAGGTCATCGTCGGTCAGCCAGACGCAGCTCTGGAAGGCACCGCCGGCGGCCGAGCAGGTGGAGTCGATCGCGTCGGAGAGGCGGTAGGGGTTCCAGCCGCCCGCGGGGTAGTCGGTGACCGGCAGGCGTACGCGAGCCGTCAGCGGGCCGGTCGAACCGGCAGCCGGGGCGGCGGTGAACCTCACCGTCACCGGTCCTTCGGTGCCGGCCGGGACGGTCGCACGGCCGCCCTCCTGGACGATCGTGCCCGGCTCGACCGTGGCCTGCGCCTCCGCCGCCACCGGGGCGGTCGCGGCCAGGGCCGGCGTTCCCCCGAGCACCAGCGGAACGACACCGGCGAGCAGAGCGGTCGCCATCACTGCGCTGCTGTGCGTGCGCTTCATCGGAAATCCCCCCAGATTCGGTGGTGAAGCCGTGCGGGCGTCCGCACGTTCACCTGGAAGACACCCGAGCGGCCCCGAGGGTTGTACGCGGCCGACGGGCATGGTGACGGAAGTGACGGACGTCGCTCGACAGTTGTCAGTGGCGGCTGCTTGACTCGACGGTCCACACGGGGAGGGAACCCAGAGATGCGAAGTGGAGCGAAGGTCGGGATCGTCGGGAGCGTGTTCGTCGTCGTCGCGAGCGGGGTCGCGTACGGGGGGTACAACCTCTGGAACGGGATCACGGGCGGCTCTTCGGACGTCGGGACGCAGTCGGCACCGAAGACCGGGCCGGTGACGTCGGAGGAGGTGACCGCCACCGCGCGGGACTTCCTCGCGGCGTGGGCGGCCGGCGAGGCCGACCAGGCGGGCCAGCTGACGAACGACCCGGTGACGGCGGGCCCGGCGATCGCCGCGTACCGGGAGGGGGCGGGCGTCTCGGAGGCGGTCATCACGGCCGGGACGCCGACCGGGGCGGTCGTGCCGTTCACGGTGAAGGCGACCGTCACCTACGACGGGGTGTCGAAGCCGTGGACGTACGAGTCGAAGCTCGGCGTCGTCCGCGGCGAGTCCACCGGCCGCCCGCTGGTGAAGTGGACGCCCGCCGTGCTGCACCCGAAGCTGACCGCCGGCGCCACGCTGCGGACCGGCACCGCGAAGGCCCCGCCGGTCGAGGCCGTCGACCACGAGGGCGTCGCCCTGCCGCCGGAGAAGTACCCCTCGCTCGCGCCCGTCCTGGAAGCGCTGCGGCAGCGGTACGGCGGCCAGACGGGCGGCAAGGCGGGCGTCGAGACCTGGATCGAGAGCGCGAACGGCACGCCGAGCGCCACGCTCCTCGTGCTGTCGAAGGGCAAGCCGGGCGAGCTGCGCACGACGATCGACGCGGACGTGCAGGCGGCGGCGGAGAAGGCGGTGAAGGAGTTCCCGACGGCGGCCGTGGCGGCGGTCGAACCGTCGACGGGCGCGATACGGGCGGTCGCCAACAACCCGGCGTCGGGCTTCAACACGGCGTTCCAGGGGAAGCAGGCGCCCGGCTCCACGATGAAGATCGTGACGGCGGCGATGATGATGCGGTACGACGTCGCCGGGCCGGACTCGACGGTGGAGTGTCCGGCCACCGTGCAGTGGGACGGGTACACGTTCCACAACCTGAAGGACTTCACCACCAAGGGCGACCTGACGAACGCGTTCGCCAGGTCCTGCAACACCGCCTTCATCAAGGCGATCAACCCGCTGAAGAACAAGGGCGTCCACAACACCGCGCTCGGCGACACCGCCCGCAAGTGGTTCGGGATCGGCGAGGTGTGGTCGGTCGGCGTGCTGACCGAGGACGGGGAGGTGCCCGAGTCCAGCGGCACCGAGACCGCCGCCTCGTACATCGGGCAGGGCGCCCTCACCATGAACGCGCTCAACATGGCGTCGGTCTCCGCGACCGTGAAGGACGGCGGCTTCCGCCAGCCGTACCTCGTCCCGAAGGACGTGGACGGGCGGGAGTTCGCCACCGCCGAGCGGCTGCCGGACGAGGTCGCCCGCGGGCTGCGGAAGATGATGAACGCGGCGGCCACCGCCTCGCAGGGCACGGCCCTGGAGGCGATGCGGGGGGTGCCGTCGCCCAAGGGCGCGAAGACGGGATCGGCGGAGGTCGGTACCCAGTCCACCTCCAACAGCTGGTTCACCGGCTACTCCGGTGACCTCGCCGCCGCGGCCGTCGTCGAGGCCGGCGGGCACGGCGGCGACGCGGCGGGGCCGGTGGTGGCGGCCGTGCTGAAGGCGGGCTGACCGGCAGGCGGAATGCGGTCGCGTGCCCCGTACACGCACCGCTACCGTGCGGGGCATGACGACCGACGCCGCTTCCTCCGCCCACCCCCGGTTCGCCGCCGCCCTCGCCGAGTTGGGCCTCGACGTCGAGGTGCGGCGCTTCCCTGACGAGACGCGGACCGCGCAGCAGGCGGCCGACGCCATCGGCTGCGCGGTCTCCGAGATCGTGAAGTCGCTGATCTTCGCCGCCGACGGGGTGCCGGTGCTGGTCCTCATGGACGGGGCCTCGCGGGTGGACGTCGAGCGGGTCCGGGAGGCGCTCGGCGCCGGGGAGGTCACGCGGGCGGACGCGCGCGTGGTGCGGGAGACGACCGGGTACGCGATCGGGGGCGTACCGCCCTTCGGGCACCGCACCCGGACCCGCGTCCTCGCCGACGAGGGGCTGCTCGACCACGCCCTGGTGTGGGCGGCGGCCGGCACCCCGCACTCGGTCTTCGCGCTGCCCCCGAAGGAACTGATCGCCCACGCGGGCGCGACCGTCGCGGACGTGCGCGAGCGTACGGCGTGACGCCGCTGGTCGCGTGCGCGGTGCTGGTCGCGGCGGTCACCCACGCCTCGTGGAACGCGCTGGCCCACCACATCCGCGACCAGCTGCTCTCCTTCACGCTCATCTCCGGCGGCGGGGCGCTGATCGGCCTGGCGCTGGTCCCCTTCACGCCGCTCCCGGCGGCCGGGGCGTGGCCGTACCTGCTCGCCTCGGCGGTCCTGCACGTCGCGTACTACGCGCTGCTGATGAAGTCCTTCACCCTGGGCGACTTCGGCCAGATGTACCCGATCGCGCGCGGCACGGCGCCGCTGGTGGTCACGCTCCTCGCGGCCGTCTTCGTGGGCGAGGTCCCCGACCGGTGGCAGCTCCTCGGGGTGGCGGTCGCGTGCGCGGGCCTGACGGGCCTGGCCCTGTGGGGCATCCGCGGCAGGGGCGCGCACTGGCCCGCCCTCCTCGCCGCGCTCGCGACCGGCCTCTCCATCGCCCTGTACACGGTCGTCGACGGCGTCGGCGTCCGCGCCTCCGGCACCACCCTCGGCTACATCGCCTGGCTGATGGCCCTGGAGGGCCTGGCGATCCCGGTGTACGCGTGCGCGGTGCGCCGCCGGGCCCTGCTCACCGAGCTCCGGCCCCACGCGGCGCGCGGGCTCCTCGGCGCCGCTCTCTCGGTCGCCGCGTACGCCCTCGTCCTGTGGGCCCAGACCCGGGCCCCGCTGGCCCCCGTCGCCGCCCTCCGCGAGTCCTCGATCATCGTGGGCGCCGCCATCGGCGCCCTCTTCTTCAAGGAGCGCTTCGGCGGCCCGAGGGTCGCCGCGGCCGGCCTGATGGTCGCGGGCATCGGCCTGATGCTGACCAGCGGCTGAGACGGGGTCAGTGGCCGTCCAGGATCTCGCGGAAGTGGGTGTTCACGGACATCAGGCCGCCGTCGACGCGGAGGGTGGTGCCGGTGATCCAGGCGGCGTCGGCGGAGGCGAGGAAGGCGACGGCGGCGGCGATGTCGTCGGGGGTCCCGACGCGGCCGAGGGGGTAGGCGCGGGCGGCGAGGGCGGCGAGGGCCTGTTCGCGGCCCGCCCAGGAGGGGGTGGCGACGGTGCCGGGGTGGATCTGGTTGACGCGGACGCCCTTCGGGGCCGCTTCGGCGGCGAGCGTGCGGGTGAAGGAGCCGAGGGCGGCCTTCGCGGCGCTGTAGGCGTGGTCGCCGAAGGAGGCCTCCGCGTTGACCGAGCCGATGGTGACGATCGCGCCCGCCGTGTCCGACAGGCGCGGGAGGGCGGCGCCGGAGCAGTGGACGGCGCCCAGGAGGGTGCCGTCCAGCTGGCGGCGCCAGTTCTCGTCGGGGTCCTCGACGAAGGGGACGAAGGCGTTGTTGACGAGGACGTGGAGGGCGGGGAGGCCGGCGATCAGCCGGTCGATGGACGCGCGGTCGGTGATGTCGAGGCGGTGGGCGGTCGCGCGCGGGAGGCCGGCGGCCACCTTCCGGGCGGCCGCCTCGTCGAGGTCCGTGACGAGGACGTGCGCGCCTTCGGCGGCGAGTCGGCGGGCCGTCGCCGCGCCGATGCCGCTGCCCGCGCCGGTGATCAGTGCCGTCTGTCCTTCGAAGCGGTTCATGTGCCCCATCAGAGCAGGGACTTGACCGCCCTCACCAGGGCCTGGGCGCGGGGGTCCGAGGTGACCGTCCTGCGCATGCCGTTGGTGACGTAGGCGAAGGCGGTGCCGGATTCGGGGTCGGCGAAGGCGAGGGAGCCGCCTCGGCCGGGGTGACCGAAGGAGGTGGGGCCGAGGAGGGGGGAGGCGGGGCCGTGGAGCATGTGGCCGAGGCCGAAGCGGGTGCCGACCAGGAGGACCCGGTCCGTGCCCGCCGACTCCTCGGTGCGGGCGAGGGCGAGGGTGGCGGGGGCGAAGAGGCGGGGGGTGCCGTCGGCGAGGGGGCCGAGGGTGGCGGCGTAGAAGCGGGAGAGGGCGCGGGCGGTGGCGACGCCCGCCGAGCCGGGGAGTTCGGCGGCCCGGTAGGCGGGGTCGTTCTCGTCGGGCTTCGGGGTGATGACCTCGAAGGCGCGGCGGGTGAGGGAGCCGGGGTCCTCCCAGGCCTCGGTGACCGTGCGCTTGGGGCGGAGGCGGAGGGCGCCGGCCTCCTCGGGGGCCTCGACCGGGGCCAGGCGGCCGACGCGGTGCTGCTCGGCGGCCGGGAGGCCTATCCAGAGGTCCAGGGCGAGCGGGGCCGCGAGCTCCTCGGCGACCCAGCGGCCTATGGTGCGGCCGGTGACGCGGTGGACGAGGCCGGAGAGCAGCCAGCTGAAGGTGTGGGCGTGGTAGCCGTGGTCGGTGCCGGGTTCCCAGGCGGGGGCCTGGGCGGCGATGGCGGCGGTGGACGCCTCCAGGTCGGTGGCCTCGGCGAGGCCGAGGGGGCGGTCGAGGACGGGGACGCCGGCCTGGTGGGCGAGGAGCCGGCGTACCGTCACGCGGTCCTTGCCGGCCGCCTTGAACTCGGGCCAGTACGTGGCCACCGGGGCATCCAGGTCGATCCGGCCGCGCTGGTGGAGGAGGAGCGGGACGGCGGCGGCGACGCCCTTGGTCGCGGAGCGGACGACCTGGGCGGTGTCCTCGGCCCAGGGTTCCGTGCCGTCGGCGTCCTTGGTGCCGGCCCACAGGTCGACGACCTTGGCGCCGTCGTGGTGGACGGCGACCGCCGCGCCCTTCTCGCCGCGCTGCTCGAAGTTGCGCAGGAACGCGTCCCTGACCGGTTCCCAGCCCGGTGCCACCGTGCCCTGGACGTCCACCTGACCCACTCATCCTTTCGTACGAACGGGTCCCATGGTCTCAGGCCACGGACCCCGGAACGAAACCGAAGGGAAGTTCGAGCCGGTGACGGGCCATGAGCTCCTCGTCGGCGAGGATCTCCCGGGTCGGGCCGTCCGCCGCGATCACGCCCTCGCTGAGGATCAGCGAGCGCGGGCAGAGCTCCAAGGCGTACGGCAGGTCGTGGGTGACCATGAGCACGGTGACGTCCAGGGAGCGCAGCACGTCGGCGAGCTCGCGGCGGGAGGCCGGGTCCAGGTTGGAGGACGGCTCGTCGAGGACGAGGATCTCCGGCTCGGTGGCGAGGACGGTCGCGACGGCGACGCGGCGGCGCTGGCCGAAGGAGAGGTGGTGCGGCGGCCGGTCCGCGTACTGCGCCATGCCGACCCGGGACAGGGCCCGCTCGACCACCGCGTCGAGCTCGGCGCCGCGCAGCCCGGCCGCGGCGGGGCCGAAGGCCACGTCCTCGCGGACGGTCGGCATGAAGAGCTGGTCGTCGGGGTCCTGGAAGACGATGCCGACCTTCCGCCGGATCTCCGCCATGTGCTTCTTGCCGACGGGCAGCCCGGCGACGGTCACGCTGCCCGCGCCGGCGGCGAGGATGCCGTTGAGGTGGAGGACGAGGGTGGTCTTGCCGGCGCCGTTGGGGCCGAGGAGGGCGACCCGCTCGCCCCGCCCGATGCTCAGGTTCACGCCGAAGAGGGCCTGGTGGCCGTCGGGGTAGGCGTAGGCGAGGCCGGAGACTTCCAGCGAGGGAGCGGTCATGGGGTCCGTCCGAGGAGGGCGAGGAGGCAGATCGGGAGGGCGGCCAGCGGCAGCGCCAGGGCGCGGGCCCACTGGGCCCGGGTCGTCACGGTCGCGTCGAGGACCGGCATGGTGCCGGTGTAGCCGCGGCTGACCATGGCGAGGTGGACGCGCTCGCCGCGCTCGTACGAGCGGATGAAGAGGGCGCCCGCGGACTTCGCGAGGACGCCCCAGTGGCGTACGCCGGACGCCTCGAAGCCGCGGGAGCGGCGGGCGATGGACATCCGGCGCATCTCGTCGGTGACGAGGTCCCCGTACCGGATCATGAACGAGGCGATCTGGACGAGCAGCGACGGCAGTCCGAGCCGCTGGAGGCCGAGGACGAGGGCGCGCAGCTCGGTGGTGGCGGCGAGGAGCACGGAGGCGGCGACGCCGAGGGTGCCCTTGGCGAGGATGTTCCAGGCGCCCCAGAGGCCGGGGACGCTCAGGGAGACGCCGAGGACCGTGGTCTGCTCGCCGGGGACCACGAAGGGCATGAGCACGGCGAAGGCGACGAAGGGGATCTCGATCGCGAGCCGGCGGAGCAGGAAGCCGGCCGGTACGCGGGCGAGCGCGGCGACCGCGCCGAGCAGGGCCGCGTAGCAGCCGAAGGCCCAGACGGCCTCGCGGGGCGTCGTGACGACGACCAGGACGAAGCCGAGGACGGCGACGAGCTTGGTGTGCGGGGGCAGGCCGTGGACCGGCGAGTCCCCCCGCCGGTACAGCCGGTGTGCGTGGCCCGCTCCCACGGGTCAGACCCGGGCGCCGGTCTCGGCGGCGGCGCGGCGGCGGCGGACGGCCCAGAAGGCGCCGGTGCCGACGGCCAGGGTGAGGCCGACGCCGATGACGCCGGCGAGGCCGCCGGAGAGGCGGGCGGAGTCGACGCCCTTGACGCCGTAGTCGGCGAGCGGGGAGTCGGCGGTGGCGTGCTCGTACTCCTCGGCCTTGGCGTCGATGCCCTGGTCGGCGGCGACCTTCTCCAGGCCGTCGGGGCTGGCGGAGGCGTAGAAGGAGACGACGCCGGCGAGGACGAGGGCGGTGACGACGCCGCCGATCCAGACCTTCCTCGGGCTCTTCGCGGCGGGGGCCTCGGCCGGGGCCTGGGCCGGGGCCGCGTCGACCAGCTCGCCGTCGACCCGGAGCTTCAGCGGGGCGGTGAGGCCGCGGGCGCCGTGGACGAGGTCGGGGCGGACGGCGAGGACGGCGCCGACGGTGAGGGCGGTGATGACGGCCTCGCCGATGCCGATGAGGACGTGGACGCCGAGCATCGCGGTGAGGACCTTGCCGATCGGCACCTCGGTGGTGCCGCCGATCGCGTAGATGAGGGTGAAGGCGGCGGCCGAGGCCGGCACGGAGACGAGCGCGGCGACGAAGGTCGCGGCGGTCACGCCGCCCCGGGTGCGGGGCAGCACGAGTCGGAGCCCGCGGAAGAGGACGTGGGCGGTGACGACGGTCACCACACCCATGACGGTGATGTTGACGCCGAGCGCGGTGAGGCCGCCGTCGGCGAAGAGGACGCCCTGCATGAGCAGGACGACGGCGATGCACAGGACGCCGGTCCACGGCCCGACGAGGATCGCGGCGAGCGCCCCGCCGAGGAGGTGGCCGCTCGTTCCGGCCGCGACGGGGAAGTTGAGCATCTGGACGGCGAAGACGAAGGCCGCGACGAGGCCCGCCAGCGGGGCGACCTTCTCGTCGAGTTCCCTGCGCGCTCCGCGCAGGCTCACGGCGACGGCCGCCGCGGCGGCGACGCCGGCGACCGCCGATACGGGGGCGTTGATGAATCCGTCGGGTACATGCACGAACCGAATGATGAGCGCAGCTGCAAAGAGCTTGCAAGAGCGTCCGGATCACAAGATGGTGCGTGTGAGCCCGGACACGTCGCGAGTGACCACGCGACTACGGGGGAAGAATCCGACATCGAGGAACAAAAAGCACTCGACCACGATCCGAGGAGCCTTCCCATGCGCGCCGTCGAGGACCATGCCCGAGCCCGGCTGATCAGCGACGACGCCCCCGTCGCGCGGGCCGTCGCGGTCGCCCTCCGCTACGACCCCGGCTTCGCCCCCGCCACCGTCCGCTTCGTGCTGCCCGGCGGGGTCGAGTGGTCCTTCCCCCGCGCCCTCCTGGAGGACGGGCTGCGGGAGCCCGCGCACCGGGGCGACATCGCGGTGTGGCCGTGCGGGCGGGTGCAGACGGTCGTCGAGTTCCACGGCCGGGACGAGGTCGCCGTCGTCCAGTTCGACAACGCCGCACTGACGCGGTTCCTGGAGCACACGTACGCCGCCGGCGCGTCGTCGCTCACGACACGCTGACGGCGTACGGCCGCGTCGGCTCCCCGTCCCCACAGGTCCCGGCGCGGTCCGGGGCGCGCCCCCCGCTCAGGGGCGGCCCCGGGGTTCGGCGGCGGATCAGGCCTTCACGAGGTCCTTCACCGCGGTCCCGGCGTCGTGGGCGGCCAGGCTCTCGCCCTCCACGTCCACGTTGGGCAGCGCCCGGTCCAGCCACTTCGGCAGCCACCAGGCCTTGTGGCCGAGGAGCGCGAGGACGGCCGGGACGATCGCCATGCGGACGACGAAGGCGTCGAAGAGGACGGCGACGGCGAGACCGAAGCCGATCATCTTGATCATCTGGTCGGTCATCCCGATGAAGCCGGAGAAGACCGCGATCATGATCACCGCGGCGGCGGTGACCACCCGGGCGCTGTGCCGGAAGCCGGTCACGATCGCCTCGCCGGGCCGCTCGCCGTGGACGTACGCCTCGCGCATCCGGGTGACGAGGAAGACCTCGTAGTCCATCGCGAGGCCGAAGACCACGCCCACCATGAAGATCGGCATCATCGACATGATCGGGCCGGTCTGCTCGACGCCGAACAGGCTGCCCAGCCAGCCCCACTGGAAGACCGCGACGACGGCGCCGAGGGCGGCGACCACCGAGAGCAGGAAGCCCAGGGCGGCCTTGAGCGGCACCAGGATCGAGCGGAAGACCACGGTCAGCAGGAGGAAGGCGAGGCCGACGACGAGGGCCAGGTAGGGCACCAGGGCGTCGTTCATCTTCTGCGAGAAGTCGATGTTCATCGCGGTGGCGCCGGTGACGAGGACGTCGTCGCCGGTGGCGTCGCGGATGTCGTGGACGAGGGTCTCGGTGGCGCCGGAGGACGGGCGGTCCTTCGGGATCACCGTGATCATGGCGGCGTCGCCGGCCTTGTTGGGGGTGGCCGGGGTGACGGCGGCGATGCCGTCGAGGCCCTTGACGGTGTCGACCGTCTTGTCGGCCGCGGCCTTGTCGCCGTCGACGACGACGAGCAGCGGGCCGTTGAAGCCGGGGCCGAAGCCGTCGGAGAGCAGGTCGTAGGCGCGGCGCTCGGTCGCGGAGACCGGCTTCACGCCGTCGTCGGGGAGGCCCATCTCCAGGGAGGCGGCCGGGATCGCGATGGCGCCGAGGCCGATGACGCCGGCGAGGAGCACGAAGAGCGGCCGGCGGATGACGAAGCGGGCCCAGCGGGTGCCGGCGTTCGGCCTGGCGGCCTTCTCCGGGTCGGCGGTGCCCTTGCGCTGCTTGCGGCCGAGCACCTTGTCGCCGGCGAAGCCGAGCAGCGCCGGGATCAGGGTGAGGGCGATCAGGACGGCGATGACGACCGTGCCGGCGGCGGCGAAGCCCATCTTCGTCAGCATCGGGATGTTGACGACGGCCAGGCCGACGAGGGCGATGACGACGGTGAGTCCGGCGAAGACGACGGCCGAGCCGGCGGTGCCGGTGGCACGGCCCGCGGCCTCCTCCTTGCTGCGCCCGTCGGCGAGCTCGGCGCGGTAGCGGGAGACGATGAAGAGGGCGTAGTCGATGCCGACGGCGAGGCCGATCATCATCGCGAGCGTGGAGGTCGTGGAGCCGAGGTCCAGCACGCTGGCGAGCGCGGTGATCGTGGAGACGCCGATGCCGACGCCGATGATCGCGGTGAGCAGCGGCAGTCCGGCCGCGACGAGCGAGCCGAAGGTGAGGACGAGGACGATGCCGGCGATGACCACGCCGACGATCTCGCCGGCGCCGGTCTCGGGCATGGTCTGGAGGGCGTCGCCGCCCAGCTCGACGGTCAGGCCCTTGCCCTGGGCCCCGTGACCGGCCTGCTTGAGGGCCTCACGGGTCTCGTCGGTCAGCTCCATCGCGTTCACCTTGTAGGCGACGGAGACGTAGGCGGTGGAGCCGTCCTGGGAGACGGCCTGCGCCGTGTACGGGTCGGTGACGGAGACGATCTGGTCCGAGCCGGACTTCAGCGCGGCGACGGTCTCCTCGACGACGGCCTTGGGGGCCGCGTCGGTCATCTTCCCGCCGTCGGGGGCCTTGAAGACGACCCGGGCGGTGGCGCCGTCGGCGCCGGCGCCGGGGAAGCGCTCTTCGAGCAGGTCGAAGGCGCGCTGGGCCTCGGTGCCGGGGATGGAGAAGGAGCTGGAGGTCGCGGCGGGCGCGGTGGCGGCGCCGACTCCGGCGAGCGCGAGCAGCGCCACCCAGAGCAGTGCGACGAGCCGTCGGCGCCGGAAGGCGGTGCGGCCCAGCTTGTACAGGAAGGTGGCCACGGGTGCGTACTCCCATTGTGGGGTGGGACAGGGCATGGGGAGCCGGCCCGACGGCGTGAGCGGTGCGCAGTCAGGTGGAGCAGGGGACTAGGGCCTGTCTGACAATTCGGGCCGGACCCGGCGGGAATTGTCAGACGGGCACTAGCGGGTGGTGCGGGTCAGACGCCGAGTGAGGGGAGCACGACGGCGTCGACGTAGGCGCTGAGGAAGGCGTGGTCGACCGGCTGGTCGTCGACCAGCGGGCGGGCGACGAACGCCCCGATCAGCATGTGCGGGACGAGCTTGAGCGCCGGATTGTCCGGGTCGATCTCGCCGCGCCGGACCGCGCGGGCGAGGACCTCGTCGAAGCTGTTCAGCTCGGGTTCGATGAGCAGCTCGCGCAGGGCCCGGTGCAGGTCCGGGTTGTCGTGGACGGCATGGGCCAGACCCCGCATCAGCGCGGTGTCCTTCTCCATCTGACAGTCGTCGGTGAGGGCCATGAGGGCCTGGAAGTCGCCGCGCAGCGAGCCGGTGTCGATCTCGGTGATGTTGACCGGCTTGTTGTGGCGCAGGGCCCGGGCGACCAGCTCCGGCTTGCTCCCCCACTGGCGGTAGAGGGTGGCCTTGCTGGAGTGGGTGCGGGTGGCGACGGCGTCCATGGTGAGGGCGTCGTAGCCGACCTCGCGGAGGAGGTCGAGGACGGCCGCGTACAGCTCGGACTCCCGCTCGGGGGTGAGTCTGCTGCGGGCCATGCCGTACCTCCGGACCGAACGAAACGGTTTCGTACTCTTCGTACGGTACGAAGGTACCCCCGTCTCCAGCGAAACGAAACCGTTTCGTACGTGTCCTGGGCCACACCCGGTCGTCCAGAGGTTCGCGTCCACAGGTTGCCGCACCCCGTCCGCGCGGAAAGCATGAACGGGTGAGTGACGACGTGGCCTACCTCCGCTTCCCGCACCTCCACGACGACCTGCTGTGCTTCACGGCCGAGGACGACCTCTGGATCGCCCCGCTCGTGCCCGAGGGCCATCGCCCCGGCCGCGCGTGGCGGCTCACCGTCGACCGCACCCGGGCCGGGCACCCCCGCTTCTCCCCCGACGGCCGCCACATCGCCTACACGAACTGGCGCAGCCTCGACCCCGAGATCCACCTCGTACCGGTCGACGGCGGCCACGCCCGCCAGCTCACCCACTGGGGCTCCACCGACACCCGGGTCTGCGGCTGGTCGCCCCCGGACAAGGACGGCCGCTCCGACATCCTCGCCGTCTCCTCGCAGGGCCAGCCCTTCTCGTACTTCTCCTGGGCCCACACCGTCGCCACCGACGGCTCGCCCGGCGGCAGGATGCCCTGGGGCCCGGTCTCCGACATCGCCGTCCGGGACGTCGACGGCGAGCGCCGCACCCTCCTGCTCACCGGCACCCCGCCGCACGAGCCCGCCGCCTGGAAGCGGTACCGGGGCGGCGCCACCGGCCGGCTCTGGCTCCACGGCGAGCGGCTCCTTCCGGACCTCGGCGGCCACCTCGCCGACCCGATGTTCGTCGCCGCGCCGCCCGGCGAGGAGGGGCACCGGATCGCCTTCCTCTCCGACCACGAGGGCGTCGGCAATCTGTACTCCTGCCGCCCCGACGGCACGGACCTGCGCCGCCACACCGACCACGCCGACTTCTACGCCCGGCACGCCTCCTCCGACGGGCGCCGGGTCGTCTACCAGTGCGCCGGCGAGCTGTGGATCGCCGACGACCTGAGCGCCGGCGCCGCACCGCGCCGCCTGGAGGTGCGGCTCGGCGGACAGCGGGCCGGCCGCCGCCCCTACCAGGTGCCGGCCGCCCGCCACGTCGACGCGCTCTCCGTCGACGAGACCGGCCGGGCCAGCGCCGTCGGGGTGCGCGGCAGCCTGTACTGGCTCACGCACCGGGACGGGCCCGCCCGGACCATCACCGACACCCCCGGCGTCCGCGTCCGGCTCCCCGAGATGCTCGGCAGCGGCGGCCAGATCGCCTACGTCACCGACGCCGAGGGCGAGGACGCCGTCGAGATCGCCTACCTCCCCCGGGCCAGCGGCGACCGGCCGCCGCGCCGGCTCGCCGCCGGGGAGCTCGGCCGCGTCGAGGAGCTCGTCGCCGACCCCGACGGCGAGCGCCTCGCCATCGCCTCGAACGACGGCCGCCTCCTCCTCATCGACGCCACCGAGGACTCCAACGGCGAGGTCACCGAGCTCATCCGCTCCGTCAACGGCCCCGTCCGCGACCTCGCCTTCTCCCCCGACGGCGCCTGGCTCACCTGGTCCCACCCCGGCATCGGCCGCTCGCTGCGCTCCATCAAACTGGTCCGCATCTCGGGACCGGGCCCGCGCACGGTCATCGACCTCACCAACGGCCGCTTCGAGGACGAGAACCCGGTCTTCACCAGCGACGGCCGCTATCTCGCCTTCCTCTCCTGGCGCGGCTTCGACCCGGTGTACGACGTCCACACCGGCGACCTCTCCTTCCCCCTCGGCTGCCGCCCCTACCTGGTGCCGCTCTCCTCCGCGACCCCCTCCCCCTTCGCGCTGCTGCCCGACGGGCGCCCGGCGGCCGGCGGGCTCGACCCGGCCGACGACGGCGCCGACAGCGGCGACGGCACGGTCACCGTCGAGATCGAGGGCCTGCCCGACCGGGTCACCCCCTTCCCCGTGGCCGCCTCCAAGTACTCGGCGCTCGCCCCGGTCTCCGGCGGCGGCCTCGTCTGGCTTCGCTGGCCCATCTCCGGCGCCCTCGGCGAGACCTTCGCCAACCCCGCCGACACCTCCGGCCGCCCCACCCTGGAGCACTTCTCCGTCACCAAGGCCCGCCGCACCGAACTCGCCCGCGACCTCGACTGGTTCGCCGTCAGCGGCGACGGCACCCGGCTCGTCGTCTTCGACGAGGGCGAGCTGCGGGCCGTCCCCGCCACCGAGGCAGGCGACGGCGACTCCACCGTCTACCTCGACCTGCGCCGCATCCTCCACGAGGTCGACCCGGGCGCCGAGTGGCGCCAGGCCTACGACGAGGCCGGGCGGATCGTCCGCGCCTACTTCTGGGAGCCCGGCATGGGCGGCGTCGACTGGCCGGCGATCCTCGACCAGTACCGGCCCCTGCTCGAACGGGTCGCCTCCCCCGACGAGTTCGCCGACCTGCTCCGCGAGGTCATGGGCGAGCTCGGCACCTCCCACGCCTACGTCACCCCGGCCCGGCGCAACGAGGGACCGCCGCACTACCAGCGCCCCCAGGGCCTCCTCGGCGCCAACCTCGTGCCCCGCGACGACGGTTGGGTGGTCAAGCGGATCCTGCCCGGCGAGTCCTCCGACTCCAAGGCCCGCTCCCCGCTCGCCGGCACCGGCATCCGCGAGGGCGCCGCCCTCACCCACGTCGACGGCCGGCCCGTCGACCCCGTCGCCGGCCCCTACCCGCTGCTCGCCGGCACCGGCGGCACCACCGTGGAGCTCACCTTCACCCCGGCCGGCGGCGAGGGCCGCTCCCGCCGCGTCGCCGTCGTCCCACTGATCGACGAACGCCCGCTGCGCTACCAGGACTGGGTGGCCAAACGCCGGGCCGTCGTCCGCGAGCTGAGCGGCGGCCGCTGCGGCTACCTCCACATCCCCGACATGGGCGGCTCCGGCTGGGCCCAGTTCAACCGCGACCTGCGGATGGAGGTCTCCCGGCCCGCCCTCATCGTCGACGTCCGGGGCAACGCGGGCGGCCACATCAGCGAACTCGTCGTCGAGACCCTCACCCGGAAGATCATCGGCTGGGACCTCACCCGCAACGCCCAGCCCGTGAGCTACGCCTCCAACGCCCCGCGCGGCCCCGTCGTCGCCCTCGCCGACGAGGCCACCTCCTCCGACGGCGACATGATCACCGCCGCCTTCAAGCTCCTCGGCCTCGGCCCCGTCGTCGGCCAGCGCACCTGGGGCGGAGTCGTCGGCATGACCGGCCGCCACAAGCTCGGCGACGGCACCACGATCACCGTCCCCATGAACGCCGCCTGGTTCACCGACTGGGGCTGGTCCGTGGAGAACCACGGCGTCGAACCCGACCTGGCCGTCCTGCGCACCCCGCTCGACTGGGCCGAGGGCCGGCACGCCCAGCTCGACGACGCCGTCCACCGGGCCCTCGCCCTGCTCGAAGCGGAGCCCGCCGCGAGCCCGCCCGGCTACGAGTCCGTGCCGGACCGCTCCCGTCCGAAGCTGCCGCCGAGATCCAGCTCGTAGGCGATCGCGGACTCCCCGGTCTTCAACCGCTCCCCGCCGACCGCCCCGAAGCCGACCCGGGCGAGCACCGCCCGGGACGCGGCGTGCTCCGGCGACGCCTTCGCGTACAGCCGGCGCAGCCCGTACTCGTCCACGGCGAGCCGGCACACCTCCCGCACGCCCCGGGTGGCGAGGCCCCGGCCGGCGGCCGACTCCGCGATCCGGTAGCCGAGTTCGGCCGCGCCGTCGGCGACGTCGACGAGGTTGACCCGGCCGACGATCCGCCCGTCCTCCGCCACCAGGACGTGGAAGCGGATGGTCCCCTCCTCCTGCTCGTCGAGGAGGGCCTGGTGGCGGGCGGCGAAGTCGGCGAAGTACGCGTCGCCCCGGTCGGGCACGGTGGCGGCGAAGTAGGCGCGGTTCTCCCGCTCGAAGGCGAGCAGGGCGGGCGCGTGGTCGAGACGGAGACGTTCGAGTACGACGGACATGAGGGGAGCGTACGAAGATCCACGCGCGGGCGCGCGCGAGTTGAGCAGTTCAAGCCACGCCGGAACGGCCGTGCGCGCACACGCGGAAGGCGCACCCGGCGTCCCGGGTGCGCCTTCCGTCACAGGACAGGCGTCAGGCCTCGTCGCGGCCGGTGCGCTCGCGCAGCTGCTGCTGCCCGCGCTCCTTGGCCTCCTGCGACCCCTCGCGCTCCTGCCGGGCGCGCTCGGAGGCCTCGTCCTTGGCATTGCCCATGGCCTGCTTGGCGCGCTCCTGGAGCTCCTGCGCCTTGTCCTGGAACTGGTCCTTGATGCCCATGAAGGTTCACTCCTAGTAAGGGTGTGAGGGGTGCGGGGCGGCATGCCCCAGGGCCTCGACCAGCCTTGCACGAGCGAACATCGCACGCATTTCGATCAGTCACGGTCCGTGGGCCGCGGCCTCACGCCCTCTCGGTGCGGGCCTGCTCGTCGGCCGCGCCGCCCGCGCCCACCAGGCCCTTGGAGACCGTGGCGAGGCGGGGCTCGAAGCGGGCCACCTCGCGCTTGCCGACGGTGGCGATGAGGCCCGGCAGATAGCCGCGGACGGACTGCATCCCGCGCAGCCACCACTGCGCGTACACATGGGCCGAGCGGCGCTCGACGCCCTCGACGATCCGGTCGACGGCCGGGCCGAGCGGGTACGTGCGGTTCGACGGCCACGGCAGCCGCTGCCGCAGCTCCTTCATCACGTCGTCCTGGTCGGCGCCGCGCACCATGTCGGTGTCGGTCCAGGAGAGGTAGCCGACGCCGACCTTCACGCCCTTGTAGGCGACCTCGGCGCGCAGGCTGTGCGCGAAGGCCTCGACGCCGGACTTGGAGGCGCAGTAGGCGGTCATCATCGGGGCCGGGGTGATCGCGGCGAGCGAGGCGATCTGGAGGAAGTACCCCCGGGACTCCATGAGGACCGGCAGGAAGGCGCGGGCGGTGACCGCCCCGCCGATGAGGTTGACCTCGACGACCCGCCGCCAGGCGACCGGGTCGGAGTCGACGAACGGGCCGCCGGCGGCGACGCCGGCGTTGGCGACGACGATGTCGACCTTCCCGAAGCGCTCCTTGACCTCGGCGGCGACCCGGGCCATCGCCTCGTGGTCGGTGACGTCCGCCTCCCACCAGTCGGCCTCGGTGTGCAGCCGCCCGGCGACCTCCTTGAGGAGTTCGGGCTCCAGGCCGACGAGGGCGATCTTCGCGCCGCGCGCGGAGAGCTTGCGGGCGAGCAGTTCGCCCACGCCGCGGGCGCCGCCGGTGACGACCGCGACCTGTCCTTCCAGGCTGACCCTGCTCATACCCCTGCCTCCTTGCTGGTCGGACGCGCTCCGAGATAGGTGAGCGTCAGTTCGCGGATCTGCGCGGTGACGGCCTCCGGGGCCTCGACCGGCGTCATGTGGCCCATGCCGGCCAGCTCGGTGAGCCCGGTGCAGTGCGGCAGCGCCTCGGCCATGGCCCGGGAGTGGACGGGCGGGGTGAGCCGGTCGGCGGTGCCGACGAGGACGGCGGCCGGGACCCGCAGGTCGCGCACGCCGGCCTCCAGGTCGAGGTGGGCGAGCACCTGCGACCAGCCGTAGCGGGACGGGCGGGGGCAGGCGTGCACGATCCGGGCGCAGGCCTCGACCCGCCCGGGTGCCGAACCGGGGCCCATGGTGGCGTACTTGAGGACCTTCTTCGAGATCCCGTTGACGGGTCCGAGCGGCGCCTTCGAGCCGAGGACGGCGCCGGTGAGCCGGGTCCGGAGCCCGCCCGGCCCGAGGGGCACGACGGTGGCCTCGGCGGTGAGCCGGGACGGGCCGGTGGAGCAGAGCAGGACGGCGGCGGCGTGCTGGACGAAGCCGGGACGGGCGGCGGCGGCCATGATCGTCATGCCGCCCATGGAGTGCCCTGCGATCACGGCCCGCTCGCCGGGCCCGAGGGTGGCGGCGAGCACCGCCTCCAGATCGTCGGCGAGCGCGGTGGTCGAGTAGCCGCCGTCGGCGGGGACGGGCGAGCGGCCGTGGCCGCGCTGGTCGTAGGCGACGACCCGGTGGTCGACGGCGAGGTCCCGGATCTGCTCGGCCCAGAAGGCGGTGGAGCAGGTCCAGCCGTGGGCGAGGACGACGGCGGGCGCGCCCTCGGGGCCGTGCACCTCGGTGTGCAGTTCGGCGCCGTCGGCGGAACGGACGGTCAGGGTGCGGACGTTCACGATGCGGCCTCCTTCTTGCGGGCGGCGCGGACGGCCTCGACCGGCTCGGCGTCCGTGACCGCCTCGGCGTCCTCGACCGGCTCCACGGCCTTCACCGGCTCCACGGCCTTCACCGGCTTCGGGTCCTTCACCGGCTTCGGGGCGCGGAGGACCTCGTACTCGGAGAGGTCGACCTGCCGGGTCTCGCGGCGGAACTCGCCGGTGGTGCCCGGCCAGAGGGTGGTGTTGCGGCCGTTGGCGTCGAGGTACCAGCTGTCGCAGCCGCCGGCCTTCCAGACGGTCCGCTCCATGCGGTTCTGGACCTTGCGGTTCCAGGCGTTGACGGCGGAGGGGCGGACGGCGAGGGCGGCCCTGCCGCCCAGCACGTCCAGCTGGCGGAGGTAGTCGGCCATGTAGTTCAGCTGGGACTCGATCATGAGGATCATGGAGGAGTTCCCGAGGCCGGTGTTGGGCCCGATGATCGTCATCCAGTTGGGGAAGCCGGCGGCGGTGGCGCCGCGCAGCGCCTCCATGCCGCCCTTCCAGGCCTCGGCGAGCGAGCGGCCGTCGGCGCCGACGACGCGCGGGGCGATCGGCATGTCGGTGACGTGGAAGCCGGTGCCGAAGATGATCGCGTCGACCTCGGTCTCGGTGCCGTCGGAACCGACGACGACATTGCCGCGGACCTCCTTCAGACCGCCGGCGACGACGTCGACGTTGGGCTGGGCGAGGGCCGGGTAGTAGGCGTTGGAGAGCAGGATCCGCTTGCAGCCGATGCGGTACGAGGGCGTGAGCTTGGCCCGCAGTGCCGGGTCCTTGACCGCCCGGGCGATGTTCGCCTTGGCGAGCTTCTCGACCAGGCCGAGCTCGCCGGGGTGCTTGGTGAAGGCGCCGACCTGGAGTTCGCGGATGCCCCACAGGATGCCGCGGCGCAGGGTGGCGGTGGCGGGCAGCTTGCGGTGCAGCCAGCGCTCGGGGCCGCTGATGGCGCGGTCCATGCGGGGCATGACCCACGGGGGCGTGCGCTGGAAGAGGGTGAGCCGGGCGACCTCGGGCTGGATCGAGGGCACGATCTGGATGGCGGAGGCGCCGGTGCCGACCATGGCGACCCGCTTGCCCCTCAGGTCGTAGTCGTGGTCCCAGCGGGCCGAGTGGAAGACCTTGCCGGTGAAGCCGTCGAGCCCCGGGATGTCCGGGATCTTCGGGTCGGAGAGCGGGCCGGTGGCGGAGACGACGACGTCGGCGGAGAAGCTGCCGCGACCGGTCTCGATGTCCCAGCGCAGCTCCTCCTCGTTCCAGGCCATCTTCGTGACCTCGTGGTTCAGGCGCAGGTGCGGCCGGAGCCCGAAGGTGTCGGCGACGTGCTCCAGGTAGGCCCGGATGTGGCGCTGTCCGGAGAAGGTCCGGGGCCAGTCGGGGTTGGGCGCGAAGGAGAACGAGTAGAGGTGCGAGGGCACGTCGCAGGCGCACCCGGGGTAGCTGTTGTCGCGCCAGGTGCCGCCCACGGAGTCGGCCCGCTCCAGGACGACGAAGTCGGTGATCCCCTCGCGGCGCAGCCGGACGGCGGCCCCGAGCCCACCGAACCCCGATCCGATCACCGCCACCCGAACGTGCTCGTGCTTCGCCATGCCGCCTCCCGTGCGCCCGGCCAAGATTCCGCCAGCAATCACTGGCACAGTCGGACTGTAGAGCAGCTCCATACCGAGCGGTAGGGGTCCGGCGAGGGAAAGTTACCGGCGGTACAACATAGGCTGGCCGGTGTGGCAGAACGATCAGGGAACCCACCCCACGAGTACCGGATGACGGAGCTGGCCGAGGCGGCCGGCATCACCGTCCGCACGCTCCGCTTCTACCGCGAGCGCGGCCTGATCCCGCCGCCCCGCCGCGAGGGACGCATCGCCTGGTACGACGACCGCCACCTGGCCCGCCTGCGCACCATCGCCGCCCTGCTGGAGCGCGGCCACACCCTCACCGGCATCGCCGACCTCACCACGGCCTTCGAATCGGGCCGGGACGTCGGCGAGGTCCTGGAACTCGGCTCCCCCACCGAGGAGGAGCCGGTCCGCCTCACCCCCGAGGAGCTCGCCGACCACTTCGACGGCGAGGTCACCCCGGAGAACCTCGCGGCCGCCCTGGACCTCGGCTACCTGGCGACCGACGGCGAGGAGATCGTCCACATCAGCCGCCGGCTGCTCGACGTCTCGGCCGCCCTGGTCCGCGAGGGCGTCCCCCTCGCCGAGGTCCTGAAGGCCGGCGCGCGCGTCCGCGAGCACGCCGAAGCCCTCGCCGAGCTCTTCACCGAGGCCCTCGGCCCCCACGTGAAGGACGCCGACATCCAGCGCCTGCGCCCCCTGGCCAAGGCCGTCGTGGAGGCCGAGCTCTCGCTGGCCCTCGACCGCCGCCTGCACGGCCCGGGGGCCTGACGGCGGCACCTACAGCGCGTACACCGCCGTCACCGGCGCGTGGTCGCTCCACCGCTCCGCGTGGGTGGCCGCCCGCTCCACGTACGCCTTCACGGCCTTCGCCGCCAGGCCCGGCGTGGCCATCTGGTAGTCGATCCGCCAGCCCGAGTCGTTGTCGAAGGCCCGGCCGCGGTAGGACCACCAGGAGTACGGCCCCTCCTGCTCGGGGTGGAGGGCCCGCACCACGTCCACGTACCCGCCGTCGGTCTCCTCCAGGACCCGGGAGAGCCAGTCCCGCTCCTCGGGGAGGAAGCCGGCGCTCTTGCGGTTGGCCTTCCAGTTCTTGAGGTCGGCCTCGCGGTGGGCGATGTTCCAGTCGCCGCAGACCACGACCTCGCGGCCGTCGGCGGCGGCGCGGACCCGCAGCTCCTTCAGATAGGGCAGGAACTCGCCCATGAAGCGGTACTTCTCGTCCTGCTTCTCGGTCTCCGCCTCGCCGGAGGGCAGGTAGAGGCTGGCGACGGTGACACCGGGCAGGTCCGCCTCGATGTAGCGGCCGGAGCCGTCGAACTCGGCCGACCCGAAGCCGACGCGGACGGCGTCGGGCTCGCGCCGCAGGTAGAGCGAGACGCCGGCGCGGCCCTTGGCGGCGGCGGGGGCGTGGGCGGTGAACCAGCCCTCGGGGGTCCTGACCTCCTCGGGCAGCTGCGCCTCCTCGGCGCGCACCTCCTGGAGCAGGACGGCGTCGGCGGGGGTCTCCGCCAGCCACTCGACGAAGCCCTTCTTGGCGGCGGCACGGAGACCGTTGACGTTCGCGCTGGTGACAGTGAACATCCCGGGAGAATACCGACACCCGCCACTCGCATACACGTACGATCGACGCCATGCGCATCGAGCCCACCCCCTACGACCACCCCGATTCCGCGAAACTGCAGGCCGAGGTACTCGCCGAGTACGTCGTCCGCTACGGCGACGACGAGGGCGACGCCACCCCGCTCGACGCCTCGATGTTCGCCCCGCCGCGGGGCCTCTACCTCCTCGCCTACGACCCCGAGGGCCGTCCGGTCGCCAGCGGCGCCTGGCGCGGCCAGGAGGAGAACGAGGAGGGGTACGCGGACGGCGACGCCGAGCTGAAGCGCATGTACGTCATACCCGAGGCCCGCGGCCTGGGCCTGGCCCGCCGCATCCTGGCCCTCCTGGAGGACGACGCCCGCGCCGCCGGCCACACCCGCATGGTCCTGGAGACCGGCACCGAGCAGCCCGAGGCCATCGCCCTCTACACCTCCAGCGGCTACGCGCCCAGCCCCGCCAAGTTCGGCCACTACCGCGACCACGACAGCAGCCTCTGCTTCGTGAAGCCGCTCTGAGCTTCCCCCTGGACGCGAGGGAGCCCCGCTCCGGCGACCTCGTCGCCGGAGCGGGGCTCCCTTCGTCTCAGCCGGTCACCCGGTCATCGGCAGGTGCTCGACACGCTCCTTCCCTCCGGCACGGAGCGTCACGCCGAGCGGCTCCTTCGGGAACTCGGGCAGCACCACGTAGTACAGGTCGCGGCCGGCCCAGCCGGACGAGAGCGACCTGACGAACGTCGTCCCGGCCTTCGCGCCCCGGTACGTGACCGAAGCGATCGTCCCGCCGGGAGGGCCGGCCAGGACGACCCGCCCTCCCTCGCCCAGCACCCCGGGGCCGAAGAGGAGGGAGACAGCCGGGGAGTCCGGCGGCCCGGCCACCAGGGACCGGACGCATTTGAACGACGTCAGCCCGCCGTCGAGCACCGCCTCGCCGAGGCACAGCCGGTCCCCGGCCGCCTCCCAGAGGAAGGCCGTGGCGTGCGGCGTCTCGACCCTGCTGACGCCGGAGCCGTCGGGTCCCTGTCCCTTCTTCCGGGCCTGCTCGATCATGGCCGCCTCCACCTGCTCCGCCCCTGAGTGACCGGAAGAAGCCGAAGAGGCGGACGGGGAGGCGGGACCGCCCGCCCTCGCGGCCTGCGTACCGCAGGCGGCGAGGACGAGGCAGGCCGCGAGGGCGGCCGGCGCCGGCCTCATGCGCCGGCGCCACACCGAGAAGATCAAAACGGCTCACTTCCCTTCTGCAGCACAGAGGCGTTGAGGGACGCGATGTTGGGCGGGGTCTCGGAGTACGTGACCGGGGTCCAGGACGTGATGTCGAAGGTCCCCCAGGTCTTGGTGGAGGTCCGTCCGCCCTTGTGGTGGTAGGTGGTCGAGAAGGTCTTCGCCTGCCCGAACGGCGACAGTCCGAAGATGTCGCCCTTCTTGACCTTCAGCGGGTGCGTCTTGGTGACGGTCGCACTGCGCGTCGCGGTGTCGGTACTGGTCCAGGTGTAGTTGCCACCGACGCCCACGGTGAGTTCGATCTCGCCCTTGAAGACCGGAAGACCCACCCCGAAGGATGTCTTGGCGTCCACCTTCCAGTTGAACTGGTCCGCGAACGCCTCGGAGGCCGCGTACATCGCCTGCTCGCTGTACACGAAACTGATCTCCGTGTCGTCCTGCGTGGTGTCGAGCATCGCCGCGGTCGTGTAATCGGTGTAGGTGCCGAGGCCGGTCTGCACCGTCGTGTGCCACAGGACGTCCTTCCCGCCGTCCGGCACGTACACGTTCGGAGGCAGCTTGATCAGCGTGGTGCAGCCGTCGCAGTAGTGCGTCGAGCCGCCCGAACCGCCACCCGAACCGCCACCCGAGCCACCGCCCGAGCCACCGCCGGAACCGCCGCCCGAGCCGTCGCCCGAGCCGCCGCCCGAGCCGCCGCCGGAGCCGGAGCCGCCGCCGAGGTGGGTGCAGCAGACGGTGTCCGACTTGCCGGTCTTCTCGTCGTTCGTGCAGTACTTCAGGTCGTACAGGCAGCTGTTCGGCATCGAGCCGATCTCCGTGCCCGCCGGGTCGGAGAGCGTCACCGGGTTGTTGTTGCTGTAGACGTACGCGTTGTGCTGGCGCGGGTCGTCGGAGACGAAGAGCGGGTCCACCGAGACGAAGCGGCCGAGGGCCGCGTCGTACTCGCGGGCGCCCAGGTGGATCAGGCCCGTGGCGGTGTCGTTCGTGCCGCCGACGAAGCCCCTCTCACCGGTCCAGCCGGACGGCTGGGTGCCCCGGGGACCGCCGAAGATCGCGGTCTTGCGGCGCGTGACGGTCTGCGCCGCGTCGGCCGTGATCTGCGTGGTGCCGGTGCCGTGGTGGTCGGAGACGGTGAACTTCAGCTTCCCGCCCGTCCGCACCGCGACGGTCCGGTCGCCGGCGCTGTAGTAGCGCGTGCCGGTCAGCACCCCCGTCTTGCTCAGGTGCAGCTCGTTGCCGCCCGGCAGGTAGAGGGTCGTGCCGTCGGCGTCCTTCGCCGCGAGCCGCTGACCCTCGGTGTCGTACAGGTAGCCCGCCTTCTCCGTGGTGCCCTCGGTGACCGACGCGAGGTGTCCCTGGTCGTTCCACTTGAGGGTCTGCTGGGCCGCGGCGCCGATCTTGCGGGTGGCGGTGTTGCCCGTGGCGTCGTAGGTGAAGGTCTCCTCGTGGGGGTTGGTTCCGGTCTGGGTGACCTTGGGCAGCTTGTGGGTGCCCGTCGGCGGGGCCGTGTAGGTGCGGAGCGTGTCGGCGGTCGGACCCGAGGCGGTCTTGTGCTGCGTCTCGGTCCTGCGGTTGCCGACCGCGTCGTACGTGTACGACGTCCAGTAGGCGTCCTGTCCGCCGACCACCGTCGTCGACGGGGCCGCGGCGCAGGCCGTCCCGGTGTTGGTCCACGCCTCGGTGATCCGGGCCAGGGAGTCCAGCGCGAAGCACTGGGTGTCCGTGGTGCGGGTCGCGTCCTGCCCGTAGGCGGTGGCGATGGAGGTGATGTTGCCGGCCGGGTCGTATCCGTAGCGCGCGTCCTCGATGCGCTGCGGCGCCACCTCGCGGTCGACGTAGCGCTCCGTCAGCGCGCCGGTGTGCTCGTCGTAGACCTGGGAGAGGATGACCTGCTGGCCGAAGGAGCCGAGGTTCCGGCGGATCAGCCGGCCGTAGTGGTCGTACGCGCTCTGCGCCACCAGGGCGTCGGTGCCCGCGCCGACCGTGCTGAGCAGCCCGGTGACCGGGCTGTAGGTGTTGGCGACCTTCTCCGCCGGCAGTCCGCCCATCGCGGGCTGCATGGTCCACATCACCTGTCCGGTGTTGAGGTTGTAGGAGGTCGTCCACTTGTAGACGCCGGCGGCCGCGCCCTCGCGGGCCGGGATCGTCATCTGGGTGAGCACCGGCTTGTAGAGGCTGTTGTACGAGGTCACGGCGGACTCGTACGCCTGGCCGTCGGCCCAGACGCTCGCCTTGGACAGCTGCCCCTTGGCGACGGTGTCGTACACCCACGACGACAGGGTCGTGGTGCCCTTCTTGACCGCGGTCCTGCGGCCGAGCGCGTCGTAGTCGGTGTGCAGGGTGATCTGCCGGGCGTCGGTGACGTCGACGGGCCGGTCGCCCGCGTCGTAACCGGTGGTCGTCACCCCCTTGTCGGGATCGACGGTCCGCACCTGGCGGCCGCGGACGTCGTAGCCGTACTCCCAGGCGGCGCCGGCCGGGGTGGCGAGCCGGTCCATCCGGCCCTTCCGGTCGAAGCGGTAGGACGTCGTCTGGGACTGCGTGCGGGCCGCGTCCGTGTACTGCCGCAGCTCGACGGTCCGGCCCAGCGCGTCCACGACCGTGGTGGTCGCGATGCCGCCCTTCGGCGGGACCACGGTGGTGGTGTCACCGGTGTACGCGGTGGTGGTGCGCTTGGTCTCGTCGCCGAAGCGGCGGGCGATCACGGCGGTGACGCGACCGGCCCCGTCGTACAGGGTGTCCGTGGACGCCGGGTAGTGCAGCTCCTCGCCGGTGACGAGGGCGGGTTCCGCCGAGCCCGTGGCGTAGTAGACGCCGGAGGAGCGCCAGGCCTGGCCGCGGGTGTCGTAGAAGTTCTCCGTGACGAGCCGGCCCGAGAGGTCCGGGGAGTTCTCCTGGGTCTGGCGGGCGCGCAGCAGGCCGTCGAAGAACGCGTAGGACGTCTTGTAGTCCGCGTCGTGGGTCAGCGACTTGCTGGTGACGACCGTCGGGCCGTCGTTGCGCACCTGGTACTCGAAGATCCGGTTCGGCGAGTCGGGGTACGTGGCGGCGGAGCGGGTCGGCAGCCACACCTTCGTCGTCCGGCCGATCCCGTCGTACGCCGTCGTGGTGATCTTGCCGTTGGCGTCGCTGACCTGGGTCGGCAGCCCGCGCCGCGGGTCCATCGTGGTGGTCGCCGCGTGCCCGAGCGGGTTGGTGACGAGCACGGACGTCGGGGGCTCCCCGGTGGCCGGGGTGTAGCGGGTCGTCGTGGTGGCGCCGAGGGCGTCGGTCGCGGACAGGGCGCGGCCGTAGACGTCGAAGTCGGTCACCGGAGTGCTGGACGTGGTGGCGTACCCGGTGCCGTCGCCCTCGATCCGCTCGATCTTCGTGACGTCGCCCTTGGTGGGCGCCGTGCCGAACGCGCCGCCGTCGTAGGAGGTGCGCACGTCGTCGATGACGTCGGCGGGGCGGGAGACGGTCGTGCCGCAGAGGACGGCGACGGTCTCGACCCGGCCGGCCTTGTCGAGGATGTTCGCCCCGGTGTTGCGGGCGTACGCCGTGGTGGTGCACCGCTCGTCGCCGGGCTTCTCGGTGTCGCCGGTCTCGGAGACGGCGGTGACCATGCCGTAGGCGTCGAAGTCGCGGCTGAGCTCGGTGGTGCGGGTGCCGCCGGTGACCGTGGCGCGGCTCTGCTCCTTCTCCGTGCCGACGTGGTGCGCCGTCAGGGCGGGCAGGCCGGAGCGGGTCCGGGTGGCGAGGGCGGCCGACCGCCACGGCGTGAAGGACTTCGCCGTCAGCGGCTTCGTCGTGTCGTCGCCGTTGTAGGTGACCTCCTCGCGGAGCATGCCGGCGAACTGCTCGCGGTCGGTGACCCCGATGCCGGCCGAGTCCTCGACGCTCGTGCCGTCGCGGCCGCGGAAGTAGCGGCGCTCGGTCAGGGTCCTCGGGTCGTCGGCGGCACCGGTGCGGGTCTGCACCCGCTCGTAGCCGCGGTAGACGGAGTACGTCCGGTCCTCGGCTTCGGTGAACTCGTCGGTGCTCTTCGTCCAGGCGGCGCCGTCGAGGTAGGAGTAGGTGGTCACCTTGTCGGGGGACTCGACGAGGTTGTCGCCCTCGACGACCTGGGTGGCCACGTAGGTGTTGAACCAGTCGAGCTGGGGCTCATACCCCTCGAAGGCCCACTTCACCGGGTAGCAGCGGGTGGTGTTGGTGGCGTCGGCCGCCGGGAGCGAGGTCGCGGTGCACCCGGGCTGGGAGTAGGTGACGCCGACGGTGCCGCCGGTCTCCGTGGTGACCTGGTAGAGCCGCAGCCGGACGAAGGGGGCGAGGCCGTCGCCGGTCTTGTCGACCCGGTTGGCGAACTGCTCGCCCGCGAAGGTCACGGGCGGCATCGTGACGGTGGCGCCCGCCTTGCCGGTGCGCTGGACGGAGCTCAGCCACATCGGGGTCGAGATGCCGTCACCGGCCGCGGGGAAGCCCTGCGTCAGCGTCCAGCCGTCGACGTCCTTGTACGCGCCGCCGGTCAGCACCTTGGTGGTGATGGACGTGAGGCGCTTGCGCGACCAGAACGTCGGCGAGAACTGGTCCTCGCACTCGGTCGCGCCGTCCTTGCAGTACTGGTCGTACGGGACGTCGGGCCAGTTGGGGGCGTTGGTCTCGTCGAAGGCCGAGCAGCCGGTGAGGCAGCGCTCGTCGA
>NZ_JBEZNU010000027.1:0-101055 GCF_040653375.1 Streptomyces sp. NPDC047974
CCGCTACGAGCGCAAGCCCGAGCACTTCCTCGCCTTCACGGCCATCGCCACCAGTCTCATCAACTACCGGCGACTCACCAAGTGAAACGAGGTCTAAGGAATCCTGCTGCTGCCGAGGTGGCGTCTGTGCCCTTGGCGTGCCCGTTAGGCCGGGAGCTGGCGGGGAGCCACGGTGGTTGACGGGCAACGCACGCGAGGGCGGCCCCCGACCGATCTGCCTGGTCAGGGGCCGTTCACCTGCGGTGGGTGTGGGGTTTGAACCCACGGTGACATCGCTGCCACGACGGTTTTCAAGATCGTTCAGCTGTGCGTTCCCGTGCAGCGTCAAACTCGTCGTAAATGGTTCGACAGTCGCGCGCGACCTGCATGTACAACTCGTCAGAGACGGGAGCAACATCCGGCAGGTGCGGAGGGGTCCGATCCTTGCTCAAATGCATGACGTGCCTGCTCGCAAGGGTCCAAGCATCGAGCAAGCGCTTCTTTGCCTCAAGGTCGACGCTGGACCACCCTGAGACAAAGTCACCCGACCGCCAGTCGCGAGAGTCGGTTCCCTTGACCAGGAACTCCGCCAGCAAGCGCACATTCACCCAAAATGACTCGATACACGCCGCTCGCACAGCGCCAGAAAGTTCCGACTCATCCGGCAAGAGAGGCGCGAGACGTTCAACCTGGTCGACCGCAAAGCCCACAAAACCCAAGGCACGCACATCATTGGGTAGTTGCTGATCCCACCATGCGGACGACGGTTGAGTAGCCATAGGAGCAGAGTAGCGCCGAGCCGGAGCGAAACCGCGGCAAACGGGGGACCTGCTCGCGCTTGATCCCGCGTCTAGCGAGACTCAACTCCGCCCCCACGTGCCCTCGACCTACTTCGTGAGAGCTTCGGCTTCCATGTGCTTCTCATGGAGCTTCAGCGCGTCCATGAAGTCTGGGCTGTACCGCAGCCGGCTAGCCTCAAGCCTGGTGCGGAACCCCTTCGTCGCACGCAAGCTCAACGGGTGCGCCTGGGCAACATCCACAACATCCAGCAGGTGACGGTAAGGCTGATGAGTGGGCCACATCGAGACGTTGGACGCCCATCGCTTCCCGTGGTAACCCCATGCAGCAAGCGGCCAACGGGCGGCCCCTGCGCAGTCAATGTCGCCAGACCGGTCATAAGTCTGCGGGGCGACCAACTGCTCCGCCAGCCACTTGGAAACACCAACGGTAACGGCATTACCTACGAGCTTCCATCGATGCCCCACGCGACCATTCACAGAATCCGTCCACCCCCTCTCAAAGCCTTGCAGAGCTTCACCATCGCTGATATGAGGTGTGACGATTGCCCTGCCAGCATCTTGGTTCGGGATCCAAATTGCGGGCGCGGATGAGATACCCATAGAAGAGCCACCCTTCAGGGTGGGAATGGCATCTTCAGCCCAACCGATACCAGTATTTCCCTCGGTCCAGTAGAAGCCGAACGCATCTGCCGAGTTTCTCGCCGATTCGGGCTCACCCGCATCCAAGGAAAGCAGCGCGTCCGCAGGGTCATCGTCCTTCGAAGCCACCATCAGGACTCTCTGCCGCCGCTGAGGAACACCGGCGAAGCGTGAATCAACTACTCGATAGGCCCACCGGTACCCCAGACGCTCTAGCTCCGAAACGAGATAGGCCATCGCCTTTCCCTTGTCCAGAGCCAGCATGTTGCGCACGTTCTCGATTACCACCCAGCGCGGACTACTGTCCGAAAGGAGGTCGAAAAGATGCTTGATCAGGCTTGAGTTCTCGCCCTCAATACCCGCCTGCCTGCCGGCCTGCGAGAGGTCGGTGCAAGGGAACCCCGCTGTGACCACATCCACATCCGGCAACCCCGTCAGCGTCCGGACGTCGTCGTGCATCGACACACCGGGGAAGTTCTCCCGCAGTACCGTCTGCGCCGGATCCCAAAACTCGCAGAGCAGCTCGGTCCTAGCCCCTAGGGCACGGAAGCCCAGCTCAAGCCCCCCGATGCCAGCGAACAGGCCGGCCACACGGAGGTTGCTGTCAGAGGGGGGCGTCGCGTCGAACATGCCCACATCCTGCCAGATCTGGCGTGAGATCTCGAGCCCGTGACACTACGTGGAGACCGCCGCCTACATATCGGCCCACTCCATAGGCGGATTGTTACGCGCGTCGTACGCGTCAAGCACAGACGCAAGAAACCCGTCCATGGAAAGGAACTCACCCTCCACAGGCCTGCGGGTGGCGGGGGGACGTGGCCTGTCGACATCGTAAAAGTCGAGCCTTCCCCTTTCCTCCCCCTCGAATTCATACAGACCAATGAAGAACTTCTCGAAGAGGTCCAGCGGCCCATCTGGCCGTGAACGGCCGGATCGATTCCTGAAGGTTCTCACCGCGGCACCGAACGACGACGGCTCTCGACCACCACTGAAGTCGTCGCAGGAATCGTAAGGAAGCAAGAGCAGTCCGATCATGACCGCATAAGGCTGCCTCTGATGGTAGTCCATGGCTTCAGCCCGAAGCTCAGCATCGTTGCGACTGTAGTTCTTCGTGTACCTACTACTCTTTCCATCTGCGGCCTGAATGTGCTTGAGGGACACACCCAGACCAAGGCCGAGCTGGGAAGTGGAGTAATTCACATCGAGCTTTTTGAATCCCTTGGCGGTACGAGCTCTCGACTCCTGACCTTTCCCGTCAGGGGAGGGGAGGATACCCTCGAAGTCTTTTCGAAGCTGGTTTGCAATGAACGTGGCCATATCGTTCGCGAAGCGAGTCGCGTAAGCGATCCGCTCTCCCTGCTTCGCCCCTGCAACAGGCCTAGGGTTTGCGTTCAGAACATCAAGGAACGTCTTGAGGTTCTTACTCGGTCCGTGCATCGTCTACCCACCCCTGCGCAGCACTACGAGCCCCAACCGGGAGAGTGTCGCACAACTGATCAACTTGGCAGGGGCAGTCATGGTGGACAGGGCTTCCCGCGCTGGAGCTCGGCCCCCATTGCGAGAACCACCACCTCACACGGCCCATACGTGGCCAGCACCCACTCCGGTGCCCCACCTTGAGCTCTTGACCAGCAGAAACCGGAGCCACGCACGCGGCCTCCGGAGCCGTGTGTCAGAGAAGCCCCCGGCAGAGGTGCCGGGGGGCTTCATGGTCGTGCATGCGGGGCCCTGTGCCCCTTTTCGCTTCGAGGCGGGATGGCCTTGTTGGGGCGGGTTGGATCCCGTCTATGGGAGGCGCCGGCCGCGGCTCTCTGCAACGCGTAGCACCTGGCCCAAGGCTTCCGTGAGGTCTGCGGACGCCGCACGGAGGTCCACCGGGTCGGACTCCGGAAGGCTCAGCAACTCGATGGCGTGGTCCAGTACCTCGGCGGCCTGGTCCAGGTAGGTCGTCTCGAGGGTGTCGGCCAGGCGAGACAGGCGACTGCTGTCGTCGTCGGTGCTGAGGAAGCACGGTTTGCCGTCGGGGCCGGACCACGGGAGGAGCCGCAGTTCGTTGTGGGAGGTCATCTGTCCGTCTCCTCCTTGAGGGGCGGATGGGTGGTGAATACCGCGTCTGCGGCGTCACTGGGGAGGGTCAGGAGAGCGGCTTCGAGTACGCGGCCGGTGGAGTTGAGGGCGATGCGCGTGATGGTGAGGACTGTCCGGGTGGGGCTGATGCGGAGGGCGGTTGCCTCTTCCGGGGTGGGGAGGCGGGCGGTGACCGTCTCCTGGGTTTTCGTACGGTCCGCGTCTCGACCTCCGGGCCAGGAGGACGAGGCGAGTTGTGCGACTGGGGCGAGGTTGCGGGGGATGTAGATGCGCGCCACGCTTCGGGGAGTCTCGCCCTCGTAGGTGATGCAGTGGAACTCCGTCAGGGGAGTGTTGGACGGGACCTTCAAGAGGGTTCTGATGTGGCCGCGGGCCCGAATGGTGGTGGTGCGGATGGTGGTCTGGAGGTCGGGGGCGAACGGTAAGCCGACGCCACCCTTGTAGGTGATGCGGCGGAGCGGAGCGCGGACGAAGTTGCCCTTGCCGTGAGCCTTCTCGATGAGACCTTCGGCCTGGAGGAGAGCGAGGGCCTGGCGGATGGTCGGAGTGCTGACCTTGTAGTGGGTGGCCAGCTTGGGCTCCGAGGGGAGGCGGCCTCCGGGCTTGAGGTGGCCGGTGGTGATCTGGGTGCGGAGGTCTTCGGCGATGGTGTCGCGGAGGGTCGGCACGGTCGGGGTCACCACCTGTTCTGGACTCGGAGGGCGACCAGGCGGGTGCGGGGGTGCATGGTCAGTTGCTCGCCCGTTTCGAAGAGGAGGCGCTTGGAGCCGAGGGGGAGTTGGCGGAGGTCGGCTACCCGACAGGGCTGGCCGCCGATCTGGATGACGTCACCTCGCTGGACGTTGATCGAGGTGATTTCGATGGGGGCGACCACAGCGCCGGTCGGGGGCCAGGGCTTCATGCCGTTGCCTCCGGGTGGGGCGGGGTGGTCGCCGGCGTGTGGCAAGGGCAGGCGCATGCCTCGTAGATCACCGGGATGTCGACCGGGGCAGTTACCGGGGAGGAGTGAGCGCACTCGTGGTGGGTGCCGATCTGACACCGGGACGAGCGGTACGGGGTGGGCTTCGCGTGGGGCATCAGGCCGCCTCCGCCAGCGTGGGGTGGGGGTGCTCGGCAGTGAAGACGTGCCGGCTGGCCAGGGGTGTGCTCGGGTCGATGATGGCCGGCCCCAGTGGGGTGGCGTGGCGTAAAGGCTTGCAGGGATGGGCGGTTCGGGCGTACCGCGGTCTGGCAGGGTGGAGTGCGCGGCGGATACGGTTGCGCATGCTGATCAGCTCCCATCGCTGATGGCCGGGTCCCCGGACGTCGCGTGTCGCGGGGACCGCTTGTTCACGGCGGCCCAGAGGGTTCGGCCGCCCAGGCTGGTAGCGAGGAGACCGAAGCGGTCTGCCTGCGCCAGGACTTCCAGGACCTCCCGCCATGTCTCTGCGGGGAGGGTTTCCGGTAGCTCCGCTTCGATCGACGTGTGTCTGGTGTGGGCCAGCACGCGTGTGGTGAGGCCGAGGGCGGACAACCGGGCGGCGAGGGCCTCCGCGCTTACTTCGGGAGCAGGCACAGGGCAGCCTCCGTTACCGGCGATCACTTTAAGTAAGGCTAGTTAACTAGATTAGAGCTAGTGGACTAGATTTTCCATATGCCTGAGCAGCCGCCATACCTCCGTATCGCCGACGAACTGCGGCGGCGGATCGCGGAGCACGAGTGGAGTCCTGGAGACCGGCTGCCCTCGCGGGCCCAGATCGGCCAGGAGTGCGGGGTGGGCGAGAACGTCGTTCGCCGAGCCCAGGAGCTGTTGATCTCCCAGGGCGTGCTGGAGGGGCGGGCCGGGTCAGGGACCTATGTCGCCGAGCCCCGGCAGCGGGTGCGGATGGTGCGGTCCGCGGCGCGCGAGCAGCCTGACGGGTCGCCGTTCCAAGCGGACATGAAGGCCGTCGGGCGGAACGGCGGCTGGGAGAGCCGGACCGATGCGAAGGTGCCCGCGCCGGCGGAGATCGCTGCGCGGCTCGGGATCGGTGAGGGCGAGCTGTGCGTCCGGACCAAGTACGAGTTCCTCGCCGACGGCCGACCGGTGCAGCTGTCTACGAGCTGGGAACCCTATGACCTCACCGGTGGCACACTCGTCGTCCTGCCAGAGGGCGGGCCGCATGCCGGGGCCGGTGTGGTGAACCGTATGGCGGAGATTGGCGTTACGGTCAGCCACGCTGTAGAGCAGCCCGAGCCGCTACAGGCGACCGCCGAGGAGGCGTCGCTCCTGGGAATCCAGAAGGGCGCCCTCGTCACCCGGATCCGGCGGACCTACTACAGCGACGAGGGGCGGCCTGTGGAGACGGCTGACATCGTCGTTCCTGCCGCCCTGTGCGAGATCGTCTACGAGATCCCTATCAATCGACGGCATGGCTAGGCCACCAGCTCTAGGCGGTGTCTTCAAATGATCTTTCCTGGTGGATCATGGTGGCGTGATACGTCGCCATGAACTGTCGGATGCCGAGTGGGAGTTCGTCCGGCCGTTGCTGCCCGAGTCGTTGCGGGGGGCGGAAGCGGCTGGACGACCGCAGGGTCCTGAACGGGATCGTGTGGAAGTTCCGGACCGGCACGGCCTGGCGGGACGTGCCCGAGCGCTATGGCCCATGGGCCACGCTGCACACGCGTTTCCGCAGGTGGGCGGTGGACGGCACGTTCGACCGGATGCTGCGGGCCGCCCAGGCGAAGGCGGACGCGGCGGGCGACATCGAGTGGCTGGTATCGGTGGACTCCACGGTCGTCCGGGCCCACCAGCACGCGGCCGGGGCCCGAAAAAGGGGCTCCGAGACCCGGCCCTCGGCCGGTCCAGAGGCGGGCTGGCCAGCAAGATCCACCTGGCATGCGACGGCCGGGGACGCCCCCTCGCCTTCGTCGTCACGGTCGGCAACACCAACGACTGCACCCGGTTCACCACCGTCATGGAAGCGATCCGGGTGCCCCGGATCGGACCGGGACGGCCCCGGGTCCGGCCCGATCACGTCCTGGGCGACAAGGGCTACAGCTCCAAAGCGATCCGCACCTGGCTCCGCCGCCGCGGCATCCCGCACACGATCCCCGAACTGGCCGACCAGGCCCGCAACCGGGCCCGGCGAGGCAGCCGCGGAGGCCGCCCTCCGGCCTTCGACCGCGAGACGTACAAGCACCGCAACGCCGTGGAACGGTGCTTCAACCGCCTGAAGCAATGGCGAAGGATCGCCACCCGGTACGACAAGACCGCCGAATCCTACGAAGCAGCCGTCACCCTCGCATCACTCCTGATGTGGGCGTGACATTTGACGACAGAACCTAGGGCGAGTGGCCAGGCCACGCCCCCACATGACCTTATTGATGTCGCTGGGTCGCGCGGAGGGACGCTGAACTACACATCTCCTTAGGCCAGGTCATGCTGGTGGGTATCGATCTGTTCAGTTGCGGTCGGCCACACACTACGGTTGCGCCAAAGGTGTTGTGATCAGTGCGCACTGTGCACAGGAGTGTGGATGCAGCCTCTGTATGCGGTCGATTTTGACGTGTCGTCGACGCGTGGAGCTTCCTTTGATGTGCTTGGGCAACTGCGTGAGCATCTCGCGTCGTGGCTGAACAGCCCTCCTAGCGGCGGGCCCACGGCAGCGGACCTGGTCGTGGCCGGAGAGGCGTTGCTGGCTGCCAAGCCGCCCGGTCGTGAGCAGAGGCAGGTGCGCTGGTGGGTTGAAGCAGGCGACGTTGCTCAGGCGCTTCGGGTACGTTTGTCGCATCCGATCGACAGTGGTGCACGGTTCGTCACGCAGGTGACGCTGGCCAAGGTCTCCGATCAGGTTTCGCTGAGGGTCATGATGGGACAGGAGATCCCAAGTGGTTGGCTAGCTCCGATCCAAGACCCGTCGTTGTACCGGCCGAATGTGTTGGGCAGGGTATGCGGGGACGAAGCACTTAGCCTGCGCACTCTGAGCCAGGTGGTGACCGGTCGGTTCGAGCCGATCCGCCGGAGCGAGCAGGTTTCGGTGCTTGCTGAGTCGCTGGCGGCTCCCACCCGGCTGCCTGCTCTGCTTATTCAGCCGCGGGACGAGTCAGCGTGGCAGCTCGCCAGACGGGCTTCGTCGCAGCTTGCCGGCCTGGCTCAGGTTGTCACCCTCAATTACGCAACTAGTCGGGCTCTTTCGCGGGAACTTCCTGAACTGCAGGTCCCCGATGGCGGGGTACTTCTAGTCTGGCCCGATCTCCGGCTGTCTCATCCGCGCTATTCCCGGTCTGAGATCGGCGTCGAGGGAATGGTCGAGCACTGGATGCGGACCCTGGCGGAGCTGTCTGTGCTTGCGCGTGGCTCCGACCGGGGATGGGACGCGGCGCGGCAGTCGGCGCGCGCGACTGCTGCACGACGGGCGGCAGCCCAAGTCGAGGAGGCGCGGCGTCTTGGTGACGCCGCGGCGGAGCGGGCGGCACTGGAGCAGCGCGTACGTGAGCTGGAAGAATGCGTCAGCGAGTGGGAAGGGCTGGCCATATCGGAGGCAGCCCGAGCGGATGAGCACGTGTCCAAGGCTGCTGACGCGACCAAATTCGAAGAGGAAGCGACACGGTGGCGCAAGCTCTATGAGCAGGAACGCGTCTCCAGCGGTGCCTCTTCAGCACCGGTGGACCCCTGGGCGACTATCCCTGACTTGCAGAAGGGGCTATCGGCTCCCACATACCGAGCGCTGGAGGCCGCGTCGGAGGGTCGGGTTGTGTTCACCCCCAATGCCGAGCGGAGCTGGAAGTCAGATCAGTACCGCTTCCATGAAGAAATGACTGAGCAGTTGGTCTTGCTTGCCAAGGCGGCAGCAGACCTCTATGAGCAACCGCAGCCGTCTATGCCGCGCCTTGACGAATGGTTCTCCACCCAGCACGGGCTAAAAGTGGCAACGAGCGATCTGACCATTAAGAAGGATCCGAAGATGCGATGGGCCTCCTACGGGGGTAAACAGCATGACACCCTGCCCCATGTGAAGGTGCGAGACGGGGTTGCGCATAGTGACTGCGGACGTATTCACTTCGCCCTGGACCCCGACAACCGTCGCTTCATCGTTGACCATGTAGGCGTCAAGAAGTACTGACTGGCCTGCATGGCTACTCATGCGGCGCATCTGACATCCACGATCGACATCACACGGTTGGGTACGGGCAGCGTTACGCGGTCACTAGCGCCATGACAGTACCTGGCAGTAGACCTCGTGCAGTCGAGCCGATCGAGCTTAGAAGGCAGGTCTCGGCGCCGGGGCCCGTGCCAGATCCGTGCCAGATCGGGCAGTCATCCACGGTCAGTTGGGGTCTGCGGCGGTGCAGGTAAGTGTGTGGCGCCCAGCGCCGTTGCACGCCCGTTGACCAGCCAAGACCGCTGTGTGATCGGCGCCAGGCTTACAAAGCAGATGTCGGCGGTTCGAAACCGTCCGCGCCCACCAGCACGAAGGCCCCGGACCGATCATGGTCCGGGGCCTTCGGCGTCTATTTCTGACATCAACGTCCATGGTCACTGCGGTTGGGGCTCCAGGGCCAGGACTCCGTCGAGGGGGAGCGGTGGAGGACGTCTTCGACACGACCGGGAGGCCGCCGAAGGGCTGGATGCACGCCGTCTTCCACGGGGGCCCGTACGGGGAGGACGTGGGCCGCTGCGTCCCCGGCCCTCCCGCGCCGGCCACGCTGTCGGTCCCGCTGCCCGAGGGCGGTGTACACGTGTACCGCCTGTGGACGGTCGGGTCGTGGTCCGACCCGGACGACCCGATAGCCGTGTACAACCCCGACGGCCCTTCGGTGCCGCCGTCTCTCCTGACCGCCCAGGAGAGGCAGTGGACCCAGGAGGGGCGGCGGAGGCGGGGCCTCGGGCCCGTCAGGCTCGTCGCGCTGACCGGCGACGGACAGATGACGTACGACCCTGATGCCGCTGCCGTCGAGGCGATGCTGGCCGGGCTGGGGGAGCGGCAGTACGTGGTTCTCCAGCGGCTGGCCGACCACGATGAAGGTGACTGCTACTTCCAGGTACTGCTTGCCGAGGACGCCATCTACGAGGTGGAACACCGAGCGGGTGCGACCGGTGAGCGTCAGCGGATGCGATCGGCTTCCCGGACGGAGGTCCGTGGAACCCTCCTCCGCTGGGTAGCCGATCAGTCGAGCCGGTGCACGGAACTCGAAGGTCCTGCGGCCGGGGGCGGCTTCTGAGCAGCCGGCGCATGTGGCTCACGGCCTCGGACTGCGTGTCCTGGACACTACTTGACGGGGGTGGGTGGGGTGGGTGTACTCGCGGGATGGTTGATGTGGGGGATGCTCCTGATGTGGGGGCCGTCGGTGGGGATATGACGGCTCAGAAGTACGTGGAGACGCGGCTGGCGCAGTATCAGGAGTGGTACGACGTCAAGGCCGCGCGGATGAAGGCGATGCATCTGCGCATGCGGACGGTGTCCGTGGTGGGTGGGGCGCTGGTGCCGGTGTTCGTGAATCTGGATGCCGGGTTCGCGCGGGTGACCGCGACCGTGCTGAGTGTGGTCGTGGTGGCCGCGGTGTCGTTGGAGAGCGTGTACCGGTATCGGGAGCAGTGGAAGAACTACCGGTCCACCGAGCAGCTCCTCGGGCACGAGCGGGTCTACTTCGAGACGCGGGTCGGGCCCTATCGGGAGCTGTCGAAGCGGGAGGCGTTCGCGTTGCTCGTGGCACGGGTGGAGAAGGCCATCGCCAATGAGAACGCCGCCACGTTGAACGTGATGACCTTGGGGGGTCAGGTCGGGGCGGATCTGGAGGGGAAGGGCACCGGTGCGGTGCCTGCCGCTCGGGAGGGGCAGGGGTAGGGGTAGGGGTAGGAGCGGGGCTCAGGCGTCGAAGTCGTATTCCAGGATGTAGGACGAGGCGTCCAGGGTCATCTCGTTGAGTTCGACCGGGCGGCCCGGCTCCGTGAAGGCCGTGCGGCCGATGAGGACCACCGGGGTGCCCGGGGTGAGGGTCAGGCGGGTGGTCTCGTCCGCCGTCGGCATGCGGCAGCGGATCTCCTCGCGGAAGTGGACCGGGCGGTGGCCCAGCTCGGCCAGGCGGGCGTAGGTGCCGCCGGGGCCCGTGTCGGGGCGGGTGACGGCCGTGTCGCGGACCAGGTCGGCGGAGAGGTACGAGACCGAGAGCAGCACCGGCTTGTCGTCGAGGACGAAGCGGCGGCTGCGGACGCAGACGGGGGCCTCCGGCGGCAGGCCGAGCGCGGCGGCGACCCGGGGGCCCGCCTCCTCCTCCGCCACCGTGATCTGGTCCACGACCAGGTCTCGGTTCTCCACCTCCGCCGCCCACACCGAACGCCCGCCCGCCCAGCCGTCCGCCGCCAGGCGCGGGATGCCCCTGCGGCGCAGCGGGCGGAAGGAGCGGACGAAGACGCCGGCCCCCTTCCGGGCCTCCGTGAGGCCCTCGCCGCGGAGGACCGAGAGGGCCTGGCGTGCGGTCATCCGGGCCACCTCGTAGGTGGACATGAGGTCGTTCTCGCCGGGGAGCCGGTCGCCCGGCGCGAAGTCGCCGGACTGGATCGCTGTTCTCAACTCATCTGCGATGCGCTGGTACTTGGGGCGACGAGTGCTGTCCTGGTCGGTCACGAGTGGACCACTCCCTTCGTCTGCGGGACACCCTAAGGGGCGCCCCGCGGCCAAGGTGCACACGTGTGCGCCGTCCTGCCCTCGTGATCCATCCATCGGGGGACATCTCTAGAGATACGTTGACAGGGCGGGGTCTCCGCGTTTCCCTGGGTGTCCCCACTGAGCAGTCGGGACCGGGACGGAGGGGTGGCGTGCAACCTGTACCCGAGGTCGGCGACCTCGTCCGCGACACCGCCACGGGGCGGGTCGGGTTCTTCGTGCGGAGCGATTCCGGGCGATTCCTCATCCGGGCCGTCCACGGCGGCCCCGAGGCCGAGTGGGAGGCCGAGCCCCGGGACGTCCAGCTCGCCACCCCCCTGCGCGAGCTCCGCGCCCGCGCCGCCGAGCTCAACGCGCGCAGCCGGCGCGGGCTGAACTGACTCCGTCGGATGCGTCGGATGCGCTGGACGGGCCGGATGGGTCCTATGCGCCGGATGGGACCGGGCGCGCGGGGCTCTGTCGTACCCGGTCGGGGCTGGTCGTGACCGGCCGTGCCTGGTCGTGGCTGGCCGGATTTCGCCGGTCGGTCCTGCGCCGTGCCCCGTGGGCCGTCTCGGCGCGCCGCCCGCTGTCAGTGGGGCGGGTCACACTGGAGGCATGTGCCGCAGCATCAAGACGCTCCGTCCGCCCGTCCTGCCCCACGAGGCCACCCAGGACGACATCCGCGCCGCCGCGCTCCAGTACGTCCGCAAGGTCTCCGGCTTCCGTGCCCCCGCCGCGCACAACCAGGAGGTCTTCGACCGGGCCGTCGACGAGATCGCCGACGCCACCGCCAGGCTCCTCGCCACCCTGGAGGTGAGAGGAGGGCACCACCACGCCGTCAGGACGCCGGAGCCGGAGCCGCGCCCGGGCGCCGTATGAGATAGCCGGCCAGCCCGCCGGCGAGCAGCAGCGCCAGGGTCGACACCCCCGCGCTGAACCAGGTCGCGCCCAGCCACTGGCCGCCCAGCCAGCCGAGACCCACGCTGTACGAGGCCCAGATCACCGCCGCCAGGGCCGACCAGGGCAGGAACTCCTCCGGGCGCCGTCGCGCCGCGCCCGCGCCGAGGGAGACCACCGAGCGGCCCGCGGGGGCGAAGCGGGCCAGGACCACGATCAGGCCGCCTCCCCTGGCCAGGGCGGTGCCGAGACGTTCCCGCGCCACGGTCAGGCGGCGGGAGCGGGCTATCGCCCGGTCCATGCGCTGTCCGCCGCGCAGCGCGAGCCGGTACGCGAGGAAGTCGCCGAGCGCCGAGGCCCCCGCCGCGGTGAGCAGCAGCGGCAGCAGGGAGGGGACGTCCGCGGGCGCGGTCGCCGAGCCGAGGGCGGCGGAGGCGGCCGTGGCGGCGGAGATCACGAGGAAGCCGCTCGGCAGCACGGGAAGGAAGACGTCGAGCAGGATCGACGTCGCCACCACCGGATAGATCCACGGGCCCGCGGTCAGCGACCTCAGCGAGCCCATGCTGTCGAGCAGATTCACAGGGCCAGAGCCTACGCGCCGCCGCCCGGGCCCCCGCCGGGTGGGTACCGGCGGGGGCCCGGGCGGGCCGGGGGAGCGATGGGACGCGTCGCGTGGTCGAGCCGTGGCGCGTGCCGCGTGGTCGTGACGCGGCGCGTGCCGAGTGGTCGAGCGGGGGGGCGTCGAGCGGTCGAGCCGTGGGGTGGGCTCAGGGGGAGGGGCGGTGTGGCCCTCAGGCCGCGACCGGGGTGCTCTGCTTCTCCGAGCCCCGCTCGGACTCCTCCGCGCGGGAGCCCTTCCCGCCGAAGAGGCCGTCGAGCGCCAGGGCGCCCGGGCCGGTGAAGATCAGCAGGGCGAAGGCCCAGCAGAAGAGCGCGGCGGTCTCGCCGTGGTTCTGGAGCGGGAAGAGGGCCTCGGGCTGGTGGGCCCAGAAGTACGCGTACGCCATCGAGCCCGAGGAGACGAGGGCCGCGCCGCGCGTGCCGAGGCCGACGAGGACCAGGCCGCCGCCGACGAGCTGGATCACCGCCGCGTACCAGCCGGGCCAGGTGCCGGCCGGGACGGTGCCGCCGCCCATCGCGCCGCCGAGGACGCCGAAGAGCGAGGCGGCGCCGTGGCACGCGAAGAGCAGGCCGATGACGATCCGGAAGAGACCGAGCGCGTAGGGCTGCGCCTGGTCGAGGCGGTGCGTGAGGGTGCTCATGGTGGGGGAACTCCTTCGGCCTGGCCGCCCCGGAGAGGGGGCGGACGTGGGGGACGGAAACCGAACGGCCGCCAGGTTAGGCACCCCTCATTAGTACTTGCAAGTTCAAACATCTCGACTGAGGGGCCGTGGGGGGCGCGCCTGCGGTAAGAGTTCCGCAGGTCTGGACCACAGGCGCGCCGAATTCACGCCGTTTTCCCGCCGGGGCTTCCGCCGCGGCTCACGGTGTGTCAGGAGGGGCGTGGTCAGCAGCCGTTGAGGACGGTCTGGAGGGCGCTCTTCTCCGCCGAGTCGACGCTGAGGTTGTAGTGGTACTTCACGTGGACCCAGGCGCGGGCGTAGGTGCAGCGGTACGCGGTGCGCGGCGGCAGCCACTCCGCCGGGTCCAGGTCGCTCTTGGCCTGGTTGACGTTGTCGGTCACGGCTATGAGCTGCGGCCGGGTGAGGTCGTTGGCGAAGCCCTGGCGCTGGGCGGTGGTCCAGGAGTTGGCGCCCGAGCGCCAGGCCTCGGCGAGTGCGACGACGTGGTCGATGTCGAGGTCGGACGCGGCGGTCCAGGTGGCGCCGTCGTACTCCGAGTACCAACTGCCGCTGACCGAGGCGCAGGAGGAGTCGGTGACGACGTTCGAGCCGTCGCGCTTGAGGACGGTCTCGCGGGTGTTGCAGGCGCCGGACTGGGTGATCCAGTGCGGGAAGAGGTCGCGGCTGTAGCCGGTGAGGGAACCTTCCGCCTTGACCGTGAGGGAGGCCAGGTAGGTGCGGGCGGTGGCGGCGCTGACCGGGGTCGGCATCGCGGCCTGGGCGGAGGGCGCGGTGGTGACGAGGCCGGTGAGGGCGAGGGCGGCGGAGGAGGCGAGCACGGCGGCTCGACGCGCGTAGACCTTGCCGATGGGCATGGGGGACTCCCTTGATTCGGTGGGACCTCGGCGGCTCGCCCGGTCCCGTGCGGTACCGGGCGACGGCCCGGTCATCGTGGCGGCGCGAGGTTTCGTCGGGGGGTGCGCCAGGTAACAGGGTGGCGACATGAACACGTCACATCAAGGGGTGTGACGTGTGCTGACGGAGTGCCAGATTCCGCCGGTGGGAGGGGCGGAGGGGAATCGTCCGTGGCGACGCCCGGCGCACGACCACCGGGTGTGGCGCCGTGCGCGACGCCTGCGCGTTCCGCCGCGCTCGGTCGCGGCGAGCCCGCTGTGCGTTCTGCGGCGCTCGGTCGCGGCGAGCTCCGCTGTGCGTTCTGCGGCGCCTTCCGCCCCCGCACGGCCGCCGCCCACCCCGCCGCGCAGGGTCACCGCAGGACCCGCTGGTGCGGCCACCCGGCCCCGCTGCGGGAGCGCCGCCCGCCGCGCCGTGTGCGGCCCCCCCGGGCCCCGCCGCGCGCGAGCGCCGCCCGCCTCGGTGTGCAGCGGTGGTGTGAGGTCGGTGGCGCCCGTGAGGCGGGCGGGTGGACCCGGCGGGCGGGTCGGGTGGGCCCCGGCGCCTGGGGCGGGGGTCCCAGGGGCGGCCGGTGGGCCCAGGGGGTGGGCAGGGGGACGGCTCCCGGGTCGGAGGCCCGCGAGGTGGGGGGACTTGCGAGGGGGTGGAGCCCGCGAGGCGGGCGGGCTCGGGCGTCCCGAGAGGTTGGGTGGGGCCGGCGGGCGGGCGCCGGGTGGACCCGGCTCCCGGGTCGGGGACCCGGGAGGTGGGTGGAAGCCGCGAGCTCAGTGGTGCCCGGGAGGTGGGTGGAGCCCGTGGCGTGGGCGGGCTCGGGGCCCGGGAGGTGGGCCGGGTGGGCCCGACGTGCAGGTCGGGGGCCCGCGGAGGTGTGCCGGGCAGACGGGCTGGGTGGGCGCCCGGTGCGCGAGTGGGGACCCGGGTGATGGGTGGTGCCCGCGAGTTCGGGGGTGCCCGGGAGGTGGGTGGCCTCGGGGGCCCGGGAAGTGGGCCGGGTGGGCCCGGTGCGCGGGTCGGGGGGCCGGGGCGGGCGGAAGTCGCGAGTTCGGTGGAGCCCGGGAGGTGGGCGGAACCCGCGAGTTCGCTGGGGCCCGCGAGTTCGGTGGATCCCGTGAGTTCGGTGGATCCCGTGAGTTCGGTGGATCCCGTGAGTTCGGTGGAGCCCCGGGGGTGCGTGGAGCTGCGTGGGGCTCCGTGGTGTGGGTGAGCTCGGGGGCGCCTGGGGGTTACTCCGGTACGACTCCGAGGGTCATCGTCCCGTCCCCGTTCGCGTCCAGCCGCAGGCGGGTCAGGTCCGGGACGTGCAGGTCCGGTGCGAAGGCCGCCGCGCGCGGGCCCACGCCCACGACGCGCATCCCGGCCGCCTTCGCCGCCTGGATGCCGGCCTCGGAGTCCTCGAAGGCCACGCACTCCGCCGGGGCCGTACCGAGCTCGGCGGCGCCCTTGAGGAAGCCCTCCGGGTCCGGCTTGCTCGCGCCGACCTGCTCGGCGGTCACCCGGGTCGTGGGCATCCGCAGGCCCGCCGCGCCCATCCGGGCCTGGGCGAGGGCCTCGTCCGCCGAGGTCACCAGGGCGTGCGGGAAGTCCGTGATCGCGTCCATGAAGGAGGGGGCGCCGGCCACCGGCACGACGCCGTCGACGTCGGCGGTCTCCTCGGCGAGCATCACGGCGTTGTCCGCGTGGTTCTCGGCCATCGGGCGGCCGGGGAGGAGGATCGCCATCGTGGCGTAGCCCTGGCGGCCGTGCACCACCTTCAGCACCGCGTCGGCGTCGAGCCCCTGCCGGTCCGCCCAGCGGCGCCAGCAGCGCTCCACGACGGCGTCCGAGTTGACCAGGGTGCCGTCCATGTCGAGCAGGAGGGCGCGGGCGGTGAGCGTTGCCGGGGTGGCGGCCATGGGGGTCTCCAGGGGGGTGGTGCGGAGAACGAAGTGGTCCCGCCCGCCGGTCAGGGAGTACGGGCGGGGCCACTTTGTTTTTTCACGATACAAAACCGTGGGCCGTCTTGGCCACCCGGGTCGGCACCCCCGGCCGTCCAGGCCACCCCCCGGCCCCTACTGGTAGTACTGCTCCGTGTCCCGCTCCAGCTCGCGGCGGGTGTGCGGACCGTAGACGCCCTCCGGGTCCTTCAGGCGCCAGAACCGGTCCTGGTACTCCTCGAGGGCCGTGCGCAGGCCCTCGTCGAAGACCCCGTCGGCGTCCTCCAGGTACACCCACAGGATCCGCAGCCGCGTCTGGAGCTCCTGCACCTCGGGGCCCGTGTCGCCGAGGCTCAGCGTCGCCCCCTCGGGCGCGTCCGTGTGCGTGGGGGTGGGCGAGGCGGTCGTCGGGGCCGCGGAGGTCGCGGGAGCCGTCGTCGGCTGCAGGGAGGGGGCCGCGGCGCCGCCCGTCGCGGACGGCGAGCCGGTCGCCGTCGGGGCCGTCGTCCGCGAGGCGGAGGCGGAGGCGGACGGGGACGCCGAGGCCGTCGGGGAGGACGAGCTGGGCGAGGGCGTCCGCGAGGGCGTGCGGCTCGGCGTGGGGCTGCCGGAGGTCGGGGACGGCTCCTCCGAGACGGCGAGGTTCAGGGACGCGCTCGTGGTCACCTCGGGGACGATCGCCCGGTCCTCGGGCTCCTCGCCGCCGAACACCGCCGCGGCCAGCGCGGCCGTGCCGACCACGGCCGCCGCCGCGACGCCCGCGACCAGGGCGCCGCCCCGCCGCCGGCGCGACCGCTCCCGCCGCGCCCCGGCCGCCGGGCCGGCCGTCCAGGAGTCGTCGGCGCCCCCCGCGCCGCCGACCCCGCCGAGCAGCAGCGGCATGGTCTCGTCGGCCCCGCCCTCGGAGCCGTACGGGGGGAGCGGGGAGTGGCCGTCGTCGTACGGCCCGTATCCCCCGGGGCCGTCGGGGCCTCCGTACCCTCCGGCGGTCCCGGACCCCATCCGTACCGCCGTGAGCTGCGTCGTCGGCGGGTCGGCCGCCTCGTCGTCGGGCGCGTCCAGCGTCACGTACGGCCTGATCCGGAGCGGGTCGAAGTCCTCGGCCGCCGCCGCCTCCGCCGTACGGGCGCAGGCGCAGCCCGGTCTCCGATCACCGCAATCAGGACATGCGTGTCCGGTCATGATGTGTCCCCTCCCCAACGCAACTGGCAGTGATTATGCAGGCGGCCTCCTGCCTCCGGGTGAACACGTGTGCCCCCCGCAGGGCATATGAGGACATTCGGTTCAGGGGGGTGGGTGACGCACTCGCGCCGGGAGACGCCCAGGGTTCAGGTCCGGGCCCGGGAGACCGCTGCTCGGGCGCCGGACTCCTCGGCGGCCGGTGGGGACCCGGGCGCGCCCCGCCGGCCTGGTGGAACCGGCCGAGGAGCCGACCGCGGAGCTGACTGCGGAGCCGGCCGCGGAGCCGGCCGCGGAGCCCGGCGCGGAGCGCCCCCGTGCTCCCGAAGCGGCCCGGGGCCACCGCGCCTGACGTCGGCTCAGCCCGGGTCGGTACCCTGTCCAGCCGTAGATCGACTTCCAGTCACAGGGGGACGGACAGGATGAGCAGTCACGAGCCGGGCCAGAGCTGGCCGCCGCATCCGGGACACGCGCCGGGACAGCATCCGGACGGGCCGGCGTACGGCGTCGTCTACGCGGCCCCGCCGACCCGCCCGCCGTCGCACCGGGGCGCCTGGATCGGCGCGGGCGCGACGCTGGTGGCGGCGGTGATCGGCGTCGTCGGCACGTATCTGGTGAACACGGACGGGGACGACGACCCGAAGGCCGGCCCGGCCCCCGTGACGAGCGCGCCGACGGAGCCGCCGGCCGAGCCCTCGGCGCAGACGCAGTCGCCGAGCCAGGAGGCGGCACCGGAGACCACGACGGAGGCCACGGACGCCGCGTCGACCCCGTCCGCCCCCGCCACGCCCTCGGGCCCGGCGCCCGACACCGTCCACTGGCAGGGCACCCTCGTCATCACGTACGTGGAGGACAAGGACCTCGACGCGGCGCCGCCCGTGCAGTCCGAGATCAACAGCGACAACGACTTCGCCGTCTACCCGTTCGGCGACCACATGCTGCGCCCCGACAACGGCGCCAAGGCCCTCGTGTGGAAGGGCGCGGCGAAGGCGCCCACCTACGCGGACTGCGCGGGCGTCGTCCCGACCCAGGCCACCTCGAACGACATCGAGATCAAGACGGGCCTGACGGTCTGCGGACGCACCGGCGAGGGCCGGCTCGTCCGGATGACCGTCAAGGAGATGGGCGGCCAGGCCAGCGACACGAACGCCACCTTCGACGTCGTCGTCTGGGCGGGCGAACCGGCCTGACCCGCCTCAGAGTTCCTTGCCGTACCAGATCTCCATGTACGGCCCCGAGCAGTACGCCGGGATCTCCCCGTACCCGTGCCGCACGTACAGCGCCCGCGCCTCGACCAGGTCGAGGCGGGTGTTGAGGACCACCCGGCGGGCGCCGAGCGCGCGGGCGGCCTCCTCCAGGCCGCCCATGAGCAGGTCGGCGCCGCCCAGGCCGCGGAAGGCGGGGCGGACGTACACCCGGGTCAGCTCGGCCCGGCCGGCGTCGAGGAGGACCAGGCCGCCGCACGCGGCGGCCTTCCCGTCGTACCGCCCGACCAGGAACTGCCCGGCGGGCGGGGCGAGGAGGTCGAGCCCGTCGTCGATCATGTCGTCGTCGTACTCGTCCTCGGTCAGCACCCGCCCGAAGTACCGCCCGGCGACATCGCCGTAGTAGTCGCGACGCAGGGCGGTGGCGTCCGGGGTGTCGACGCGCTCGGAGGAGAAGGTCCAGGTCATGCGGGCCATTCTGCGACCCGCACGACCACGGCCGCCGCCGGTTTTCGCCCCCCGCCCCCGCTCCCGCCTTGCGGCCCCGCTCCCGCCTTCCGCCCCGGTCCCTACTTCGGCGACGCCTGCTGCACGACCTCGAAGGACCACAGCGTCGACCCGGAGGCGGCCGGCTTCGGGCGCTCGGCGCCGCCCTCGCCGCCGGCGGTGCCCTGGTGGGCCGCCTTCATGGAACCGTTCATCCAGTTCTGGAAGTCCTCCTCGCTGCGCCAGCGGGTGTACACCAAGTACTGGTCGGTGCCCTCCAGCGGCCGCAGCAGCTCGAACCACTCGAACCCGTCGGAGCCCTCCACGGCGCCGGCCCGCGAGGCGAACCGCTGCTCCAGGACGTCGCGCTGCTCGGCGGGCACGGTCAGGACGTTGATCTTCACGATGCTCATGAAAGGCAGGATATGACCGGGAACGGCGCGGCCGTGCGGGCGGGGGCGGTACGGGAGTTGGCCGGGTGGCTGCTGCCGGGGGACGCGGCGCGGGATTTCGTCGGGTCGCCGGCCGGGTTGTGGGTGGCGCTCGGCGCCGTGGCGGCGGGGGCGCGGGGGCGGGCCGCCGAGGAGCTGCGGGCGGTGCTCGGGGTGGCCGGGGAGGAGGCGGGCCCCGCCGTCACCGGGGTGACGGCGGCGTTCGCGCGGACCTCGGGCGTCTTCGCCGGGGTCGCGGTGCGGAGCCGGGTGCCGGTGCGCGCGGCGTACCGCAACGGGCTGCCGGACGTCGGGTTCGGGGAGCTGGGCGGGGACGCGCGGGCGGAGCTGGACGGCTGGGTGGCCGAGGTCAGCGGGGGACGGATGGACGGGTTGCCCGACGCGCTGGACGGGGGCGCCGACCTGGTCCTGGTCGGCGTGATGGCCCTGGGGGCGGTGTGGCGGGAGGCGTTCGACGCGAGCCGGACCCGGCCCGCGCCGTTCACCGGGGCGGACGGGAGCGTGACGGAGGTGCCGACCATGCACCGGCGCGTTCCCGCCCGGTCGGCGTGGCGGGTCGGGCACGGGCATGGGAACGGGAACGGGGACGGGGTCGTCGTGGAGCTGCCGTGCGCGGGGGAGCGGGCGCCGCGGGTGCGGTTCGTGCTCGGCCCCGTGGGCGCCGGGCCGGACACGGTGGTGCCGCTCGCCTGGGCGGACGGCGGGCCGGAGCCGGTACGGGAGGGGCGGTGGGGGCCGGTACGGGGCGGGCGGCGGGAGCCGGTGGGGGCCGGGGGCGTCGAGCTGGCGCTGCCCCGGTTCGAGCTGCGGGGCCGGATCGACGCGCTGGCCTGGCTGGAGTCGGTGGGGGTGACGGCCCCGGCGCGGCCCGGTGCCGACTTCTCCGGGCTCTCGCCCGCGCCGCTGTACGTCTCCAAGGCGCTCCAGGAGGCCGTGCTGGAGGTCGGCGAGACGGGGGTGGAGGCGGCGGCCGTCACCCAGGTGGAGATGACGCGGAGCGCGGCCCGGCCGCTGCCCGTCGAGCGGATCGCCTTCGACCGGCCCTTCGGGGTGGTCGTCCTCGACGCCGACGGGCGGCTGCCGTTGTTCGTGGGATGGCGGGCCGGGGGATCCCCGGTCAGGCCGTGACGCGGGCGGTCAGGCCGTGACGCGGGCGATGAGGAGCCCGTCGTGGCCCTTCGTGCCGACCGTCTGGAGGGCGGTCGCGTCGAGGCGCGGCTCGTTCGCCACGAGCTCGAACATGGCGCGGGTGCCGGTGATCGCCGGGTCCGACGGGTCCGGGACGGCGACGCGCCCGGCGCGGACGACGTTGTCGACGACGATCAGGGTGCCGGGGCGGGAGAGCTTCAGGGCCCAGGTCACGTAGTGCGGGTTGTTGGCCTTGTCCGCGTCGACGAAGACCAGGTCGAAGGGGCCCGCGGCCTCCTTCTCCAGGAGGGGGAGGGTGTCCAGGGCCGCGCCCGTGCGGACCTCGACGCGGTCGGCGAGCCCGGCGCGGGCGAGGTTGGCGCGGGCCACCTCGGCGTGCCGGGGGTCGTACTCCAGGCTGATCAGGCGCCCGTCGGCGGGCAGCGCGCGGGCCAGCCAGATGGTGCTGTAGCCGCCGAGCGTGCCGATCTCCAGGATGCGGCGGGCACCCTGGACCCGGGCGAGGAGGTTCAGGAACTTGCCCTGGTTGGGGGCGACGGCGATCTCGGGGAGACCGGCCGCCGCGCTGTCGGCCAGCGCGGCGGTCAGGGCCTCGTCGGCGGGGACCAGCAGGTCGGTGACGTACGCGTCGACGTCGTGCCACTGAGGGTTCGTCATGCCGCCGACGGTACCCGGCGGCGGCGGTTCGCCCGCGCCGTCAGGAGGACGGTCAGGCCGGCGATCACCGCCGCGCCCGCGCCCGCCGTCAGCATCCAGGCCGGGACACCGGCGAACGTCAGCAGCCGCTCCCGGTAGACCACCTGGCGGTACGGCGTGTCGGCGACCGTCCGCAGGACGTGGTCGTCGTCGATGCGGGAGGGCTCGGGGAAGCGCTGCCGGAGGACGGTGAGGTGGACGGGGTCGCCGCCGGCGAGGGCGGCGACGGGGCCGTCGGGCCGGTCGATCCGCCCGGAGAAGGTGACCTCGGGGGCCTCGCCGCCGATCGGCGAGCGGGGCTCCATGCGGTGGGCGGCGAAGATCGACAGGCCGAGCGTCTGGCGGGTCTCGGCGAGGCGCGAGAGCCGCATGGGGTAGACGAGTTCGGGGGAGGCGAAGGTGATGCGGAGCGGGGTCAGCTCGCCGTACAGGGGCACGTCCTTGTGCTCCGGGACGAGGCGGATGGCGACGTACTCCCACTTCCGGTCGACGTAGGGCCGGAGTTCGGGGGTGAGCCGCTCGGGGAGTTCGAAGCCGTTGGCGTGGAGCCAGTCGCCGAGGGCGTCCGGGTCGGTGGCGGTGAGCCGGGCCACGTCGAAGGGGCCGAGCCGCTCGCGGCCGACGACGCCGACGCCGCCGCCGGGGGCCGCGCCGGCCGAGGCGCCGTCGCCGTGGCCGGAGTCGAAGGGCCAGTCGTCCTCGCGGGGCCAGAAGTAGGAACGTTCCCGCTCCTCGGGCGCGGCGAGCTCCTCGATCGCGTCGAAGAGCCCGGGGTCGCCGAGGGTGACGTCCGCCCGGCTCGGCACCGGCATGATCCAGGCGGCCTGCTTGGCGTTGCCGCGGACGCGGAAGCGCATGACGATGGTCTCGGTCCGGCCGTCCCAGTGGACGGCGGACTGCTCCTGGTCGACGCCGATGCGCTCCGCGGGGCGCGTGATCATCGCGCCGCAGCCGCACGCCCAGGCGGGCGCGACGAGCGAGCCGAGCTGGAGCGCGAGCAGCGCGAGCAGCGTCGTCAGGATTCTGGTCGTGGTGGTGGTGTGTGTCCCCCGCATGTCCGCTCGGACGTGCGGGGGAGGATCCCGGTTCCCGCTCCGGTGCTCAGTGGGCGGTGCGGACGCGCAGTTCCTTCACGCCGTTGAGCCAGGCGGCGCGCAGCCGGCGGGGTTCCGCCGCGAGGGTGAGGTCGGGCAGGACGTCGGCGATCGCGTCGAAGATCAGCTCGATCTCCTTCACGGCGAGGGACTTGCCGAGGCAGAAGTGGGGCCCGCCGCCGCCGAAGCCCAGGTGGGGGTTGGGGTCGCGGGTGATGTCGAAGGCGCCCGGGTCCTCGAACACCTCGGGGTCGTGGTTGGCGGAGGAGTAGAAGAGGCCGATCCGGTCGCCCTTCTTGATCTTCTGGCCGCCGAGTTCGGTGTCCTGGGTGGCGGTGCGCTGGAAGGAGACGACCGGGGTGGCCCAGCGGACGATCTCCTCGGCGGTCGTCGCGGGGCGCTCCCGCTTGTAGAGCTCCCACTGGTCGGGGTGGGTGAGGAAGGCGTGCATGCCGTGGCTGATCGCGTTGCGGGTGGTTTCGTTCCCGGCGACGGCGAGCAGCAGTACGAAGAACCCGAACTCGTCGGAGGAGAGGTTCCCTTGGTCCTCGGCGGCGACCAGCTGCGAGACGATGTCGGCGGCGGGGCACTCCTTGCGCGCGACGGCCATGTTCATCGCGTACCCGATGAGTTCCATGGCGGCCTCGACACCGACCTCCTCGGTGATGGCGTACTCGGGATCGTCGTACGCCACCATCTTGTTGGACCAGTCGAAGATGCGGGAGCGGTCTCCCTGGGGGACGCCGATGAGTTCGGCGATGGCCTGGAGCGGCAGCTCGACGGCGACCTTGGTGACGAAGTCGAAGGTGCCGTCGGGGTCTTCGGCGGCCGCGGCCCGCGCCTCCTCGGCGATCGCGCGGGCGCGGGTGCGCAGGGCGGTCTCCAGGCCGCGGATGGCGCGGGGGGTGAAGCCGCGCTGGACGATCTGGCGGACCCGGGTGTGCTCGGGCGGGTCCATGTTGAGCATGATCAGCTTCTGGACGTCGATCTGTTCGCGTCCGATGTGCTCGTTGAAGCGGATCACCGCGGTGTTCTCCTGGGAGGAGAACAACTCGGGGTGCGTGGAGACGTACTTGACGTCCGCGTGGCGGGTGACGGCCCAGTACCCCTCGTCGTCGAAGCCGGTGATGCCGCGCGGCTGGGGGCACCACCAGACCGGTGCGGTGCGCCGCAGCTCCGCGAACTCGGGGAGCGGGACGCGGCTGCGCAGCAGGTCGGGGTCGGTGGCGTCGAATCCTTCGGGGAGGTGGGGGCAGGTCGGCATCGGCAGCACGCTCCATATCTGATGGACCATCAGAAGTTGCCCGGAAAGTTAGTAACGAGTTCTACAAGTGGCAAGAGGCGCGGACGGAATACGCCTCCGGGTGCGACCCGGCGCACCCGCGGACGCGGACCGCGCCCGCCCCTCCGGAAGTCCTGAAGCCGTCCCCGTCGCCGAACTCCTCCCTTCCGGACCCTTGCGTACCGGCGGTAGCAGTCATAAGACTTCACTCAGAACTAGAACGCGTACTAGTTCTCCCGTGACGCCGACAGGACGGGGTGCCGGGACACCCCGCCCGGTCGAGGAGAGGACGAGCCCATGGCCGCGGAACCCGTGATCGTCGAAGCCGTACGCACCCCCATCGGCAAGCGCGGAGGCGCGCTCGCCAACCTCCACCCCGCCTATCTCCTGGGCGAGACCTACCGCGAACTCCTCGGCCGCACCGGCATCCCCGCCGACTGCGTCGAGCAGATCGTCGGCGGCACCGTCACCCACGCCGGCGAGCAGTCCATGAACCCCGCCCGCACCGCCTGGCTCACCATGGGACTGCCGTACGAGACCGGCGCCACGACCGTCGACGCGCAGTGCGGCTCCTCGCAGCAGGCCGGCCACATGGTCGCGAACATGATCGCGGCCGGGGTCATCGACGTCGGCATCTCCTGCGGGGTCGAGGCCATGTCCCGCGTGCCGCTCGGCTCCGGCTCCAAGCACGGGCCCGGCAAGCCCTTCCCCGACGAGTGGAACGTCGACCTGCCCAACCAGTTCGAGGCCGCCGAGCGCATCGCCCGGCGCCGCGGCCTCACCCGCGAGCGCGTCGACTCCCTCGGCGTCATCTCCCAGGAGCGGGCCGCCGTCGCCTGGTCCGAGGAACGCTTCAAGCGCGAGACCTTCGCCGTCCAGGTCCCGACCACCGAAGCCGAACAGCACGCGGGCCAGGGCATGTGGCGACTGGTCGACCACGACGAGGGGCTGCGCGACACCAGCATGGAGGGCCTGGCCCGGCTCAAGCCGGTCATGCCCACCGCGATCCACACCGCCGGGAACTCCTCCCAGATCTCCGACGGCTCCTCCGCCGTGATGTGGGCCTCCAAGCGGATGGCCCGCGCGCTCAAGCTGCGGCCCCGCGCCCGGATCGTCGCCCAGGCGCTCGTCGGTGCCGACCCCCACTACCACCTCGACGGACCCATCGACGCGACCCGCGCGGTCCTAGGCAAGGCCGGCATGTCCCTCCGGGACATCGACCTGGTCGAGATCAACGAGGCCTTCGCCTCGGTGGTGCTCAGCTGGGCCCAGGAGTTCGAGAAGGACCTCGACGGCCTGGAGAAGGTCAACGTCAACGGCGGCGCGATCGCCCTCGGCCACCCGGTCGGCGCGACCGGCGCCCGCCTCGTCACCACCGCGCTGCACGAGCTGGAGCGGTCCGACAAGGAGTTCGCGCTGATCACCATGTGTGCGGGCGGCGCGCAGGCCACGGGAACGATCATCCAGCGGCTGTAGCGGGGCCGCGCGGCCTCACGAGACCTGGCAGGGGTGCCCGGGAAACCGCGGGGCCCCGTCCCTCCGGAGTGGGAGGGACGGGGCCCCGCGCCCGCGCCCGGAAGACGCAAGCCGGAAGCCGGAAGACGGAAGACGGAAGACGCAAGCCGGAAGCCGGAAGCCGGAAGCCGGAACGCTCGACGCCGGACGCGGAACTCGGGACCGGGGTCCCCGCGTCCCCCCAGGGAGACCGATCACCAGGGGGAACGCATGAGGACACGCAGGGTCCGGACGACGGTGGTGGCAGTGGCGCTGGCCGTGGCCGGCTGCGCGCCGGCGGCGGGGTGCGCGCAGGAGGCCGAGCCCGTGGGGCGTACGGAACGGCAGACCGTCGACGCGTACGTACGGGCGCTGAACGGCAGGGACGCGGCCGCGCTCGCCGAGCTGGGGCCGTCGGGGTACGTGGAGGTCGAGGCCGACGCGCGCGAGATCGTCGCCGCCGACGGGGGCAAGGGGATCACGGTCGCGGACGTCGAGGTGTCGCACGAGTTCGGCGACGACCTGGCGAGCGCGCGGGTCACCGGGAAGGGGCGGGACGGCCGGCCCTTCGCCACGTACGTGTCGATGTTCCGCCACGACGGCGACTGGGTCGTGCTCCTCGGGCGCGCGCCCGGGGCGGCTGCGGGGAAGGACGGCGCGAGCCCGGCGGCCACCGAGCCGCCGAAGTAGCGGAAACGCCGCAGGCCCCGCCCCTCCGAGAGGAGGGCGGGGCCTTGCGGTGTGCGCGGGGCGGCGTGGTGACTCTTAGTACCAGCCGTTGGCCTGCCAGAACGCCCAGGCGGCGTTCGGGGAGCCGTAGCGCTCGTTCATGTAGTTCAGGCCCCACTTGATCTGGGTGGCCGGGTTGGTCTTCCAGTCGGAACCGGCCGAGGCCATCTTCGAGCCGGGCAGGGCCTGGACCAGGCCGTAGGCGCCGGAGGAGGAGTTGGTGGCCTTGAAGTTCCAGCCGGACTCGTGCGAGACGATCTTGCTGAAGGCGGAGTACTGCGAGGCGGGGACGATGTCGCGGGCGAGCTCCTGCGGGCTGGCGGCCGAGGCCGTGCCCGTCGTGCCGAGCACCGCACCCGAGGCGCCGAGCAGCACGGCTGCGGTGGCGGCGAAGGACTTCTTGCGGGCAGCGGCGCGAGTGGTGATCGAGCGGAACAAAACGTCTACCTAACGTCGGGGACTGTGGCTGTGCCGGGCGTCACGGCCGTTTCCGGCCGCTTCAGGCATGCCGGAACCAGAGCCCGGGGGACCCGGGGACTGGGGGGAACCGGCCTGCCGCGGTGCCTCGCTCTCGCTGAGCGTTTCGCTTGCGCTGAGCCGAGTACCTGCTGCCTGGCGACGTCCACTACAGAAACAAATCCCCGGGGGTCGGCGCAACGCCCCCCAGTACGAGGAAGGTTCGGACTCCGGCGGGCGGGACCCCGCTCGGGGGGTGGGGTGTTTTCGCAGGTCAAAGGCGCTAACGGGCGTTTTGTGCGCCTCGTCCGGTTCTACTATGCCCGGTCGTACGTGACGTGGGTCCTATGAGGCGCCTCACCCGCAGGCCCCTTCTCCGGCCCCTCGAATGTGACCTGGGCCTCGAAGTTCGCCCGCCGGGTGGCCCTGCGCAGCGCCCGCAGCAGCGGTCCGCCGACCGTGAGCGTCAGGACCACGGTGAGCGCGGCCCGGCCCAGGTCCCAGCCGAGGGAGGTGGCCAGCACGTACGCGAGGAAGCGGACCAGGTTCTCGGCCGCCGGGGCCCCCGGGACGAAGGAGATCCCCTGACCGAGGCCGCCGACGGTCACCCAGCCGTACAGATTGGTGACCGTGCCGTACGCGAACGCCGCCACGAAGCCGTACGCGGCCAGCATCAGCCGCTCCCGCCGGCCCCGGACGCCCGCGGGCAGCAGGCCCGCGCCCATCGCGAACCAGCCCATCGCCAGCATCTGCGTCGGCATCCACGGCCCGACGCCGCCCGTGAGCAGCGCCGAGGCGAACATCGTCACCGCGCCCAGGACGAAGCCGAAGCCCGGGCCGAGGACGCGGCCGCTCAGCACCATCAGGAAGAACATCGGCTCCAGGCCGGCCGTGCCCGCGCCCAGCGGGCGCAGCGCCGCCCCCACGGCGGCGAGCACCCCCAGCATCGCGACCGCCTTCGCGTCCATCCCGCAGTCCGCGATCGTCGCCACGACGACGGCGATGAGGAGGGGGAGGATCAGCGCGAAGAGCCACGGCGCGTCGGCGGCGTGGTCGGTGACGGCGGAGCCGGCGTCCGCGAAGAGCGGCCAGCCGATGCCCGCCAGACCGACGAGGGAGACGAGGACGAGGGCGGCGACGGAGCGCGGCCCGAGGCGGATCGGATGCGTCCTCACGGGCGGAGCGCCTCCTCCACCTGCTCGACCGTGAGCCACGGCTCCGGGGCCAGGATCTTCGCGACCTGCGGGGCGAAGGCGGGGGACGAGACGACGACCTCGGCCGTCGGGCCGTCCGCGACGACCTCGCCGCCGGCGACGATCACCACCCGGTCCGCCAGCTCCGCCGCGAGCTCCACGTCGTGCGTGGCGAGGACGATCGCGTGCCCGTCGGCGGCGAGCGCCCGCAGCCGGGTCACGAGCCGGGCCTTCGCGGCGTAGTCCAGACCGCGGGTCGGTTCGTCGAGCAGCACCAGCGGAGGTGCGGCCGTCAGCACCACGGCGAGCGCGAGTGCGAGCCGCTGCCCCTCGGACAGGTCGCGCGGGTGGGCCGCGTCCGCCACCCCCGGTACGAGCTCCGCCACGAGCGCCCGGCAGGTCCCGGGCGGCGCGGCCGCGTCCGCGTCGGCGGCCGCGCACTCGTCGCCGACGGTCTCCGCGTACAGCAGGTCCCTCGGCTCCTGCGGGACCAGGCCCACCTGCCGGATGAGGGTGCGGGGCTCGGTCGTGTGCGGGACGAGCCCGGAGACGCGGACGGTGCCGGAGGTGGGGGCGATCATGCCGACGAGCGTGGAGAGGAGGGTGGACTTTCCGGCTCCGTTGCGGCCCATGAGCGCGACGGTCTCGCCGCGGGCGACGCGCAGGTCGACCCTTCGCAGGGCCTCGACGCGGCCGCGGCGGACCGCGAGGCGGTCGACGTCCACGAGTGCCTGCGGCGCGGCGGAGGGCACGGGGGCGGGCACGCTCCGCCGCCGGAACAGAAACCTCCCCCCACCCCGCCCCTTCCCGAAACCAGGGGCTCCGCCCCCGGACCCCCGCGCCTCGAACGCCGGCGGGACTGGATTCGGGGGCTCAGTCCCGGTTTCAGCCCGTCCGGCGTTCGAGGACACGGCCGAAGGCCGTACGGGGTCCGGGGCGGAGCCACGGTTCCGGGAAGGGGCGGGGTGGGGGAGAAGCCCCGCAGGGTCACGGCCCGCCGCACGCTTCTCCGCCCGCTCCTCCCGCCGCTCGCCCAGCCGCGCCTTCAGCTCGTCCGACCTGCGGCGCGCGTCCCGCACCGTCAGCGGCAGCGGGTTCCACCCGGCGAGGCGGCCGAGGGCGACCACGGGGGGGTGGACGGGGGAGACGGCCATGATCTCCGCCGGGGTGCCGAGTACGGCCTCCGGCAGGAGGAGGACGCGGTCGGCGTACTGGACGACCCGCTCCAGGCGGTGCTCCGCCATGAGGACGGTCGTGCCGAGGTCGTGGACGAGCCGCTGGAGGACCGCGAGGACGTCCTCCGCCGCCGAGGGGTCGAGCGCGGACGTCGGCTCGTCGAGCACGAGGACCTTGGGGTGCGTGGTCAGGACGGACCCGATGGCGACCCGCTGCTGCTGGCCGCCGGAGAGCGTGGCGATGGGCCGGTCGCGGAGGTCCGCGAGGCCCAGCAGGTCCAGGGTCTCCTCGACGCGCCGCCGCATCACGGCGGGGGCGAGGCCCAGGGACTCCATGCCGTAGGCGAGCTCGTCCTCCACGGTGTCGGTGACGAAGTGGGCGAGCGGGTCCTGCCCGACGGTCCCGACGAGGTCGGCCAGCTCGCGCGGGTGGTGGGTCCGGGTGTCCCGGCCGTCCACCGTCACCCGGCCCCGCAGCGTCCCGCCGGTGAAGTGGGGGACGAGCCCGGACACCGCGCCGAGCAGCGTCGACTTGCCGACCCCCGAGGGCCCGACGAGCAGCACCAGCTCCCCCTCCGGCACCACGAGGTCGACGTCCCGCAGGGTGGGCCCGGCGGCGTCCTCGTACGTCACCGAGACGTTCTCGAAACGGATCACGCGGACGGCTCCTCGCGGACGGCGGTACGGGCGGGCGGTACGGGGGCGATGACGGCGGGCAGCAGGCCGGGCAGGACCGACAGGGCGGGCCAGAGCGGCAGCTCGGGGGCGATCAGGGGGACGACCCCGGGGTGGAGGGCGTCCGGCGCGTACGCGTTCGCGTGGATCATCAGGGCCGCCACCGCGATGCCGGACGCGGCGACCAGCCAGGAGCGGGGGCCGAAGCGGTCGGGGCGGTAGCGGGTGCGCAGGGTGCGCCGGCCGCCGAGGCGCAGCCCCGCGACGGCCGCGGCGAGGCCGACGGCGAGCAGCGGGAGCCCGTATCCGGCGCCCTGCGCGGCCAGCAGGCCGTACGAGCCGGCGCAGACGCCGAGCAGACCGCCGAGCGTGAGCACGTTCGTGGTGCGGCGGACGCCCGGCGGGACCTGGGCGGTGCGCCCGTATCCGCGCGCGTCCATCGACGCGGCCACGGCGACCGACCGTTCGAGCGCGCCCTCCAGGACCGGCAGGCCGATCTGGAGGACCGCCCGCACCCCGCCCGTGGGCCGGCCGCGCAGCCGTCGCGCGGTGCGCAGCCGGACCACGTCGGCGACCAGGTTCGGCGCGAAGGTCATCGCCACGACGACCGCGACCCCGGCCTCGTACAGCGCCCCCGGCAGCGACTTGAGCAGCCGCGCCGGGTTGGCGAGCGCGTTCGCCGCGCCCACGCAGATCAGCAGGGCGGCCAGTTTGAGGCCGTCGTAGAGGGCGAAGACGAGTTGTTCGGCGGTGACCCGGCCGCCGACGCGGATGCCCTGCGCCCAGTCGGGGAGGGGCAGCTCGGGGAGGGTGAACAGTTCGTGCTCACCGGGGATGGGGGAGCCCAGGACCAGCGAGAAGACGATCCGCAGGGCGACGACGAACAGGCCGAGCTTCACGAAGGCGCCGTACGAGCGGGCCCACGGCGCGTCCGTCCGGCGCGCCGCCACCACGTATCCGGCGACCGCGACGATCAGCCCGAGCAGCAGCGGGTTCGTCGTCCGGGAGGCGGCGACGGCGAGGCCGAGGGCCCACAGCCACCAGGCGCCGGGGTGCAGCACGTTGCCCCGGTCCGCCACGGGCGCCAGGAGGCGCCCCGGCGGGCCGGGGGTGACGGACGTGGCCCGGGTCATGCGCGGCGGCGGGACTTCCAGACGGCCGCGCCGCCGAGCGCGAGGACGGCTCCGCCGCCGACGAGGAGGCCGAGGGACGGGCCGTCCCCGCCGTCGTTCTTCTCTGCGGCGGTGGCGGTGGCGGCGGTGGCCGATCCGGTCGGAGGGGCCGCGGAGGCGACCGCCTCGCCGCAGCCCTTCTCCGGGTAGCCGGCGATGCCGCACAGCATCGCGGAGCTGTCGTAGCGGAGCGGTTTGGCGACGGCGGCGAGGGCGTCCGCGGCCGTGCCCTTCCCGTCGATCCGGGCGCAGCCGGTCGTCGGGGCGGCCTTCGGCGGGGTCTCGCCTGCGGGGGCGTCCTTCGGGGTGCCGAAGTCGACGACGACCGCGACCCGCTTGGTGCCGGGCGTCTGCTCGACGTCGGCGCAGACCGCGGCGAAGTCGGGCGCGGCGGTCGGCTTCGCCGCGTCGGCGGAATCCTCGCTGAGCGCGAAGCGGAAGCCGATGGCGGCGCCGTCGGCGGGCCGGGCGGTGGCCGGGCCCTCGGTGGCGTACGTCCACTTCCCGGCGTCGGACTCCCAGAACGACCAGTACCGGTAGCCGGCCGCCTGCGCCGGGGCCGCCGCGCCGAGGGCGAGCAGCAGCCCGGCGGCGGCGCACGCCGCCGCGCCGGTGGTCTTCCTCCGGAGGGTCACTTCTTGCGGCCGCTCAGGAGGAAGCCGATGCCGACGCCGGCGACCATGCCGATGCCGATGATCCACCAGACGTCGAAGCCGAGGAACGAGTCCTCGTCCTCGTCCTCGGTGGAGGCGGCGGAGGTGTCGGGGGTCTTCGGGGCGGGGCCGGTCGCGTTGAGCGCCTCGACCAGGTCGACCTTGCCGAACTCGCGGGGGTCGGCCTCCATCGCCCGCGCGGCGAGGATCAGCTGCGCGTAGGCGGCGGGGCCGGACTGCTTCGCCCAGGGGGCGGCGTTCTGCTCCAGCCACTGGAGCGCGGGCTCGGCGAGGCGGGCGGTGCCGGCGGCGGCGAGGGCGACGACGGCGTCGGCGGTGTTGCCGAAGTCCGGCTTCGGCTCGGTCTCGGTGGCGCCGGGCAGCGGCGGGGTGGTCAGGTGGCCGGTCTGCACGAGCGACTTGGCGAGGTAGGAGGCGCCGTTGAGGGCGGCGCGCTCGACGGTCGGCTCGGAGAGGTCGACGCAGGTCGGGGCCTGCGGCGGGGTGGCCTTGACGGCGGTGATGCCCTTGCCGAGGCCGGCGAGGGTGGCGGCGGCGGTCGCGTCCGCGTTGGCGGCGAGCGCGCCCTCCTTGTCGGGCTGGTACGCGAAGGCGCCCGGCCCCTCCTCTTCGGAGCAGGGCAGCGCGAGCGCGAGCAGCGCGTCGTAGGGGGTGCGGCCCTCGGCGGAGGTGTACGAGCCGGGCTTGACGCCCGAGGCGGCGAGCGCGCTGACGACGATCGAGGTGGAGTTGGCGTCGCTGGGGCCGCCGGGGGTGTAGCTCCAGCCGCCGTCCTTGTTCTGCACGCCGCGCAGCCAGCCGTAGCCGGACTTGACCGCGGTGTCGATCTTCGTCGGGTCGGCGGCCTCGCGGCGGACCGCGCCGAGCGCCTGGAGGGCGACGGCGGTGGCGTTGGAGTCCCGCATCGTCTTGTCGTCGCAGGGCTTGGTGGTGTCCGCGCGGTACGAGGCGAAGGAGCCGTCCGCGCACTGCTGGCCGAGCAGCCAGTCGACGGCCTGGTCGGCGGGCTGGTAGCCGGTGGCGCGCTGGGCGAGGAAGGCGAGCGACTGCCGCCAGACGCCGTCGTACGTCGGGTCGCTCGTGCCGTACAGGCCGGGCGGGAGCGCGGCGGCGGAGGCGCTGGGAGAGGGCGCGGCGGAGGCCGTGCCGGTCGCGGCGGTGCTGAGCACGGCTGCCGCTGCGGTGAGCGCGGCGGCGGCGCGACGGACGCTGATCATGGTTGCCTCTCGTGCGGGCACCGGACACCGGCGCCCGCGCGGGGCCCGCGTCCGGCGCCGTATTCCTCGACGGTGCCGGCGCTCACGTCCCGGGGCAGGGCGTTCCGGCTCGCTGCTCTGTCGAGCGGCTCACGGTTGCGGGTCAGCGCCGGATTCGCACCGGCTTTCCCCTGCTCGGGCATGAAGACGACCGGGCCACTGTACCGGCCCCCGGGACCGCCGCCCCGGGCGTGCGAGCCGCGTCACACCGCCACGTACGCCACCGGCTCCGTCCCCGTCATGGCCTCCGCGCGGCCCAGCTTCACGAGCCGCCGGATGTGGGCCTCGGCCTCGCTGACGGCGATGTTGCGGGAGCCGTACGGGATGCGGTCCCAGGGACGGTTCCACTCCATGCGCTCGGCGAGCTGCCAGGGGGTGAGGGGGGTGGTGAGGAGGGCGAGGAGGCCGGCGAGCCGGTCCTCGTGGTGGTCGAGGAGTTCGCGGACCCGCTGGGCGGCGTCGGGGAAGGCGTGCTGGTGGGCGGGGAGGACCTCGGCGACGCCGAGCCGCCCGATCCGCTCCAGGGAGTCCAGGTAGTCGCCCAGAGGATCCGTCACCGATGGGGGTACCCCCTGCTCGAGCGCAGCCGAGAGCTTGGGGGAGTCGTCGGGGTCCTCGTACAGGCCGATGTGCGGGGAGATCCCGGGGAGGAGGTGGTCGCCGGAGAAGAGCCGGCCGTGGCCGGGGAGCCCCGCGGGGTGTTCCTCCTCCAGGTGGAGGCAGACGTGGCCGGGGGTGTGGCCGGGGGTCCAGACGGCGCGGAGCCGCCGCCCGGCGAGGTCGAGGAGCTCGCCGGGGACGATCTCCCGGTCGGGGAGGGCGGCGCCGAGGCCGGGCAGGGTGCGCATCCGGCCCCCGGAGCGGGCGGCGCGCAGCGGCGCGAGGTGGTCCTCGGGGGCGCCGGCGGCGGCGAGCTTGCGGGCGAGGTAGTCGAGCCAGGTGCCGGGGTCGGACTCGCGGGTGCGGCGGACGACGGCGGTGTCGGCGGCGTGCATGGCGATCCAGGCCCCGGACTCCTCCCGGACCCGGCCGGAGAGTCCGTGGTGGTCGGGGTGGTGGTGGGTGATGACGACCCCGTGGACGTCGCCCGCCGTGATCCCGAGTGCCCCCAGCCCGTCGTTCAGTTCGCTCCAGGACTCGGGGTCGTCCCAGCCGGTGTCGACGAGGACCGGCCCGCGGCCGGTGTCGAGGACGTGGACGAGGGTGTGGCCCAGCGGGTTGTCCGGGATGGGCACCCGCAGCGACCAGACGCCGCCGCCGTGCTCGGTCACCTGCGTCATGAGCGCCCTCGTCTCTGCGTACCGGTACGACCATTGCCCACTATAACTAGAACTGATATCAGTTCTGAGGCACCGTCAGATACCCCCGGGAGGCGACCGGCATGAGCGAGCTTGTGGAGCACGGAAAGCTGTTCATCGGCGGGGAGTTGACCGACCCGCTCGGCGACGCCTCCATCGAGGTGATCTCCCCGCACACCGAGGAGGTCATCGGACGCGTCCCGCACGCCTCGCGCGCCGACGTCGACCGGGCGGTCGCGGTGGCCCGGCGGGCCTTCGACGAGGGGCCCTGGCCGCGGACGAGCCTGGCGGAGCGGATCGAGGTCGTCTCCCGGATCAAGGACGCCATCGCCGTCCGGCACGAGGAGATCGCCCGCGCGGTCAGCGCGCAGAACGGCTCCCCGTACTCCTGGTCCGTCCTCGCCCAGGCGCTCGGCGCGATGATGGTGTGGGACTCGGCGATCACCGTCGCCCGGGACTTCGTCTTCGAGGAGCGGCGCGCCGGGGTCCTCGGCCCGCTGCTCGTGCGGCGCGAGCCGGTCGGCGTGGTCGCGGCCGTCGTGCCGTGGAACGTGCCGCAGTTCACCGCCGCCGCCAAGCTGGGCCCGGCGCTGCTCGCCGGCTGCACCGTGGTCCTCAAGCCCTCGCCGGAGTCGCCGCTCGACGCGTACCTCCTCGGCGAGATCGCCGCCGAGGCCGGGCTGCCCGAGGGCGTCCTCTCGATCCTGCCCGCCGACCGCGAGGTCAGCGAGTACCTGGTCGGGCACCCCGGCGTCGACAAGGTCTCCTTCACCGGCTCGGTCGCCGCCGGCAAGCGCGTGATGGAGGTCGCCTCCCGCAACCTCACCCGCGTCACCCTCGAACTCGGCGGCAAGTCGGCGGCGGTGATCCTCCCGGACGCCGACGTGGCGACCGCCGTCGCCGGGATCGTCCCGGCCGCCTGGATGAACAACGGCCAGGCGTGCGTGGCCCAGACCCGGATCCTCGCCCCCCGCTCCCGGTACGCGGAGTACGCCGAGGCGTTCTCCGCGGCGGCCTCCGCCCTCGTCGTCGGCGACCCGCTCGACCCCGCCACCCAGCTCGGCCCGCTCGTCGCCCGCCGCCAGCAGCAGCGCTCCCTCGACTACATCGGCATCGGGCAGGCGGAGGGCGCCAAGCTCCTCACCGGCGGCGGCCGCCCGGAGGGCCTCGACCGGGGCTGGTACGTCGAGCCGACCCTCTTCGGGGACGTCGACAACGCGATGCGGATCGCCCGCGAGGAGATCTTCGGCCCGGTGATCTGTCTCCTGCCGTACGGGGACGAGGCCGAGGCCCTGCGGATCGCGAACGACTCCGACTTCGGGCTCAGCGGCAGCGTCTGGACCGGCGACGTCGAGCACGGCCTGGACTTCGCCCGCCGGGTGCGCACCGGCACCTTCAACGTCAACACCTTCAGCCTCGACATGCTCGGCCCCTTCGGCGGCTACAAGAACTCCGGTGTGGGCCGCGAGTTCGGCCCCGAGGGCTTCGGGGAGTACCTGGAGCACAAGATGATCCACCTGCCCGCCGGGTACGGGGACAACTGATGGGCGACCGCTGGCACGTGGAGGTCGACCGGGCCGTCTGCATCGGCTCCGGCATGTGCGTGAACCACGCCCCGCACGGCTTCCGCCTCGACACCGCCCGCCAGTCCCACCCGGTCCACCCGGAGGCCGACGCGGGCGAACGGATCCTCGCGGCGGCCGAGGGCTGCCCGGTGGAGGCCATCCTCATCACCCTCGCCGACGGCGGGGAACCGGTCTACCCGCCGGAGGACTAGGCCGCCGGCGCGCCGTGCCACACTCCTCCCCTGATCACGGGGCGAACGGCCCCGCGACCCGGGGAGGAAACGCACGTGCAGGGGAAGAGACGGGCCGCCGCGGCGGCCCTGACGGTGGTGCTCGCGCACCTCGTCACCGGATGCCAGGCCGCCGCGGACGCGCCCGCCTTCGGCCGGGAGGCCGCCCGGGCCGAGATCCGTACGGCCGTCGCCGCCGCGGGGCTGCCGGAGTCGGAGCTGCCGGGGCCGGGGGAGGCGACCGGCACGGCGGCGCCGGCGACGGAGCGGGACCGGATCGCGCGGCGGGCCGCCCCGTGCGCCGCCGGCTGGCAGTACGTCGGCCCCGCCGTGGACGGCTCGCTCGGGAAGTACGACAAGGCCCTGACCGCGCTGGCGGGGAAGGGCTGGGCCGGGTCCGGGGAACGGAAGGCGCTGCCGGTCGGCGGGGACGACGGGCCCCTGACGCAGGTCGTCCTCAAGAAGGACGGATGGACGCTCTTCGCCCGGCACATGCCCTCACGGACGCTGGGCGCGGACATGGTCTCCTTCAACGCCACGGAGGACGCGTGCATGCAGCAGTTCACCGAGCGGGAGATCGACCTCCTGTCCGGCGAGGAGGCCGGTCACTGACGCGCGGCGGCGCGGGCGCGGTCCGGGGCCGTCAGGTCGATCAGACGGCAGACCGTCTCGATGTCGATCTTCACCTGGGCGATCGAGGCGCGCCCCGACAGCCAGGTGATGAGCGCCGAGTGCCAGGTGTGCTCGATGACGCGGACGGCCGACAGCTGCTGGGGCGTCGGCTGCTCCGCGCCCATCGCGTCCAGGATGATCGCGGTCGTCAGCCGGGAGACCGTGTCGACCTCGGGGCTGACGCTGCGGTCGGCGAAGGTCAGCGCCCTGACCATCGCGTCGGCGAGCTGCGGCTCGCGCTGCAGCGCGCGGAAGGCCCGCATCAGGGTCTCCGCGACCCGCTCGGCCGGGGCGGCGCCCGCCGGGGGCCGCTTCCGGAGCGTGGTGTGCATGTGCTGGAGCTGGTCCTGCATGGTCGCCACGAGCAGGTGGATCTTGGACGGGAAGTAGCGGTACAGGGTGCCGAGGGCGACCCCGGCCGCCTCCGCGACCTCCCGCATCTGCACCGCGTCGAAGCCGCCGCGGGCGGCGAGCCGGGCGCTGGCGTCCAGGATGCGGCGCCGCCGCGCCTCCTGACGCTCCGTCAGCGGCGGTGTGGCGGAGGGGCGGTGGTCCGCTCTGCTCTCTGCGGTCATCGGGGTCCCGTTCCGTGCGGTGGGGAGCGCCAGTATGGCGGAGGACGGCCGTGGCGCGAACCTCCGCGGCCGGGTGGCGCGAATCACCTGTTCCGACGCTCACACCGAAGCTACCTGCCGGTAGATTCTGTGCCTCCCGGGCAGCCGGGAGGGGTCGGGAACGATCAAGTCTGTAACTTGTTCTACCTTAGCGCGAGCGGTTACGCTCGCGCGAAACGCACGCTCGAAGGGGGTCGCGCATGACCGCTGAGGCCATACAGGCAAGCCCCCGGCAGGGCGCCGCCCCGTCCGGTGACGGTCCGTTGCGGATCGCTCTCCTCACGTACAAGGGCAACCCTTTCTGCGGAGGCCAGGGCGTCTACGTCCGCCACCTCTCCCGCGAACTGGCCCGGCTGGGCCACACCGTCGAGGTCTTCGGCTCCCAGCCGTACCCGACGCTCGACGAGGGCGTCACGCTCAGCGAGATCGCCAGCCTCGACCTCTACCGCCAGCCCGACCCCTTCCGGACGCCGAAGCGCGAGGAGTACCGGGACTGGATCGACGGCCTGGAGGTCGCCACCATGTGGACCGGCGGCTTCCCCGAGCCGCTGACCTTCTCGCTGCGCGCCCGCCGCACCCTCGCCGCCCGCCGCGGCGACTTCGACGTGATCCACGACAACCAGACCCTCGGGTACGGCCTCCTCGGCGGCCCCCGCGCGCTCGGCGCCCCGCTGGTCACCACGATCCACCACCCCATCACCGTCGACCGGCAGCTGGAGCTCGACGCCGCCGCCGACTGGAAGCGCCGCGCCTCCGTCCGCCGCTGGTACGGCTTCACCCGCATGCAGAAGCGGGTCGCCCGCCGGCTGCCGTCCGTCCTCACCGTCTCCGGCACCTCCCGCGACGAGATCGTCGAGCACCTCGGCGTCCGCGAGGACCGCATCCGGGTCGTGCACATCGGCGCCGACACCGAGCTGTGGTCCCCGGACCCCTCGGTCGCCGAGGTCCCCGGCCGGATCGTCACCACCTCCAGCGCCGACGTCCCCCTCAAGGGCCTCGTCTTCCTGATCGAGGCGCTCGCCAAGCTGCGCACCGAGCGGCCCGAGGCGCACCTCGTCGTCGTCGGCAAGCGCGCCGAGGACGGGCCGGTCGCCCAGGCGATCGAGCGGTACGGGCTCGACGGCGCCGTCCGCTTCGTGAAGGGCATCAGCGACTCCGAGCTCGTCGACCTCTACCGGTCCGCCGAGGTCGCCTGCGTGCCGTCCCTGTACGAGGGCTTCTCGCTGCCGGCGGCGGAGGGCATGGCCACGGGCACGCCGCTGGTCGCCACGACCGGCGGGGCGATCCCGGAGGTCGCGGGCCCCGACGGCGAGACCTGCCTCGCGGTGCCGACCGGCGACGCGGGGGCGCTGGCCGCGGCGCTCGGGCGGGTGCTGGGCGACGCCGAGCTGCGGGCCCGGCTCGGCTCCGCCGGGCGGGCGCGGGTCCTGGAACGGTTCACCTGGGCGCGGGCCGCGCAGGGCACGGCGGAGCTGTACCGGGAGGCGCTTGCCGTGCGGGGCGCCGGAGTGCGCCGGTGACGTCCAGCTTCGCGTGCCGGGTGCGGCCCGGTGGGTGGGTGGTGCCCACCCGTTCCCGCCCGGGGGCACCCCCTCCGGGGGAGGAACGCCTGCCCACAACCCTCGTCAACTCCGAAAGGCAGACCCCGTGCTGACCGTCGACTTCACCCGCTTCCCGCTCGCCCCCGGCGACCGCGTGCTCGATCTGGGCTGTGGCGGGGGGCGGCATGCCTTCGAGTGCTACCGGCGCGGTGCGCAGGTCGTGGCGCTCGACCAGAACGGCGAGGAGATCCGCGAGGTCGCCAAGTGGTTCGCGGCCATGAAGGAGGCCGGTGAGGCGCCGGCCGGCGCGACGGCCACCGCGATGGAGGGCGACGCGCTCAACCTGCCGTTCCCCGACGAGTCCTTCGACGTCGTCATCATCTCCGAGGTCATGGAGCACATCCCGGACGACAAGGGCGTCCTCGCCGAGATGGTGCGCGTCCTCAAGCCCGGCGGCCGGATCGCGATCACCGTCCCCCGCTACGGCCCCGAGAAGGTCTGCTGGGCGCTCTCCGACGAGTACCACGAGGTCGAGGGCGGCCACATCCGCATCTACAAGGCGGACGAGCTGCTCGCCAAGATCCGCCAGGCGGGCCTGAAGCCGTACGGCACCCACCACGCGCACGCGCTGCACGCGCCGTACTGGTGGCTGAAGTGCGCCTTCGGCGTCGACAACGACAAGGCGCTGCCGGTGCGCGCCTACCACAAGCTCCTGGTCTGGGACATCATGAAGAAGCCCGCCCTGACCCGGGTCGCCGAGCAGCTGCTCAACCCGGTCGTCGGCAAGAGCTTCGTCGCGTACGCCACCAAGCCCCACCTCCCGAAGGCGGAGGCGTGAGCCCCGAGCGGATAGCGGAACACCTGGTCCTGCCCGGGGTCCTCACCGCCGAGCAGGCCGCCGGGACGGTCGCGGGCATCCTCGCCGTCCAGCGCGAGGACGGCGCCATCCCGTGGTTCCGCGGCCACCACCTGGACCCGTGGGACCACACCGAGGCCGCCATGGCCCTGGACACGGCCGGCGAGCACGAGGCCGCGGCCCGCGCCTACGCCTGGCTCGCCCGGCACCAGAACCCCGACGGCTCCTGGTACGCGGCCTACCGGGACGGCGACCCGGACGACGTCACCGACCGCGGCAAGGAGTCCAACTTCACCGCGTACGTCGCCGTCGGCGCCTGGCACCACTACCTGTCGACCGGCGACGACGCCTTCCTCGACCGGATGTGGCCGACCGTCTACGCGGCGGTCGAGTTCGTCCTCCGGCTCCAGCTGCCCGGCGGCCAGATCGGCTGGAAGCGCGAGCCCGACGGCACCCCCGTCACCGACGCCCTCCTCACCGGCTCCTCCTCCGTCCACCACGCCCTGCGCTGCGCCCTGGCGATCGCCGAGGCCCGCGAGGAGCCGCAGCCGGACTGGGAGCTGGCGGCCGGCGCCCTGGCGCACGCGATCCGCCGCCACCCGGAGCGCTTCCTCGACAAGTCGCGCTACTCGATGGACTGGTACTACCCGGTCCTCGGCGGCGCGGTCACCGGCGCCGAGGCGAAGGCCCGCATCGACGAGCGCTGGGACGAGTTCGTGGTCCCCGGCCTCGGCGTCCGCTGCGTCGTCCCCAACCCGTGGGTGACCGGCGGCGAGAGCTGCGAGCTCGCCCTCGCCCTCTGGGCGACGGGGGAGTCCGACCGGGCCCTCGACATCCTCCAGTCCATCGGCCACCTGCGGGCCGCGAACGGCCTGTACTGGACGGGGTACGTGTTCGAGGGCGAGGACGGCCGCGAGCCGGCGCTCTGGCCCGAGGAGCAGACCACCTGGACGGCGGGGTCCCTCCTGCTGGCCGTCGCCGCCCTCGGCGGCGAACAGGCGACCGTCGCCGTCTTCGGCGGCGAGACCCTCCCGACGGGCCTGGCCCCGGACTGCTGCGGCGACTGACCCGGAGGCGACCCGCCGACGCCGGACCACCGGCGTCGGCCCACCGGCGTCGACACCCGGACGGGCCGCCCCGATGGCGGCCCGCCGGGAGCCGGGCGAGGCTGGCGGGAACCAGTCCCAGGGAGGTCCGCCGTGCCCAGAAGTCTTCGTCGTGGGGCCGCCGCGCTGCTGCTGTCCTGCAGCCTGCTGCTCGGCACGGCCGCGTGCGGGGCCGACACCGACGCCAGTGTGACCACGGCCGCCACCCCCTCGGCGTCGGGCACCTTCGAGCAGCAGAAGCTGGCGAAGACCCGGTTCGTGGCGAACGCCGGGCTCGCGGCCGGCGCCACCTACCAGTGGATCGTGAAGCCCTACAGGGCGGGGAAGTTCAAGAAGGGCGCGGACGGGCGCACCGTCGCCCTGGTGAAGGCGGGGCTCGCGGGCGCGTTCACGTACAACCGCCTGAAGGCGGCGGTGAACAACGCGAAGGGCGACCCGCTGCTCTCCAAGGCGGTGGCCCCGCTCACCGCGGGCATCGACTCCCTCAAGGACCTCGGGACGAAGCTCCGCAAGGGCGAGTTCGACGCGGCGGACCTCGGCGGCCTGGAGGGGGTCGTCAACGGCATCAAGGACGCCGGGAAGTCCGCCGGGGCCGAGGTCGTCGACAAGATCCCCTCGGCCTCCCAGCTCAGCGGCGGCTGATCCCCCGTCACACGAGGGCGCCGGACTCGGCGAGGGTCGGGTAGTCGTTGTACCCGGCCTCGTCGCCGGAGTACATCCAGTTCGTCTCCCGCAGCGGGTTGAGCGGCGCGCCGGTGCGGAGCCGTTCGACGAGGTCGGGGTTGGCGAGGAAGGCGCGGCCCAGCGAGACCAGGTCCGCCCCGGCCTCCAGGAGCCGCTCGCCCGCGGCCTTCCCGCCGTCGGCCGGGAGGGGGCCGCCGAAGCCGAGGACCGGGTTGGCGATCAGCGTGTTCGGCCAGGCGGCGCGGATCCGCCGGTACAGCGGCTGCCCGGGATCGGCGAAGATCACGTGCAGATAGACCGGACCGAGGGCGGCGAGGGCGGGCACGAGCGCCGCGTAGAGCTCGTCCGTGTCCCGCGCGCCGCCCTCGTCGACGCCGTTGACCGTGACCCCGGGCGAGATGCGCACGCCGACCCGGTCGGCGCCGATCGCGTCGACGACGGCCCGGACGACCTCGACCACGAACCGGACGCGGTTCTCCACCGGCCCGCCGTACGCGTCCGTCCGCCGGTTGGTGTTCTTCGCCAGGAACTGGTGGAGGAGGTGCCCGTTGGCGGCGTGCACCTCGACGCCCTCGAAGCCCGCGTCGACGGCCCGGCGCGCGGCGGCGGCGAAGTCGGCGACGGTCTCGCGGATGTCGTCCGCGGTCATCTCGCGGGGCACCACGGACTCCTGCCGGCCGCCGGGGGTGTGGATGGTCTCCGGCAGCGCGACCGGCGAGGGCGCGAGCGGCCGGAGCCCGCTGTTGTCGGGGTGGCCGACCCGGCCGCCGTGCTGGATCTGCAGGAACATCCGCCCGCCCTCGGCCCGTACGGCGTCGGTGACCGCGCGCCAGCCGGCCACGTGGGCGTCGCTGTGGATGCCCGGGATGTTCGGGTACGTCCGGCCGACCGCGCTCGGCGTGGTCCCCTCGGCGATGATCAGGCCGGCGGTGGCCCGCTGGGCGTAGTGGGTGGCCATGAGGGGCCGGGGGACGCCGTCGGCGGAGGCGCGGTTGCGGGTCAGCGGCGGCATCACCAGCCGGTTGGGGAGGGCGAGGGGGCCGAGGGTGGTGGACTCGAAGAGGCGGGAGGCCGCCGTGGTGTTCGTCATGCGGGTACCGTAGGAGTTGACACCAGTGTCAGGTTCAAGTCCCTTCTCCCGGAGGTGAGACGGCGGATGCGCATCGGTGAACTGGCCCGGCGCAGCGGCGTCAGCGAGCGCTCGCTGCGCTACTACGAGACCCAGGACCTGCTGCGCTCCGAGCGCACCCCGGGCGGCCAGCGCCGCTACGGCGAGTGGGCGGTCGACCGGGTCATCCGCATCCAGGCGCTGTACGCGGCGGGCCTGAACAGCCGCAAGATCGCCCACCTGCTGCCCTGCATGCGCGACGCGGACGGCGGCCCGAGCGCGATCGCGACGGCCCGGCTGGTCGACGAACTGGCCGCCGAGCGGACCCGCATCGACGCGATGATCGCCGACCTGGTCCGCTCCCGCGACATCCTGGACGAGGTCATCGAGACGGCCGCCGCCCGGGCCGGCCGTTAGCCGTTCAGCTCCGCCAGCGTGCGCAGGGTCTCCGGGTCCGGGGCCGTGACCAGGAGGTCCGTCACCGGGCCGGTGCGCCACTCGTCCAGCCGTTCCGCGATCCGCTCCCTCGGTCCGACCAGGGAGATCTCGTCGGCGAAGGCGTCGGGGACGGCGAGGACGGCCTCCTCGCGGCGGCCCTCGGCGAAGAGGGCCTGGATGCGGCGGGCCTCGGCCCCGTACCCCATGCGGGCCATGAGGTCGGCGTGGAAGTTGCGGGTCGCGTGGCCCATGCCGCCGATGTAGAAGCCGAGCATGGCCTTCACCGGCAGGAGGCCCTTCGGCACGTCGTCGCAGACCTGGGCGCGGACCATCGGCGCGACCAGGAAGCCGTCCGGGAGGCGGTCCGGGAGGGCGTACGCCTCGCGGAAGCGGCGGGGCGACCAGTACAGCGGCAGCCAGCCGTCGGCGATCCGCAGGGTCTGCGCGATGTTCTTGGGGCCCTCCGCGCCGAGCAGGACCGGCAGGTCCGCGCGGAGCGGGTGGGTGATCGGCCGGAGGGGCTTGCCGAGGCCGGTGCCGTCCTCGCCCGCGTACGGGAAGGAGTAGTGCCGTCCCGCCAGGGTCACGGGCGCCTCCCGCCGCAGCACCTGCCGGATCACGTCCACGTACTCGCGGGTCGCCGTCAGCGGGGAGCGGGGGAACGGCCGGCCGTACCAGCCCTCGACCACCTGCGGCCCCGAGAGCCCGAGTCCGAGCCGCATCCGGCCGCCCGACAGGTGGTCCAGGGTCAGCGCCTGCATCGCGGTCGCGGTCGGGGTGCGGGCCGCCATCTGCGCGACCGCCGTGCCGAGCCCGATCCTGCGGGTGTGCGCGGCGATCCAGGTGAGCGCGGTGAAGGCGTCCGAGCCCCATGCCTCCGCCGTCCACACCGAGTCGTAGCCGAGCCGCTCCGCCTCGCGGGCGAGCTCCAGGTGGGCGGAGGAGGGGCCGCGGCCCCAGTAGCCGAGCGCGAGTCCCAGGCGCATGACCGGACTCCTTTCTGACGCTGCGTCAGATCAAGGTGGTCCGGGGACTGTACGACGACGGCCCCCCGACCGGAAGGGTTCCGGTCGGGGGGCCGTCGTCGAAACGAGCGGGTGAAGCGGAGCGGGGCGGATCAGCCGCGCTGGATGCCCGTGGCGTCCTGGAGGACACCGCGGCGCCCGTCCTGCGTCTGCGCGATCAGCGCCTGGCCGCGCTGCTCCACGGCCAGGTACCAGGTGCCGGGGGCCAGTTCGGCGATCTGCGAACCGGAGCCGTCCTCCGCGTACAGCGGACGGGCGACCGGCACGGCGAACCAGAACGGGGTGAAGTCCCCGCCGCCCTGGGCCTGCGGCTCGGGCTGCGGCGCCGGCTGCGCGGCGGCCGGCTGCGGCTGCCCGCCGAACGGCTGACCGCCCTGCGAGGCGTCCTGCGGCGCCGGGTACGGCTGGTGACCCTGCTGGGCACCCGGGTAGCCGTAGCCGCCGCCCTGGACGCCCGGCTGGCCGGGCTGCGCGCCGTACGGCTGCGGGGCCACCGGGCGCGGGGCGCCGACGAGCGGGGCCTTGAGGGCGGGGACCATCGGGGCGGCGACGGCGGCACCGGCCAGCACGAGCGCGGCGATCAGGCCGAGGATCAGGCCGGCGCCGGCGTTCTCCGCCTCGAAGATCCACATGAGCAGGGTCCACGCCGAGGCGACCGTGAAGGCCGCGCCGACCTGGCCGAGCTCCAGGCCCGCGACCTTGCGGGGCTGCGGCAGGCCGTGCGAGACGACGACGAGCGCCGCGCCGGCGATGCCGAGGAAGAAGGAGCCCCAGCCCAGGTAGGAGATCTCCCACGAGTTCACGCTGGTGTAGTACCGCGAGCATTCTTCGGGCGTCCCGGCGCAGCCGGCGATGTCGAGGAACGAGGCGATGAACAGCACCACCGCAGCACCGATCACTACGCCATCGCCTCGGGTGAGGGAGCGGATATTCACGTAAGAAGTCCTTCGTCGGGTCGTCGTCGCGTCGGGCAGGCGCCGGTTCTCGGCACGGGGGCGGCCCCATCGTACGGAGCGAATCTATCGCTCGCGGGTTCTACCCCTGGAGGTAGGTCACGATGCCGTCGGCGATGCCCTGCGCCGCTTTCTGCCGCCACGCCCCGGACGTCAGCAGCGCTGCGTCCTTCGGATCACGCATATTGCCGCATTCGACGAAGACCTTGGGCACGGTTGAGAGATTGAGCCCGCCGAGATCGGACCGGACGTCCAACCCGGTCCCGCCGCCGAGGTAGTTGGCGGGGGAGGTTCCGGTCGTCCGGGCGAAGGCGGCGGCGATGCGCTCGCCGAGCGTACGCGACGGGGCGACGATCGGGCCGGTATCCGCCGATCCTTCACGGACCTCGGCGGGGACGATCACATGGAAGCCGCGGTTCCCCACGGCCGAGCCGTCCGCGTGGACGGAGACGACGGCGTCGGCCGCCGCCTCGTTCCCGATCCGCGCCCGCTCGTCGATGCAGGGCCCGTACGGCCGGTCCGCGTCGTGCGTCAGGACCACCTCGGCGCCGCGCGCCTCCAGGAGCTTCCTCAGCCGGTGCGACACGTCGAGCGTGAAGGCGGCCTCCGTGTACGCGGCCTTCCCCCCGGACGCGTTCGTCGAGGTCCCGGTGGTGTCGCACTCCTTGCGGGCCGTCCCGATGTCGACCTTCTCGTCGATCTCCCGCGTGTGCCGGAAATTCCCGGGGTTGTGCCCCGGGTCGACGACGACCGTACGGCCGGCGAGGGGCCGGGCGGCGTCGGCCGCGGGGGTGCGGGAGGGGGTGCGGGACGGTTCCGGGGTGCGGCTCTCGCCGGGCGTCGTGGTCGCCGCGGCCGGCCCCCGGGTGCCCTCCGCCGCCTCGGAGGCGGCGCCGCAGCCGGCGAGCGCGGCGGAGCAGACGAGGACGGCCAGGGCGGCGGGCAGGGAGCGGGTCACGGGGTTCCTGTGGTCGTACGGCACCCCGCGACTCTAGGCCCTCCCCCGGACGAAACCGCGGACCGGATGTACCGGCTCGGTCACGCGGCCGGAAAACGGTGGACGCGCGGTCGGCGACCCGGGAAGGCTGGGTGTACGGAGTGGCGCGGGGGTGTCACCGCGCCCGGACCCACGAGGGGGAACCGGTGGGGGAAGAACCGAACGACAGGCGTCCCCAGGGCGCGCCGCCCAGGCTGGACCTGGGCAAGGGGGAGCCGAACGCGGGGGAGTCCGGCGACACGTCGTCCGTCCCCTCCGGGGAGACGGTACGCATCCGCCCGACCCGTCCCACGCCCCAGGACGCGAGACCGGGGGGCGAGGCGCCCGCGCAGGGGGTGCCGGGCGTCACACCCGCGGACGCGGTGACCGGGGGCGTGGTGCCCGCGCAGGGGGTTCCGGCGGGCGCGACGCCCCCGGACGCGGTGGCCGGGGGCGTGACGCCCGGGAACGCCGCGGCCGGGGACACGACACCCCGGGACGCGGTGCCCGCGCAGTCGGGGCCGAGGGACGCGACGCCTCCGGACGCGACGCCCGCGCAGGCCGCGGCCGAGGGCGCCGCGCCCCTGGGTGCCACGCCGACGGGCTCCTTCCGGCTGGCCGCTCCGGCGCCGGCGGGCGGCCCGGCGCCCTGGGAGGCGCCGGCGCAGAACGGCGGCTCGGCCGGATCCACCGGCTCGGCCGGTTCCGACGGATCCGATGGATCCGCCGGTTCCGCCGCCTCGGCGGGCTCCACCGAGTTCGCCGGGTCCACCGAGTCCGCCGGCTCGGCCGGTTCCGCCGGTGCCTTCGGCTCGGCAGGGTCCACCGGCCCCGGTGGTTCCGGTTCCGGGGCGGCCTCCGGTGGCTCCGGCGGGTTCGGGCCGCCCTCCGGCGGGTTCGGTACGGGGCCCGAGGCCGGCCCGCACGGGCAGGCGCCCGGGTGGGCCGGGGGTTCCGGTGGGCAGGGGGAGGCGCGGCCGCTCCAGGCCGTGGCGGTGGGGCTGCTGAACCTGTCGTGCCTCGGGCTCGGTTACGTCCTGCTGCGGCAGTGGATCGGCGCGGCGGTCTGCTGGGCGGCCACGGCCGCGCTGCTGCTGCTCGCGCTCCCGGCGGACGCGGACGGCGTCCCCGTGGGCGTGCTCGTGGGGTACGGCGTCGTGCTGCTCGCCGCCGTCGCCGACGGCGCCCGGCGCGGGCTGCGGGCCCGGCTCTCGCTCGGGGTCACCGCCCGGCGCCTCGCGCTGCCGCTCGCGGTCGTGCTGCTCGCCGCGCCGGCCGGCGGCACCGTCGCCTACGGGGCGGCCCGGGAGGAGGCGCGCGAGGAGGCGTTCCAGCAGTCCCTGCTGGCCCGGCTCGCCGGCGCCGACGCGGTGGTGAAGTCCAAGGACGGCGTCCGCTTCGACCTCGCCGAGTCCTCCTACGAGGAGGCGCTCGGCACCTACGAGGCGCTGGCGCTCGAACACCCCGGCTCCCGTGCCGCGAAGCTCGTACCGGACCGCCTCGACGCGTACGTCGCGTCGGTGTCCGCGCCGTACACGGAGAAGAAGTACTGCCTGGCGGTCGATCCGCTCAAGCATCTGCGCTCCCTGCCGGACACCGTGGACGAGGCCGTCCTCGGCGACCGGGCGGCCCGGTGGGACGAGCCGCTGGCGCGCTCCCTGTACGAGTGCGGGAGCGCGGAGCGCGGCCGCGCGGAGACGGCGCCCGCCCACGCGGCCTTCACCGAACTCCTCGCGCTGTTCCCGAAGTCGCCGCACGTGGCCGAGGTCGAGAAGCTCGTCGGCGGCGACCTCACCGAGGCGGCGGCCCCGCTGACGGCCGGCACCGCCTCCGACCCGTGCGCCGCCGTCAAGACGGTGGAGACCCAGCGGGCCTTCGCCACCTCGCTGAAGGGCTACGCGCTCGCCGGGGCGGTCGCGGACGCGGACCGGGGCGTCCAGAAGGGCGTCTTCGCCTGTGGCACCCGGCAGTTCCGCGACGGGGACTTCTCCGACGCCGAGACGACCATGGACCGGTACGTCAAGGACTACCCGAAGAGCCCGCAGGCGGCCCACGCCCGGTCGGTCGCCATCGCCGCGCAGATCGCCGACGAGGAGCCGGAGGCCGGGAAGAAGCTGCCCCCGGCGACGGCTCCCGGAGGCCCCCGCATGACCATGGTGATCAGCAACGACGCCCCGGACACGGTCGAACTCCTCTACACCGGCCCGGTGACCGGCAAGATCACGATCCGGGCCTGCGGCGACTGCCGCAAGTACACCAGCCTCGACACCGCCCTCGGGGGCTTCAAGCCCTGCTCCGGCCCGTCCTCGAAGTACCCGAAGGCGACGATCTCGCTGCCGGCGGGGACGTACCACCTGCTCCAGAAGCGGGCCGGCTCCGGCCTCTCCTCGGCCGGCGACACCAAGTCCAGCAAGGCGAAGATCGAGCCCGGCTACAGCTACACCAACTGCCTCTACGTCACCTCGCTGCTGTACTGAGCCCCCGGCGCGGAGCTCAGTACCCGTCCACGATCCGGTCCACCGCCGCCGCCACCAGCGCGTCCCGCTCCTCCTCCGGGAAGACGTCGGGCAGCGTGAGCTGCTCCACGATCAGCCAGTTGAGGGCGAGCAGGAGCAGCTTGACGGAGGTGGCGTCGCCGGGCAGCCCGGAGGACTCGTGGAAGGCGACGTTGGCCTCGACGTCGGCCCGCACCCGCTCGGTCAGGATCGAGCGGAGGGCGGGCCGGCGGGTGGCCTCCAGGCGCAGTTCGAGCAGGGCGAGGTAGCCGGTCCGGAAGGACGAGACCCGCCCGACCAGCTCCCGCATGATCCGCGTGTACGTCTCCTTGTCCCGGGGCGCCGTCCGCGTCGCCTCCATCGTCGCCTCGTCGGGCCGGAGCCGTTCGTAGACCCGGGCCCCGGCCTGGGTGAGGAGGGCGTCGCGGTTGGCGAAGTAGTTGGACGCGGTCCCGGTGGGCACCCCGGCCTCGGTGTCCACCGCCCGGAAGGTCAGCCCCCGGGCGCCCTCGCGGGCCAGCACCTCGATCGCCGCGTCCACGAGCGCGGCGCGCCGCTCCTCGTTCCGCCTCGCCATGGACACCACTCCGATCGTAGTACTACAACTGAACCCCTTCTCGTAGGGTACGCGCACCCCCGCGATGAGTTCGCGCCGTCCGGGCAGTCATCACTCCGGAACGACCGAGCGAGGAGGAGCCCCCATGTCTCCCACGTCCCCCGAGCCCTCCGGGCCCCAGCTGCTGAAGGTCCAGAACTTCTGCGTCTCCGCCGACGGGATCGCCGCCGGCGAGGACCAGACCCTGGAGCGGCCCTTCGGCCACGTCGACCCGGGCAGGCTCTTCGCCTGGGCGGGAGCGACCGCGAGCTGGCCCAACCGCACCGACCCCGGCGGCACCCGGGGCCTCGACGACCACCTCGTCCGCGACTTCTCTCACCACATCGGCGCGGAGATCATGGGCCGCAACAAGTTCGCCCCCCTGCGCGGCCCCTGGCAGGACGAGGAGTGGAAGGGCTGGTGGGGCGACGAGCCGCCCTTCCACACCCCCGTCTTCGTCCTCACCCACCACCCGCGCCCGAGCTTCACCCTCTCCGACACCACCTTCCACTTCCTCGACGCCGACCCGGCGACCGCCCTGGAGCGGGCGAAGGAGGCGGCGGACGGGAAGGACGTCCGCCTCGGCGGGGGCGTGACGACGGTCCGCGAGTTCCTCGACGCGGACCTCGTCGACACCCTCCACATCGCCGTCTCGCCGGTGGAGCTCGGCACCGGCCTCAGGCTGTGGGACACGCCCGAGGAGCTCACCGACCGCTTCCACCTGGACGTCGTGCCCAGCCCGAGCGGCGTCACCCACCACCTCTTCTGGCGCAAGTGACGCCCGGCCGGCCTCAGGAGGTCCGGCGCAGCACCCGCAGCGAGTCCGTGACCGAGACCTCCTCGAAGTCGCCGGACTCCAGCGCCCGCAGATAGATCCGGTACGGAGCCTGGCCGCCGTCCGCCGGGTCGGGGAACACGTCGTGGATGACGAGCAGGCCCCCGGCCGCGACCCTGGGGGCCCAGCCCTCGTAGTCGTTCGTGGCGTGCTCGTCCGTGTGCCCGCCGTCGATGAACACGAGCCCGAGCTCCCCGCCCCACACCTTCGCGACCTGCGGGCTGCGCCCGACCACCGCGATCACGTGCTCCTCCAGGCCCGCCTTCCGCAGCGTCCGCCGGAAGGTCGGCAGCGTGTCCATCACGCCGACCTCCGGGTCCACCACGGTCGGGTCGTGGTACTCCCACCCCGGCTGCTGCTCCTCGCTGCCCCGGTGGTGGTCCACGGTCACCGCGACCGTCCCCGCCGCGCGCGCCGCGTCCGCCAGCAGGATCGTCGACCGCCCGCAGTACGTGCCCACCTCCAGGAGCGGCAGCCCGAGCTTCCCGGCCTCGGCCGCCGCCGCGTACAGGGCCAGGCCCTCCCCGGCGGGCATGAATCCCTTCGCGGCCTCGAAGGCGGCGAGGATCTCGGGAGTGGGCTCGGACATGGCGGTCTCCTACTGGCGAGTAGTGGGTCGGTACGGGCGCCCATCGTGCCCTACCCGTCGCACGCGGACCACACCCGCCGGCGCGGCCGCGGTCGGGCCGCGGATCAGTCGCCGGAGGGGGTGAGGCGGAGGGTCCAGGTGTCGACCGTGTAGCGGACCGGGTGCGCGGGGCTCGGTTCCGCGAAGGTCGCGATCAGGTGCGTGCCGTCCTGGCGCAGGGCCCGGATCGTCCGCGAGTCGGTGACGGGCGTCAGTTCGGCCAGGACGGTCGTGGCGAGGTCCCGGTCCACCGCGCGGAGCAGATGCCGGTCGAGGACCAGGAGGGTGCCGTCGGGGAGGACGACCGGCTTCGGGGGCTGGGGGTCGGACAGGGCGGGGCCCGGCGTGACGACGCCGTCGGGGAGGAGCCGCACGACCCGGCCCTGCGTCGGGACGCGCCGGTCGGCCTCCACGACGCGGACGCCGCTGCCGACGACGTAATGCCCGTACGAGGGCCAGCGGGCCGTCTCCGAGCCCTCGCCGTCGTACTCGCGGGTCTCGAAGATGCCGTAGCCCTCCAGCCCGAGGAAGAACCGTCCGCCGCCGCGCGCGGCACCGCGCTCGCCGCGCAGTTCGGCGACGAGCCGGCCGGTGGCGAGGTCGAGGAGGAGCGCGGGGCCGAGGAACCCCCAGGGGGTGTACTCCAGGGAGTCGGTGGTGACGAGGACCCGGCCGCCGGAGATGTGCGCGGCGTTGGGGCGGCCGGCGCAGGCGTGGGTCCACAGCGGCCGGTTCCCGGCGTCGACGGCGGTGATCGCGCCGACGCCGCCGTGGACGGCGACCCCGTGCCGACGGGCGAGAGGTTCGCCGGCCGGCCGGGCCCGCTCGAACGGGGGCGGGCCCTCCGCCCGCCGATGGTCCACGACTTCCGCGCGCCACGCCCCGATGTCCGTCATGGCGGGAGGGTAACGCCCGCCGGGACCCGCCCGGTCGGGTCGGCCGGCCCGGGCCGACGGTCGTCTCGACGACCGGCCCCACGTGGTGGCGGGCGCCGTCAGGGGCGGGCCTCCGCGAGCACGGTCCGCAGTCTGCGTATCCCGGCCTTCCACTCCTCTCCGTCCGACTCCTCCCACAGCTCCAGGAGTTCGGACGGCTCGGCGAGGACGCGGTCGAGCGCGGCCACGGCCTCCGCGCGCAGCTCCACGGGCAGCACCCCCAGCGGCTCCTTCGGGCCGTACGAGGTCGTCACCGGCTCCCCGCCGGGGCACTGCGCCGCCACCAGCGCGGCCGCCGCGACGGCCTCGACGGACAGGTCGGCGTCCAGGTAGTCGTCCCCGGTCCCGGTCACCTCGCGGAAGGCCGCGAGCAGCACGCCGGCCTTCTTCCCCGCCCCGGCCTCGTCCACCGTGTACGAGAAGTCCGCCGCCGTGTCGTTGTCGAACGGTCCGATGTCCCAAGTCCCCATGGCGCGCACGCCCCTTCACGATCGTCTTCCGTGCTCTCGTGGCCATCGTGGCAGCGCCCACCGACAACGCCGAGGACCGAGGGAGGACCGGGGGTCAGTCGCCCCGCACGCGCGCGTGCAGGTGCATGTCGTGGGGGCCGTCGTCGTGGACGGCGGCCCTGCGCTTGGTGCCCTCCAGGGCGAAGCCGGCCTTCCCGGCGACGCCGCAGGAACCGGCGTTGCGTACCGAGTGCTCCAGCTCCACGCGGTGGAAGCCCGCCACGTCCAGCGCCCAGGCGGCGACCGCCGTCAGGGCCCGGGTCGCCACGCCGGCGCCCCGGGCGGCGGGCAGCACCCAGTACCCGACCCAGGCGACGCCGTCGTCGAAGTCGAAGCCGCGCAGGGCTATGCGGCCCAGGACCCGCCCGCCGTCGCCGGTGACCGCCCAGTGGGCGCCCCGCTCCCGCTCCCAGTCCTCGCGGTAGCCGTCGAACCAGCCGGCGATCTGCGCCTCGGAGGTGGGGCGGCGGGTGTGCCAGCGGCGCAGCTCCCCGTCCGTGTACGCGGACAGGAAGACCGGGGCGTCGGCCTCCTCCCAGGGGCGCAGCAGCAGCCCGCCGGCGGCGGGGAGGAGGGGCTGGGGGCGGGCGGACAGCGCGCCGGCCTCGATGACGGGCGGCGTCGACAGGGTGCGGGTCATGTGCACCATGATCGCGGCTCGACCGCGACGCCGGGACCGTCGTCGTACCGGAGCAGGGGGTGCCGCTCGGCACCGTGGTACGAGGCGGTCGACGCCACCGTCCCCCTACGCTCCCGGGCGTCGGCGCGCTGTCGGCGCAGGGGCGAGCATCGGGGGACGGGCATGTCGGTTCACATCTCACGCCGGACGGACCGCGCGGCGGCGGCCGGGTTCGGCCGCCGGGCCGGGTACGCGGCGGCGCTGCTGCCGGTCGCGCTCGGCACCGCGGGGCTCGTGGTGGCGGGCCGGGCGGACCGGGCGCGGGAGTGGTGGGCCCGTGTCGGCGGGGAGGACCCGGCGGCCGAGGCCCGGCGGCCCGGTGCCGGGCGGCTGCTGGTCCACGCGCTGGTGTGCGTGCCGCTCGGGCCGGTCGCCCTGGTGCCCGTGGGCGTCGAGGTGCTGTTCGCGCTGCGGGGCGTGCTCCATCCGCTGGTCGAATCCGGTCCGTACGACCACTCCTGGGGCGGCCCCACCCTGGCCGGCGCCTGGGCCGCGCACTTCTTCATCGGCCTTCCGCTCGCGGCGGCCGGGCCGGGCGCGCCGGGCCTTCTGCACCGGCTGCACCACCGGCCGGCCGGCGGGCTGTGGGACCGGAAGGTCGGCCTCGGGCCCGTACTCGCCCTCCTGGTCACGGCCCTGGCCTGCACCGTGCCGGTCATCGCCTGGACCCACCGGCTCTGAGCCGCGTCACAGGTCCAGCGCGTGGCCCGTCGTCGCGTCCACGTGCGAGGGGACCTCGTCGTGGCGGTCGCCGACCGTGGAGGTGCCGGTCGGTTCGAGGAGCAGGATCGACGCGCCGCCGGGGGCGTACGGCTTGTGCTCGACGCCCCGGGGCACGGTGAAGACCGAGCCCTTCGGGAGGCGGACCGTGCGTTCGCCGGCCGGTTCGCGCAGCGCGATGCGCAGTTCGCCGTCGAGGACGAGGAAGAACTCGTCGGTGTCGTCGTGCGCGTGCCACAGGTGCTCGCCCTCGACCTTGGCCACGCGGACGTCGTAGTCGTTGACGCGGGTGACGATCCGGGGGCTCCACAGGGCGTCGAAGGAGGCGAGGGCGGCGGCGAGGGCGAGGGGTTCGTTGCGGGTCATGGGGTGATCCTCGCCGTGGCGGGAGGCGGAGCGGGAGTGCTAGGAATCGCACATGTCGCAAGGATCCTCGCAGCAGGCCGGGCCCGTCCCCGCCCGGGGGCGCCGCCAAGGCCTCCACCGGGTCGTCGTGATCGTCGACGCTCACTCCAATCCCTTCGAGCTCGGCTGCGCCAGCGAGGTCTTCGGGCTGCGGCGGCCCGAGCTGGGGGAGGGGCGCGAGCTGCTGTACGACTTCGGGCTCTGCTCTCCGGAGCCGGAGACGGTCATGCGGGACGGGTTCTTCACGCTGTCCGGGGTCAGGGGGCTCGACGCCGCCGACACGGCCGACACCGTCGTCGTGCCCAACCGTCCCGACGTCTCCGTGCCGCGCCGCCCCGACGTCCTCGACGCGATCCGGCGCGCGCACGCGCGCGGGGCGCGGCTGGTCGGCTTCTGCAGCGGGGCGTTCACGCTGGCGGAGGCGGGCGTCCTGGACGGGCGGCGGGCGACGGCGCACTGGCAGTGGGCGGACGACTTCCGGGCGCGGTTCCCGGCCGTGCGCCTGGAGGAGGACGTGCTGTTCGTCGACGACGGCGACATCCTGACGGCGGCGGGCAGCGCCGCCGCCCTCGATCTGGGGCTGCACGTGGTGCGGCGCGACCACGGGGCGGAGGTCGCGAGCGCGGTGAGCCGGCGGCTCGTCTTCGCCGCCCACCGGGACGGCGGACAGCGGCAGTTCATCGAGCGGCCCGTGCCGGAGGTCCCGGAGGAGTCGCTCGCACCGGTGCTCGCCTGGGCGCAGGAGCGGCTCGACCGGCCGTTGGCGGTGGCCGACCTCGCCGCGCGGGCGGCCGTCAGCCCCGCGACCCTGCACCGGCGCTTCCGGGCGGAGCTGGGTACGACGCCGCTGGCCTGGCTGACGGGGGAGCGGGTGACGCTGGCCCGCCGGCTCCTGGAGCGCGGGGAGGCCCGGCTCGACGTGGTGGCGCGGGCGAGCGGGCTCGGCACGGCGGCCCATCTGCGGACCCTGGTGCGCCGTGAGACGGGGCTGTCGCCGTCGGCGTACCGGAACCGCTTCGGCCCGGGCGGGACGTGAGTCCCGGCCCGGGCCGCGGGGGTCGTACGGGTGGTGCGGGTCGTGCAGGTCGTACGGGTCGTGCAGGTCGTGCGGGGGCGCCATGGGGGTGGCGGTCTCAGTTGGAGTGGGCGGAGATGTCGCCGTAGGAGGTGGTGGCGCGGATGGCGAGGCCGGCGCCCTTGCCCTCGGCGTTCCGGAGGGCGTTGCTGACGCGGCCGTAGGAGGTGCCGGCGTCGAGGGTCGCGGCGACGCCGCGGGCGGCGCCGACCGAGATCGAGCCGGACTGCGTGCTCAGCTCCACCGAACCGGCCGTGGCCTCGGCGATGCGCAGGTCGCCGCGGGCGGTGGTGAGTTCGGCGTCGCCGTTGACGCGGCCGAGGGTGATGTCGCCGTCCTGGAGGGTGAGGCGGACGCGGCGGGCCTCGTCGAGCTTGACCGGGCCCTGGGCGGCCTCGAAGGTGACGTCCCCGAGCCGTCCGACGCCGCGCAGGTCCGCGGCGGCGGCCTTGCCCTCGACGGAGGACCCGGCCGGGAGCTGGACGGTGATCTCGACGGAGCCGGAGGCGCCGAACAGCTGGTTCCGGGCCTCGGGGGCGGTGATCCGCAGGACGCCGTCCGCGAAGGCGACCGTGGTCTCCTCGGCGGCCTTCACGTCACGGGACCGGCCGGCGGTGGCGGGGCGGATGTCGACGGTGACGTCGGCGCGGTCGGCGGCGATGAAGCGGAGGTGGCCGGCCGGGACGGCGACGAGGGCGGCGATCGGGGCGGTGGCGGCGAAGGTCTGCATGGTGGGCGCTCCTGTGGAGTGGTGTTCCCGTCGGCGTTTCCGACATGAGAAAAGCTACGTTGCTTTCCAATGTTCGGCAACTCTCTCGTTGCACTGGATCGAGGTATTTGCAGGTCATCGTCGAGATTTCGTTGCAATGGAGCGAGAATTGATGCAACGATCCAAGGTCGGCGCGTTGCAATGGAGGGAGGGTGAACGCTATGCTGGCCGCGTTGTGGACGCACGGTGTGAAAGGGGAGCGCGATGCCGGGAGGCAGGCTCACTCAGCAGGAACGTCAGCAGATCGCGCTGGGGCTGGCCGACGGGCTCGCGTACGCGGAGATCGGCAGGCGGCTCGACCGCCCCACCTCCACCGTCACCCGCGAGGTGATGCGCAACGGCGGCCCCACCGCCTACCGCCCCGACCTGGCGCACCGCGCCACCGAGGGCCGTGCCCGGCGGCGCCGGCCCGGGGGCGCCGCCGCGGCGCCGGCCGCGCGGGCGGACGGACGGGACGTGGAGGCCGTGCGCGACTACGAGGAGGCGTTCGCCACCGTCTTCATGCAGAGCGGGCTGCCCCGGATGACCGCGCGCGTCCTCGCCGCCCTCTACGCCACCGACGCGGGCAGCCTCACCGCCGGCGAGCTCGGTGAGCGGCTCCAGGTCAGCGCCGGCTCCATCTCCAAGGCCATCGCCTTCCTGGAGAGCCAGAGCCTCATCCGCCGCGAGCGCGACGACCGGCGCCGCGAGCGGTACATCGTCGACGACGAGCTCTGGTACCAGTCGATGATCGCCGCCGCCAAGGCCAACGAGCAGATGGTCGAGATCGCCCGGCAGGGCGTCGCCGTCCTCGGCCCCGGCACCCCCGCCGCCGCCCGCCTGGAGAACGTCGCCCGCTTCATGGACTTCGTCAGCGAGGGCATCGTGCGCGCCGCCGAGCAGGCCCGGGAGATCCTCCTGGCGAAGCCCGCGGAGCCGGAGGTCGTACCGGACGGCGAGTGAGCCGCCTCGCGTGCGGGTGCGTCTGCGTCCGCGGGTGCGGGTGAAGGCGAGGGCGCGGGCCCGGGCGCCGGGGCCGCATCAAGGCCACATCTGACCTTCCGTCAGATGTGGCCTTCCGTCGTAATGGAACGTGTTCTACTCTGCGCGCCATGGGCATCGCCATCACGCACGAACAGCGGGACCTCGCCCGGTCCGTCCGCGCCTGGCTCACCCGCGCCGCACCCCCCGAGGAGCTCCGCCGCTGGCTCGACGCGCCCGAACCGCCGGCCGGCCGGCCCGCGCACTGGGACGCCGCCGCCGCGCAGGGCCTCCTCGGGATCCACGTACCGGAGGAGCACGGCGGCGGGGGAGGCGGCCTCGACGACCTCGCCGTCGTCGTCGAGGAGACCGCCCGCGCCCTGCTCCCCGGCCCCTACCTCCCCTCCGTCCTCGCCGCCGAACTCCTGCGCCGCGCGGGCGCGTCCGGATCCTCCGGACCCCTCCTCGCCGACCTCGCCGAAGGCCGCCGCATCGGCGCCGTCGCCCTCGGCGGAACCGGCACCCTCACCGCCGTACGCACCGGCTCCGGGTACCTCCTCGACGGCACCGCGCCGCCCGTCCTCGGCGCCGCCCAGGCCGACCTGCTCCTCCTCCAGGCCGCCACCGCCGACGGCACCGTGTGGCTCGCCGTCGACACGCACGCCCCGGACGGCGGACCGGGGCCCGCCGTCCGCGCGCACGCCTGCGCCGACCCCACCCGGCCCACCGCCGAGGTCGGCGCCGCCGCCCTGCCCGTGCCCGCCGACCGCGTCCTCGCCCTCGACACCGGTCTCGTCCACGACCTCGCCGCCGTCCTCTTCGCCGCCGACGCCTGCGGCACCGCCGCCCGCGCCGTCGAGACCGCCGCCGAACACGCCCGCACCCGCGAACAGTTCGGACGTCCCATCGGACGGTTCCAGGGCGTCAAACACCTCTGCGCCGACATGCTCGTCCGGCTCGAACAGGCCCGCGCCCTCGCCTGGGACGCCGCCCGCGCCGCCGACGACCCCGCCCGGCCCCTCGTCGCCGCGCTCGCCGCCGCCACCGCCCTCGACGCCGCCCACACCTGCGCGAAGGACTGCGTCCAGATCCTCGGCGGCATCGGCTTCACCTGGGAACACGACGCCCATGTCCTGCTGCGCCGCGCCCTCGTCGCCCGCCAGCTCCTCGGCACCGGCGACCGCTTCCGGCTCGACGCCCTCCGGCACGCCGCCACCGGGCTGCGCCGGGGCCTGCGCCTCGACCTGCCGGCCGCCGCCGAGCCGTACCGCGAGGCCGCCCGCGCCGCCATCGCCCCCGCCGTCGGACTCGACCCGGCCGCCGCCCGCCGCGTCCTCGCCCCCACCGGCCACGCCGCCCCGCACCTCCCGGAGCCGTACGGCCTCGGCGCGGGCCCGCTCCGGCAGCTCGCCGTCCAGCGCGAACTCGACGAGGCGGGCGTCACCGTCGCCGGACTCGGCATCGCCACCTGGGTCGTGCCGTCCCTCCTCGCCCACGGCAGCCCCGCACAGCAGACCACCCACCTCGGGCCCACCCTCCGCGGCGAGCGGCGCTGGTGCCAGCTCTTCTCCGAGCCCGGCGCCGGCTCCGACCTCGCCTCCCTGCGCACCCGGGCCGAACGCACCGGGGACGGCCGCTGGCGGATCACCGGACAGAAGGTGTGGACGAGCGCCGCCCAGGAGGCCGACTTCGGCATCCTCCTCGCCCGCACCGACCCCGGCGCCCCCAAGCACCGGGGCCTCACCTACTTCCTCGTCGACATGAGGAACACGCCGGGCATCGACATCCGCCCGCTGAAGGAGATCACCGGGGACTCCCTCTTCAACGAGGTCTGGTTCGACGGCGCGCTGCTCCCCGCCGACGCCGTCGTCGGCGAGGTGGACGACGGCTGGCGGGTCGCCCGCAACACCCTCGGCAACGAACGCGTCCACATGGCCGACCAGGTCGTCTTCGACACCGGCCTCGAAGCGCTCATCAAGGCCTCCGCCGAGGCCGACGGCTCCGTCCGCGCCCGCACCGGGGCCCTCCTCGCCGAGGCCCACGCGCTCGCCTGCATCGGCCTGCGCACCACCCTCCTCCAGGTGTCGGGACTCGAACCCGGCGCGGGCGCCAGCGTCCGCAAGCTCGTCCAGACCCTCCACCAGCAGAGGACCGCCGAACTCGCCCTCGAACTCCTCGGCCCCGACGGCGCCGTGAACGAGGGCGCCGGCGCGGCGGCCGTCCACGGCTTCCTCATGTCCCGCTGTCTGACCATCGCGGGCGGCACCACGCAGGTACAGCTCAACGTCGTCGCCGAGCGGCTGCTCGGCCTCCCCAGGGACTGAGAGGTCACGCCGTGAAGTCCGTGAAGTCGTCCGTGAAGTCCTTCGTCGTCGGTGTCGGCACCACGAAGTTCGAGAAGCCTGAGACCCGGGACTGGCAGTACTGGGACATGGCGCGCGAGGCCGGCGCCGCCGCGCTCGCCGACGCCGGGATCCCGTACGAGAAGGTCGAACAGGCCGCCGTCGGCTACTGCTTCCAGGCCTCCACGGCGGGACAGCGGGCCGTGTACGAACTCGGCCTCACCGGCCTGCCCGTCTACAACCTCAACAACAACTGCGCCACCGGCTCCACCGCCCTCATGACCGCCCGCCAGTTCGTCGAGGGCGGCATCGCCGACTGCGTCCTCGCCCTCGGTTTCGAGAAGATGAGCCGGGGCGCGCTGGGCGGCGGTTCCGGCGCAGGCGCCTTCGCGACCTCGCCCGTCGCCCGGCACTACGGCATCATGGCCGCCGCCCACGGCTTCGAGGCCTCCCCGCCCACCGCGCAGATCTTCGGCAACGCCGCCCGCGAACACATGGAGCGGTACGGCACCACCGAGGCGCAGCTCGCCGCCGTCGCCGCCAAGAACCACCTCCACTCCTCGCGCAACCCCCAGGCCCAGTTCCAGGACGTCCACACGGTCGAGGAGGTCCTCGCCGCGAAGACCGTGCACCACCCGCTCACCAGGCTCCAGTGCTCGCCGACCTCGGACGGCGCCGCCGCCGCCCTCGTCGTCTCCGAGCGCTTCGTCGCCGAACACGGCCTGGAGGGGCGGGCCGTGGAGATCGCGGGCCAGGCCATGACCACCGACACCGGCGAGTCCTTCGCCTCCGGATCCTGCATCGACGCCGTCGGCCGGCCCATGTCCCGGGACGCCGCGCGGCAGGCGTACGAGGCCTCCGGGCTGGGCATCGAGGACGTCGACGTCATCGAGCTCCACGACTGCTTCTCCGTCAACGAGCTCCTCACCTACGAGGCCCTCGGCATGTGCGCGGAGGGCGCCTCCGGCAAGCTCGTCGAGTCCGGCGCCACCACCTACGGCGGACGGTGGGTGGTCAACCCCTCCGGCGGCCTCATCTCCAAGGGGCACCCGCTCGGCGCCACCGGCCTCGCGCAGACCGCCGAACTCGTCCGGCAGCTCCGCGGCGAGGCCGAGGGCCGCCAGGTCGCCGGCGCCCGCGTCGGCCTCGCCCACAACATCGGCCTCGGCGGCGCGGCGGTCGTGACCCTCCTGCGTCGCAGGTCGTAGGACTCTTTCCGCATGTACGGGGCGGAGCCGCTCTGCGACCATGACACGCATGCCGCAGACCGACTCCGCCACCGGAAGCACCGCCACCCGCCCCTCCATACGCACGGCCCGGCCCTGGCTCGTCGTCCTCGTCGCCTGCGCCGGGCAGTTCCTCGTCGTCCTCGACGTGTCGGTCATGAACGTGGCGCTGCCGTCCCTCAAGGCCGACCTCGGCCTCGGCACCCTCGGCCTCCAGTGGGTCCTCAACGCCTACGCGATCGCCTTCGCCGGCTTCATGCTGCTCGGCGGCAGGGCGGCCGACCTGTACGGGCGCAAGACGATGTTCCTCGCGGGCCTCGGGCTCTTCACCGCCGCCTCCGTCGTCGGCGGCCTCGCCCCCGAGGGCGGTTACCTCATCGCGGCGCGGGCCGCGCAGGGACTCGGCGCGGCGGCGCTCTCCCCGGCCACCCTCACCCTCGTCACCTCCGCCGTCCCGACCGGCGCGGCCCGCACCCGGGCCATCGCCACCTGGACGGCGGTCGGCGCGGCGGGCGGGGCCGCGGGCGGCTTCGTCGGCGGCCTCCTCGTCGACCTCCTGAACTGGCGCTGGGTGCTCCTCGTCAACGCGCCCCTCGGCGTCCTCATCCTCGCCGCGGCCGTCCTCTGGCTCGCCGAGAGCCGCACCGCGGACGGGCGCCGCCTGGACCTGCCCGGAGCGGTCCTCGTCACCGGGGGCCTGGCGACGCTCGCGTACGGCATCGTGCAGACCGAGATGGCCGGCTGGACCTCGGCCGCGACGCTGCTGCCGCTGCTCGGCGGCCTCGCGCTCCTGGCGGTCTTCGTCGCGGTCGAGAAGCGCACGAGGGAACCCCTGGTCCCGCTCGGCATCTTCCGCAACCGTGCCGTGTCCGCCGCCAACACCGGCATCATGCTGTGCGGCTCCGCCTCCTTCGGCATGTGGTTCTTCATGACCGTGTACGCCCAGAACGTCCTCGGCTACACCCCGCTCCAGGCGGGACTCGCCCTCGTGCCCAGCTCGCTGGCCGTCCTCGTCGGCTCCAAGACCGCGCCCCGCCTGATGGCCGTCACCGGCGCGCGGACGCTCGCGATCGCCGGCATCCTCACGGCGGCGGCCGGTTTCGCCTGGCAGTCCACGCTCACCGCCGACGGCACCTTCCTCGCCACGGTCCTCGGCCCCGGCATCCTCATGATGGCCGGCATCGGCCTCGCCACCACCCCGCTCGCCACCCTCGCCACCTCCGGAGCCGCCCCCGGCGACGCCGGCCTCGTCTCCGGCCTGGTGAACACCTCCCGGACGATGGGCGGCGCGATCGGCCTCGCCCTGCTGACCACGGTCGCGGCCGCCGCCACCCCGGACCCCGCCCACCTGGTCCCCGGCTACGCGATGGCCTTCCGCGTCTCCACCGCCATCCTCCTGGCGGCGGCGGCCCTGATGGCCCTCTGGCTCCCCAGGACCACCGGGAAGACCAAGGCGCCCTAGGGCCCGTCTGACAGACAGGCCCTAGAGCCACCCCTGCTGCCGTGCGGCCCGGGCCGCCTCCATCCGGTTGCGCGTCCCGGTCTTCCCGATGGCGGCGGAGAGGTGGTTCCGCACGGTCGACTCGGACAGCCGCAGCCGCCCCGCGATGTCGGCGACCGTCGCCCCGTCCACCGCCGCCGCCAGCGCCTCCCGCTCACGGGCCGTCAGCGGGTTCGGTCCCTCGCCGAGCGCGGCGGCGGCGAGCGCCGGATCGACGACGGTCTCGCCGCGCAGCACCGCCCGGATCGCCTCCGCCAGCTCCTCCACCGGCCCGTCCTTCACCAGGAACCCGGCCGCCCCCGCCTCCCTCGCCCGCCGCAGGTACCCCGGCCGCCCGAACGTCGTCAGGATCAGCACCCGGCAGTCCGGCACCTCGTCCCGCAGCTCCGCCGCCGCGTCGAGCCCCGACCGCCCCGGCAGCTCGATGTCGAGCAGCGCCACATCGGGCCGCGCCAGCAGCGCCCGCTCCACGATCTCGTCCCCCCGCCCCACCTGGGCGACGACCTCGATGTCCGCCTCCATCCCCAGCAACAGCGAGAGCGCCCCGCGCATCATCCCCTGGTCCTCGGCGAGCAGCACCCGGATCGACTTGCTGGGCCGGTGGTCCCGCGGCATCTCGTTCACACCCGAAAGCGTAGGCCGGGCGGGCTTCCCCCGCGGGGCGGAACGCGCGTGCCTCCGTCGCGGAATGGTCGTTTCCCCGGCACGAAGAAGATCGTCGGCGCCACCGCCCTCGCGGGGCGGCCACCTCCGCGGCCCCGGGCGGGGGCCGCGCGGGCCCGGCGCCGGAGCGGTGTCTGACGTACCGTCAGGAGTGTGGCGTACGAGGGTTCCCAACGTCTCGCCCCTCCGCTATACATGGGGGACACCGAACTGGAACGCGTTCTACATCGGCGCGTACGGGGCGGTTCCCGCACGGCCTCGGCGTGACCGACGGTGCGGACGGTCGCGCCGAGGTCTTCCACTCCAAGGACTTCCAAGGAGCAGCAAGCCGATGCCCATTGACGCCGCCAAGGCCCTCGCCGCCGAGCCCCGCAGCGCCGAGATCGCCTGGGACCACAAGGACGTCCAGCTCTACCACCTCGGCCTCGGCGCCGGCAGCCCCGCCACCGACCCGGCGGAGCTGCGCTACACCCTCGAATCCCGGCTCCACGTGCTGCCCAGCTTCGCCACCGTCGCCGGCGCCGGCATGGGTGTCGTCGGCGGACTCTCCGCGCCCGGCATCGACATCGACCTCGCCGCCGTCCTCCACGGCGGCCAGTCGGTCACCCTCCACCGCCCGCTGCCCACCGGCGGCCGCGCCGTCTCCACCTCCCGCGTCGCCGCCGTGTACGACAAGGGCAAGGCCGCCATCCTCGTGCTGCGCTCCGAGGCCGTCGACGACGAGGGCCCGCTGTGGACCTCCGACGCCCAGATCTTCGTCCGCGGCGAAGGAGGCTGGGGCGGCGACCGCGGCCCCTCCGAGCGGCTCGAACTCCCCGACCGGGCGCCCGACCGGACCGTCGAGCGGACCGTCCGCGAGGACCAGGCGCTGCTCTACCGCCTCTCCGGCGACTGGAACCCGCTCCACGCCGACCCCGACTTCGCGAAGCTCGCGGGCTTCGACCGGCCGATCCTGCACGGCCTGTGCACCTACGGCATGACGCTCAAGGCGGTCGTGGACACGGCGCTCGACGGAGACGTCACCCGGGTCCGCGCCTACCGCACCCGCTTCGCCGGGGTCGTCTTCCCCGGCGAGACCCTGCGCATCCGGATGTGGGCCGGGGACGGCCGCGTCCAGGTGACGGTGACGGCCGTGGAGCGCGACGACGCCCCGGTCCTCGCCGACACCCTCGTCACCCACTCGTAGACCCGTCCCGGAGGGAGCCGCACCATGCGCGCAGCCGTACTGCACGAGATCGGCCAGGACAAGCTGGAGGTCCTCGACGACGTCGAGGCGGTGGGCTTCGGCCCGGGCAGGGTGCGGATCCGGGTGCGGGCCACCGGCCTGTGCCACTCGGACGTCTCCGCCATGAGCGGCGTCCTGCCGCAGCCCGCGCCCTTCATCCCCGGCCACGAGGGCGCCGGCGAGATCCTCGACGTCGGCGACGGCGTCACCGGACTCGCCCCCGGCCAGCGGGTCCTGCTCTGCTGGCTGCCCGCCTGCGGCAGCTGCGCCGCCTGCAAGCGCGGCCAGACCCAGCTCTGTCTCGCCGGCTTCATGAACGCCGGCACCCCCAACTTCAAGCGCCCCGGCGGGGACGTCTTCGGCTTCGCCGGCACCGGCACCTTCACCGAGGAGGTCGTCGTCGACGCCGGCTGCGCCGTCCCCATCCCGGACGACGTGCCCTTCGACATCGCCGCCCTCATCGGCTGCGGCGTCACCACCGGCCTCGGCGCGGCCATCAACACCGCCAAGGTCGAAGCCGGTTCGTCGGTCGCCGTGATCGGCTGCGGCGGCGTCGGCATCTCCGCCATCCAGGGCGCCCGGCTCCAGGGCGCCGCCCAGATCGTCGCCGTCGACCCCGTCGAGTCCCGCCGCGAGGCCGCCCTCCGCTTCGGCGCCACCGAGGCCGTTGCCCCCGAGGCGCTGGCCGACGCCAAACAGCGGATCACCGCGGGCGAGGGCTTCGACTACGTCTTCGAGGTCGTCGGCAAGTCCGCCACCGCGCGGACCGCGTACGAGACGACCCGGCGCGGCGGCACCCTCTGCGTCGTCGGCGCGGGCGCCATGGACGACCACCTTCGGCTCAACATGTTCGAGCTGTTCTTCGACGAGAAGCGGATCCTGCCCTCCATGTACGGCGGCGGGGACGTCCTGCGGTCGTACGAGCGGGCCATCGCGCTCTGGCGGGCCGGCCGCATCGACCTGGAGTCGCTCATCACCCACCGGGTTCCGCTTGCGCACATCAACGAGGCCCTGGAGCAGATGCGGACCGGCGCGTCCCTCCGTACCTGCGTCGAGATCTGAGAGGACTCCGTCATGTCACTGCCCCTGCCGCTCGAAGGGCTGAGCGCGATCGTCACCGGCGCGGGGCGCGGGCTCGGCCGCGCCGAGGCGCTCGAACTGGCCCGGCTCGGCGCGGCCGTCGTCGTCAACGACTACGGGCAGCCCGGCCGGGACGGGTCCGGGGACGCCTCGGCCGCCCCCGCGGAGGAGGTGGCCGCCGAGATCACGGCGGCCGGCGGCCGGGCCGTCGCCCACCTCGGCGACGTCTCCGACTTCGAGACCGCGCGCGGCCTCGTCGACCTCGCCGTCGCCGAGTTCGGCAAGCTGGACGTCCTCGTCAACAACGCGGGCATCCTGCGCGACCGGATGGTCTTCTCGATGAGCGAGGACGAGTGGGACTCGGTCGTCCGCGTCCACCTCAAGGGCCACTTCAACACCACCCACTTCGCCGCCGTGCACTGGCGCGGGCGCGCCAAGGCGGGGGAGCCCGGCGTCTACGGCCGGATCGTCAACACCTCCTCCGAGGCCTTCCTCGCGGGCTCGGCCGGACAGCCCAACTACGCCGCCGCCAAGGGCGGGATCGTCGGCCTGACCACCTCGTCGGCGCTCGCCCTCGCCCGGTACGGGGTGACCGCCAACGCCATCTGCCCCCGGGCCCGCACCCGCATGACGGAGGACGTCTTCGCCGGCTTCGCCGAGCCCTCGGGCGAGGACGAGCTCGACCCGCTGTCGCCCGAGCACGTGGCCCCGCTCGTCGGCTACCTCGCCTCCCCGGCGGCGGCCCGGGTCAACGGGCAGCTGCTCGTCGTCCACGGCGGGATGGTCGCCGTCGTCGAACGGCCCCGGGTCGCGGCCAAGTTCGACACCGCCAAGGAAGCCTTCGGCTTCGAGGAGCTCGACGGGCTGCTCACCCCGTACTTCGCGGAGCGCCCGCCGAACGAGACCTTCGCGGCCACCGAGGTCCTGGGGCTGAAGAAGGGCTGAACCCCGGCCCGGGGGATCGGGGGAGGGCTGAACCCCGGCTCCGGGGGGGATCGGGGGAGGGGACGGCGAAGGGCCCCGGGGGGCGGATCCCCCGGGGCCCTTCGCCGTCGCGCGCGGACGAGGGGCTAGCCCTCGTGTGCCTCGCGGCGGTGCCGTCCGTGCGGGGCGGAGGTCGTCTCCTCCGCCGGCGCGGCCGGGCCCCGGTGCCGTCCGGCACCCGTGCCCTGCGCCTCCTCCGTGGACTGCGTGCTGTCGTCCGCCATGTCGTACTCACCCCGTTGACGTGCCTGTGCGTGCGGTACTGCGGCGGTGAGTCTAACCAGCGGGTTTACGGTCCGTCAGAGGTGCCTGCTGGAGCGGCACCGGCCGCAGCGCGCGCGGCTGTTCCCCCTCCGCCGGGAGGGTCGCTTCCGCTTCCGCCTCCGGTCCCGACCCCGGCTCCGGTCCGGGGTCGTCCGGCACCGTCAGCCCGGCCAGCGCGCACGGCAGCTCCGCCGTGGAGCACGGCAGCCGCAGGACGCCCTCCGGCGACCACGCCCCGGCCCCCGCCACCCATCCGGGCGGCGCCGCCACCTGGTGCATCCGCCGCCCCGAGGGCCGCCAGAGCCCCACCCAGCTGCCGCTCGCCGCGTCGATCCGCAGCGCGACCCCGCAGCTCTCCGGCATCAGCACCTGGCCCGGCTGGACCGCGAACGGCGTCACCGCCGCGTCGTCGAGGCGCAGGCACTCGGGGAAGCGCACCGGCAGCAGGCTTCCAAGGACCCCCCAGCCGAGCCGCTCGTGCCCCGGCGAGGGCGCGTCCGAACGGATCAGCAGCAGCCCGCTGTCCGGGTCCGCGAGCAGCAGCCGGTCGTCGCTCGCCTCGGTGATCTGGAGCAGCGGCGACACCTCGCCGCCCCGCTCCAGGTCCACCGCCACCGTCTTCACCGGCCCGTCGCCGAGCCGCCGGTCCAGGGCCAGCATCCGCCCCGTACGGTCGAGCCAGACCCCGCCCGCGCAGTGGCCCGGGAGCTCGGCGACCCGCTCGGGGCCGAAGGCGCCGCCCGCCACCAGCCAGAGCGTGGTGGACTCCGGGCCGATGTGGCGCGCGTAGGCGCAGATGCCGTCCGGGGACGGCGGCAGCAGCTCCACCGGGCCGTCGCCGGGCGCCTCCACCGAGCCGAGCCGCAGCTCGCCGGTGCCGGGGCCGGTCGGGTACAGCAGCGAGAAGGTGTGCCGCCGGCCGTCCACCCGGCGGCACACCAGGACCCGCCCGTCGGCGAGCGGCAGCAGCCGCGCGTCGCGCTCCTCGGGCTGGTCCAGGGGGAGCGGCACGGCGTACGGCTCCGGGCCGTCGAGGGTCCAGCGCTCCGCGTACAGGGCGTCTCCGGAACCCGCGAGCCGGGCCGCGTACGCGCCGTTCGCGGTGATCGTGAAGCCCGCCGGGGGGTGGACGGCCGTCCCCTCGTGGTCGCCGTCCCCGGCCGTGGTCTCGATGGCCAAGGCTGTCATCGACTCGTCACCTCCGGCCACGAAGCTAGTTTTCGCACTTCCAGCCGAACAACACGAGCCCACGCACTTCACACATATGGATGGCGGTGTGCGGGTTCGATTGAGCGGAGGGGGCCGGTTGTGCTGACGGGGCCACGGGTACGTAAGGTAAGGCGAGCCTAAGCGGATCCTGTGACTCCGCTCGGGAACGCCCGTACGCGTCGCCCCACCTCGACGTCCGCCACCGAAGAGGAGCCCTCCCGATGTCCCTCCGCCGCCGCGGCACCGCCGCCGCCGTCGCCCTCGCCGCCGCGCTCTCCCTCGCGGCCTGCGGAGGCGGCGACTCCTCCGACGCCGCCAAGAAGGAGGACACGGCGAAGAAGAAGGACGTCGCCACCGGAGGCAAGGACTTCGGCGACGCGGCCGCCAAGACCGCCGCCCTGGGCACCGACGCCAAGCCCGGCCAGTTCCCCCGCACCCTCACCCACGCCATGGGCACCAGCGAACTGAAGGCCGCCCCGAAGCGGGTCGTGGTCCTCGACGTCGGCGAGCTCGACAACGTCGTCTCCCTCGGCATCCAGCCCGTCGGCTACGCCCCCTCCGAGGGCGACGACGGCATCCCCGGCTACCTCGCCAAGGACGCCGGCGACCCGAAGTCCGTCGGCACCATCAACAACCTCAACCTGGAGGCCATCGCCAACCTCCAGCCCGACCTCATCCTCGGCAGCCAGCTCCGCGCCGCGGACAAGTACGACGAGCTGTCGAAGATCGCGCCGACCGTCTTCTCCATCCGCCCGGGCTTCACCTGGAAGGAGAACTACCTCCTCAACGCCGCCGCGCTCGACAGGACCGCCGAGGCGAAGGAGAAGCTCGCCGCGTACGAGACGAAGGCGAAGCAGCTCGGTACGGACATCGGCCCGAACAAGCCGACCGTCTCCATGGTCCGCTACCTCCCGGGCAAGATCCGCCTCTACGCGAAGGCGTCGTTCATCGGCACCATCCTGGAGGACACCGGCCTGCCGCGGCCGACGAACCAGCAGGTGAACGACCTCGCCGTCGAGGTCAGCCCGGAGAAGATCGACCAGGCCGACGCCGACTGGATCTTCACCGGCGTCTACGGCGACGCCAAGGCGACCAAGAAGGACGCCGCCCAGGGCAACCCGCTCTGGAAGAACCTCAAGGCCGTCAAGGCGGGCCAGGCCAAGGACGTCCCGGACGAGACCTGGTACCTGGGCCTCGGCGTGACGGCGGCGAACAGCGTCCTCGACGACCTGCGCGCCGACCTGGTGAAGAAGTAGGGGCCCGACCCCCGGGTCGTCGACGGCCCAGGACGGCGGGGCACGGAGGACAGGTAGCCTTTCCTCCGTGCCCCGTCTGTCTGAAGTCATCGCCGAGCTCGACGCCCTCTGGCCGCCCCAGCGGGCGGAGCAGTGGGACGCCGTCGGCACCGTCTGCGGCGACCCCGACGCCGGGGTGACCCGCGTCCTCTTCGCCGTCGATCCCGTCCAGGAGATCGCGGACGAGGCCGTCGCCCTCGGCGCCGACCTGATCGTCACCCACCACCCGCTCTACCTGCGCGGGACGACGACGGTCGTGGCCGGCCACTTCAAGGGCCGCGTCGTGCACACGCTGATCAAGCACGACATCGCGCTGCACGTCGCCCACACCAACGCCGACACCGCGGACCCCGGCGTCTCCGACGCCCTCGCGGGCGCCCTCGACCTGCGCGTCACCGGGCCGCTCGTCCCCGAGAACAACCTCGGCCGGATCTGCGAGCTCGACCAGCCGGAGACCCTCGCCGCCTTCGCGGCCCGCGCCGCGAAGCGGCTGCCCGCCACCGCGCAGGGCATCCGGGTCGCCGGCGACCCGGACATGACCGTCCGCCGCGTCGCCGTCAGCGGCGGCTCCGGCGACAGCCTCTTCGACGCGGTGCGCGCCGCCGGGGTGGACGCCTTCCTCACCGCGGACCTGCGCCACCACCCCGTCTCCGAGGCCACCCAGCGCTCGCCGCTGGGCCTCGTCGACGCCGCCCACTGGGCCACCGAATGGCCCTGGTGCGAGCTGGCCGCCGCCCAGCTCGACGAGATCTCCGACCGCCACGGCTGGGACCTCCGTGTCCACGTCTCGAAGACGGTCACCGACCCCTGGTCCTCCCACCACACTTCCTCTGGAGCCCCCAACTGAACGCCGCGCCCGCCGACCAGATCCGCCTCCTCGACGTCCAGGCCCTGGACGTCCGCCTCCAGCAGCTCGCCCACAAGCGCAAGGCGCTGCCCGAGCACGCGGAGATCGAGGCGCTGACCAAGGACCTCACCCAGCTGCGCGACCTGCTCGTCGCCGCGCAGACCGAGGAGAGCGACTGCGCCCGCGAGCAGACCAAGGCCGAGCAGGACGTCGACCAGGTCCGCCAGCGCGCCGCCCGCGACCAGCAGCGGCTCGACTCCGGCGCCGTCTCCTCCCCGAAGGACCTGGAGAACCTCCAGCGCGAGATCACCTCGCTCGCCAAGCGCCAGGGCGACCTGGAGGAGATCGTCCTGGAGGTCATGGAGCGCCGCGAGTCCGCGCAGGAGCGGGTCGCCGAGCTGACGCAGCGCGTCGAGGCCGTCCAGGCCAAGGTCGACGACGCCACCGCCCGCCGCGACACCGCCCAGGCCGGTCTCGACGAGGAGGCCGCGGGCGTCGCCAAGGAGCGCGAGGTCGTCGCGGGCACCGTCCCCGCCGACCTCCTCAAGCTGTACGACAAGCTCCGCGAGCAGCAGGGCGGCGTCGGCGCGGCCCGCCTCTACCAGCGCAAGTGCGAGGGCTGCCACATCGAGCTCAACATCACCGAGCTGAACGACGTCCGGTCCGCCGCGAAGGACACGGTCGTGCGCTGCGAGAACTGCCGCCGGATCCTGGTCCGCACGGCGGAGTCCGGCCTGTAATGCGCGAGCTCGTGGTCGAGGCGGACGGCGGCTCCCGGGGCAACCCCGGGCCCGCCGGTTACGGGGCCGTCGTCCTCGACCCGGCCACGGGCGAGATCCTCGCGGAGGCCGCCGAGTACATCGGCGTCGCGACCAACAACGTCGCCGAGTACAAGGGCCTCATCGCGGGCCTCCGCGCCGCCCTGGACCTGGCGCCCGACGCCGCGGTCCGGGTCAGGATGGACTCCAAGCTCGTCGTCGAGCAGATGTCCGGCCGCTGGAAGATCAAGCACCCGGACATGAAGCCGCTCGCCGCCGAGGCGTCCCGCGCCTTCCCGCGCGACCGCGTCAGCTACGAGTGGATCCCCCGCGAGCGCAACAAGCACGCCGACCGCCTGGCCAACGAGGCCATGGACGCGGGCAAGCGCGGCGAGCAGTGGGCCCCCCGCGACACCTCCGCGGCCCGGGTGGCGGCCACCCTGCCCCCGGCCGGCCCCCCGGGCGACGCGGCAGCCGGCGCGGCCCGCGCCCGGGCGGCCTTGTCGGCCGCCGCCGCGCCCGCGCCGTCCGAGGGCCCGTCCGCCGCCGCGCCCGCCGCCGAGCCCGCCGCCCCCGGTCAGAGCCCCGCACCCGCCGCCCCGCCGCAGGGCCCCGTGCCCGACATGGCCGCCCCCGCCACCTTCGTGCTCCTGCGGCACGGGGAGACCGCGCTCACGCCCGAGAAGCGGTTCTCGGGGAGCGGGGGGTCCGACCCGGAGCTCTCCGAGGCGGGGCGCCGCCAGGCCGCCGCCGTCGCCGAGGCGCTCGCCGCCCGCGGCACGATCCAGCACATCGTCAGCTCCCCCCTCACCCGCTGCCGCCAGACCGCCGACGCCGTCGCCGCCCGCCTCGGCCTCGACGTCGTGATCGAACAGGGCCTCCGCGAGACCGACTTCGGTGCCTGGGAGGGCCTCACCTTCGCGGAGGTCCGCGCGCGGTACCCGCAGGACATGGACGCCTGGCTCGCCTCCCCGACCGCCGCCCCCACCGGCGGCGGCGAGAGCTTCGCCTCCGTGACCCGCCGCGTCGCCGCCGCCCGCGACCGCCTGGCCGCCGCCCACGCGGGCCGCACGGTCCTCGTCGTGAGTCACGTCACGCCCATCAAGACCCTGGTCCGGCTGGCCCTCGGCGCCCCGCCGCCGTCCCTGTTCAAGTTCGACCTGTCGGCCGCCTCCCTCTCCGCCGTCGCCTACTACGCCGACGGCAACGCCTCCGTACGCCTCCTCAACGACACCTCCCACCTCCGCCGCTAGGCCGCCCCCGCCGAACCGTGCCGGGCTCGCGGCGCAGGCCAATTCACTCGCGCCGCCCGCTGTCGACCCGTCACCATCCGGGTATGAGCTGGCACTTCACCACCGATCTCCGCGCGTTCCTGGCCGCCGCGGGCCCGCACCTCGCCGCCGAACCGGCCCGCAACACCGCCGTGCTGACCACCATGGAGGGAGCGGAGCTCCTCGGCTGGTGGACCGGACCGGACGGGACCACCACGACCGGCGTCCTCGTCGCGGCCCCCCTCGCCGACCTCACCTTCGGCGTGGTGCCCGTGGAGGCCGCCGCCGCGCTGGTCCTCCCGGCAGGCGCGGCGCCGGCCACGCTGCGCGGCGAGCGGGCGGCCGTGGAGGCGTACCTCGCCGCCTCCGGCCTGCCCTGGGAGCCCGCCATGGACATCCGGCTCTTCCGCCTCGACGCGCTCACCCCGCAGGAGCCGCCACCGGCCGGCCGCGCCCGCCCCGCGCGCACGGCGGACCTCCCGCTGCTCGGCGAGTGGACCGCCGACTTCGCCGTCGTCCACCACTACGAACCGCAGGACGACTACACCGACTTCCTCACCGAGCGGATCACCGAGGACCGCCTCCGCGTCTGGGAGGCCCCCGACGGCCGCCCCGTGGCGATGGCCGCCCGCTCGCGCACGGTCGAGGGCCAGTCCCGCGTCCACCTCGTCTACACCGCGCCCGCCGAACGGGGCCACGGCTACGCAGCCGGCGTCACCGCCGCGATCAGCCGCGAGGCCGCCGCCTCCGGCGCGGCGGAGGTCGTCCTCTTCACGGACCTCGCCAACCCCACCAGCAACGCCCTGTACCCGCGCCTCGGCTACCGCCCGGTCTCCGACCACCTGGGCGTCCGCTTCACCGACGGCCGGCCGGAGAGCCCGGCCGCCTCCCGCGCCAGGGCCTCCACGCGGCACCAGTCGCGGGCGGCGAGGGCGTCCGGCGGCAGCATCCAGGTGCCGCCGACGCAGGCGACGTTGGGAAGGGACAGATAGGCGGGGGCCGACGCGGCCGAGATGCCGCCGGTCGGGCAGAAGCGGGCCTGCGGCAGCGGGCCCGCCAGGGACTTCAGGTACGGGACGCCGCCCGCCGCCTCCGCCGGGAAGAACTTCAGCTCCGTCACGCCCTCCTCGACGAGCGCCAGCACCTCGGAGGCGGTCGAGACGCCCGGCAGGAACGGCACGCCCGACCCCCGCAGTGCCCCGAGCAGCCGCCCCGAGCACCCCGGGCTCACCAGGAACCGCGCCCCGGCCCGTACCGCGTCCGCCGCGCCGGCCGCCGAGACGACCGTGCCCGCGCCGACCACCGCGCCCGGCACCTCGGCCGCGACCGCCCGCACCGCGTCGAGCGCGGCGGGGGTGCGCAGGGTGATCTCGATCAGCGGCAGCCCGCCGGCCACCAGCGCCCGCGCCAGCGGCACGGCGTCGGCGGCGTCCTCGACGACGACGACCGGGACGACGGGGGCGTGCGGGGCGAGCGCGAAGAGACCGGACATGGCCTCATCCTGACCGGCACCGCCATCCCACGCAACGATCGTTGCGGAGAATGCAACGGACCTCAGTGGATCTCGTCCACCAGCACGTCCAGGACCCCCGCCTTGGCCCCCGTCTCCACCACGTACCCGAGCTCCCGCACCACCTCCACCAGCTCCTGCGGCGTGCCGGGCGCCGCGCCCGACTCCAGCAGGCTCCGGACGATCCGGCCCTTGGTCGCCTTGTTGAAGTGGCTGACCACCTTCCGGGTCGGCGCGTGCAGCACCCGTACCGTCGCGGTCCGCGCCGCCACCTCGCCCTTCGGCTTCCACGCCGACGCGTACGCCGACGAGCGCAGGTCGAGCACGAGCCCGTCCCCGGCCGCCTCCGGCAGCACCGAGGCCATCGCGCCCCGCCAGTGCGCCCCCAGCGCACCGAGCCCCGGCAGTTTCACCCCCATCGAGCAGCGGTACGACGGGATCCGGTCCGTGACCCGCACCGCGCCCCACAGCCCGGAGAAGACGAGCAGCGCGTCCCCGGCCCGCTTCCGGGCCGCCGCGTCCAGCGTCGCCAGGCCCAGCGCGTCGTACAGGACGCCGGTGTAGACCTCCCCGGCCGGGCGGGCGCCCGCCGTGCGCAGCCCGACGTTCTTCGCGACCTCGCCCCGCAGCCCCTCGCTCAGCCCGAGCACCTCGCGCGCCTCCTCCTCGTCGGCGGCGCACAGCTCGACCAGCTCGTCCAGGACCGCGGCCCGCGCCTCCGCGAGTCCCGGAAGCGACAGCGACTCCGGCTTGAGCGGCGCTCCGGACCCGGAGGGCGCCTTGCCTTCGGAGGGCGGCAGCAGCACGAGCACGGTGGTTCTCCTTACGTACGTACGCGAACGGGGATGCGGCCCCGACAAGCCAGCGTACGAGGTGCCGGGCCCCCTCCCGCCCCCTACGCTCGGTTGCATGCCCCGACGCCACATCCACGTGACCGGCGCGGCGGAGGCTCCGCTGCGGGCCGCGCTGCGCGCACTCCGTACCGAGCTCGGGGTGCCGGAGGGGTTTCCGGCCGCCGTGCTCGCCGAGGCGGAGGCCGCCGCGAAGAACCCCCGCCTCCCCGCGTACGACGCCACCGACCTGCCGTTCCTCACCATCGACCCGCCCACCTCCACCGACCTCGACCAGGCCATGCACCTGGCACGGCGGGCCGACGGCGGCTACCGCGTGCACTACGCCATCGCCGACGTCGCCGCCTTCGTCGTCCCCGGCGGGGCGATCGACGCCGAGGCGCACCGGCGGGTGCTCACCCTCTACTTCCCCGACGGCAAGGTCCCCCTCCATCCGCCGGTCCTCTCCGAGGGCGCCGCGAGCCTGCTGCCGGGCGAGCCGCGCCCCGCGCTCCTCTGGCGGATCGACCTCGACGCCGAGGGCCGGCGCGTCGCCACCGACCTCCGCCGGGCCCTCGTCCGCAGCCGCGCCAAGCTCGACTACGCCACCGTGCAGCGGCGGATCGACTCCGGCACCGCCGAGGAACCCCTCGCCCTGCTCCGCGACATCGGCCGGCTCCGCGAGGAGCGCGAGATCGAGCGCGGCGGGATCTCCCTCGACGTCCCCGAACAGGAGATCGTCGAGGTCCCCGGCGACCACACCTACACGCTCGCCTACCGCGCGCCGCTGCCCGCCGAGAGCTGGAACGCGCAGATCTCCCTGCTCACCGGCATGGCCGCCGCCGACCTGATGACCGCCGCCGGCACCGGCATCCTGCGCACCCTGCCGGTCGCCCCCGACGGGGCCGTCGCCCGGCTGCGCCGCTCCGCCGAGGCGCTCGGCGTCGCCTGGCCGCACCACGTGCCGTACGCGGAGGTGGTCAGGAACGCCGACCCCGCCGACCCGCGCCAGGCCGCCTTCCTCCAGGAGTGCACCACCCTGCTGCGCGGCGCCGGCTACACCGTCTTCACCGACGGCCGGCTGCCCGACCCGGCCGTGCACGCGGCCGTCGCCGACGAGTACACCCACTGCACCGCCCCGCTGCGCCGGCTCGTCGACCGGTACGCCTCCGAGCTGTGCGTCGCGGCGCTCGCCGGGAACGAGCCGCCGGAGTGGGTGCGGGCCGCGCTGCCCGGCCTGCCCGACACGATGGCCGCCGGTTCGCGCCGCGCCAACACGGTGGAGCGGGAGTCCGTCGACATCGTGGAGGCGGCGCTGCTCGGCGACCGGGTCGGCGAGCTCTTCGACGCGTACGTGATCGACGTCAAGGAGCGCGAGCCGTCCGTCGGCACCGTCCACCTCGACGACCCGGCCGTCGTGGCCCGGGTCGAGGGCGGTACGGCCCCGCTGCCGCTGGGGGAGTGGCTGCGGGTCAGGCTGTCGGAAGCGGATCCCGGCCGGGCGAAGGTGCTGTTCGCGCCCGCGTGACCGCGTCCCGGAGCGCCTCGTACAGCGCCTTGGGGTCGTCCGCGTGCAGCCGTACGGTCGTCACCGGCCTGATGCCGCCCAGCAGCCCGACCACCTCCACCGGCTCGCTCAGCTCCAGGGTCACCGAGGTCTGCGAGCCGACGGCGAGGTTCAGCTCGCCCTCCTTCTTCTCGTGGGTGAAGCGGTTCTCCCGGCGGACCGCCGCGATCCGCTCCAGCGGCACCTCCACGTCCACGTGGGCGGCCTGCCGGGCCCGCAGCCGTCCGCCGCCCAGCACGTGCGGCCGGGTCACGGAGGCGGCGTGCAGCCCGAGCACGAAGAGGACCGTGTACACGTCGAGGACGAACACGATCGCGTGCACCACCGGCAGCCCGGCCAGCAGCCACGACATCCCGACGGTCTCCACGAGGCAGACGAAGGCGAAGCCGTACATGAGCGCGGCCTGGTCCCGCGCGTGCGGGAAGACGCCCTCCGCGCCGGCCGTCCCGTGCGGCCGCCGCGCCACCCACCGCCCCAGGCTCGCCATCAGCGACAGCTCGTGCCCGATCAGCCGCAGCACCCGCTCCGGTACGAGCTCCGCCAGCGCCTCCCGCCGCGTCAGACCGCGCCGCCGCAGCCGCAGCCACACGACCGCCTCGGCGGCGAGCAGCGCGGCCGTCACCAGCTCCGCCCCGCCGAGCACGGCCCCCGGTATCCGCACCCCGCCGAGCAGCAGCACGAAGACCACCAGCTCGGCGGGGAGCGCGGCGTACGCCACCGCGCGCAGCACCCGCAGCACGGGCCCCCGCTCACTCCCCGCCATGCCCCTCACCTCCCTCGAAACGTTCCGCCACCAGTTCCAGGCCCCGGCGCACGGCGGCGGACTGCGCGGGCGCCAGATCGGCGAAGAAGACGTCGGCGAGCCCGCCGGACCCCTCCGCGGGCAGCTCGAAGCGGCCGATCCCGTCCGGCAGCACCCCGGCGAGCGCCCGCGCGGCCTCCTCGACCCGGGGATCGTCCACGGCGGCGTCGGCCAGCGCGTCGAGCAGCCCGTACACCTCCGCGGCGCTCCCGGAGACCTCGTGCATCAGCCCCATCAGCCGCGCCCGCTCCTCCGCGGGCACGACCGTGTCCAGCAGGGCGAGGATCTCCCGGTCCTTCACCGCCATCGGCGAGTCCGGCAGCTCGCCGACCCCGGCGAGCAGCGCGGCCAGCTCCGGCGACACGGGCCCCTCGGCGGTGAGCCGTCCGGTCCGGGCCTCCGCGAGGAGTCCGGCGAGCCGCGCCCGCCGCTCCCGGATGACGGCCTCCTGCCGGGCGAGGTCGTCGTCGAGCTCCTCCAGGACCTCCACGAGCTCCCGGCCCTCGTCGTCGGCGAGCACGTCCCGCACCTCGTCGAGGCCGAGCCCCAGCTCGGTCAGCCGCCGCACCCGTGCGAGCAGCACGGCGTCCCGGATGCCGTACTCCCGGTAGCCGTTGGGCAGCCGCGCGGGCTCGGGCAGCAGCCCCAGACGGTGGTAGTGCCGCACCGCCCGGGGCGTGACCCCGACGAGCGCGGCGATCTCGCCGATACGCATGACCTCAGTAGAAACCCTGACGCTACGACAAGGTCAAGCGGCGTCCGTTCCGGCGGGTAGCATGGTCGGCACGGCAGACGAGCCGGGCGGGCGGCCGCGTGGAGATCCCCGGATCTCCCCGAGGAACGTCCGGGCTCCACAGAGCAGGGTGGTGGCTAACGGCCACCCGGGGTGACCCGCGGGACAGTGCCACAGAGAACAGACCGCCGGGAGCTTCGGCCCTCGGTAAGGGTGAAACGGTGGTGTAAGAGACCACCAGCGCCTGAGGTGACTCAGGCGGCTAGGTAAACCCCACCCGGAGCAAGGTCAAGAGGGGACACCCCGGTGTCCCTGCGCGAACGATCGAGGGCTGCTCGCCCGAGTTCGCGGGTAGACCGCACGAGGCCGGTGGCGACACCGGCCCTAGATGGATGGCCGTCACCCCGACGACCGCGAGGTCCCGGGGTACAGAACCCGGCGTACAGCCCGACTCGTCTGCCCCTTCTCAGGGCCCCCGCGGGGGCCCTTTCGCATGGGGCGGGGGCCGGGCCTCAGACCAGGATCTCCAGCGTCCAGTGGGGGGCGCGGTCGTCGGTGCGGACGACGATGGGCTTCGGGGCGGGGGACGGGTCCTCGAAGAGGTCGCGGCCGAGGGCGAGGCCGTTCTGCGAGATGACGTAGGTGCCGGTGCCGAGGGCGGCGAGGTCGGTGACCGTGGCGGTGCCGTCGGGGGTGACGCGCTGGAGACGCCACACCGAGGCCGGGGAGTCGTCGGGGCGGACCAGGACCGGGGAGCGGTCGGTGCCGGCCGCGGTGACGCGGTCCTCGGTGCCCTTGACGGTGAGCCGGAAGCCGCCGTCGGCCTCGCCGACCGCCCACTCGGCGGTGCGGTGCTCGTCGACCAGGAAGCCGACCAGCCTCCCGTCCAGGACCCCGACCGGGGCCCCCTTCGCGTACAGCTTGACGATCCGGTCCTGCTCCGACATCGCTCCTCCAGCGGGAAGGCGGGCTTGGGGTCCCCCCGATACTGCCCGGGGCGGGCCCCGGGCCGCCGGAGGCTGCCGCGGGGCTCGCCCGACTGGCCCATCCCGGGCGGCGGAGCGGGGCGGGCCGCCGTCCGGCGGGTACGGGTGGGGCATGACCATTCCCGTGGACCGGCTCACCCAGCCCGCCGTGCGCGCCTTCGTCACCGCGCTGAACGCCAACGACCGTGCCGCCTTCGACGCCGCCCTCACGCCCGGCGCGACCATGTCCGACGACGGGTCCGAGCGGAACCTGCGGGAGTGGACCGAGCGGGAGGTGTTCTCCTCGAACGGACGCATGGAGGTGGAGAGCGAGGAGGAGGACGGGCTCGCCCTCGCCGCCACCTACAGCAACGACACCTGGGGCGCCATGCGTACCGTGTGGCGGTTCACCGTCGCGGACGGGAAGGTGGCGCGGTTCGAGACCGGCCAGGCCCCCGCGGAGTGAGCGGGGCGGCGTGAGCCGTCAGCCGCGGCCGATGTAGGGCATCGTCGTGGCCATGACCGTGGCGAACTGGACGTTCGCCTCCAGGGGCAGGGCCGCCATGTGGACGACCGTCGCCGCCACGTCCGCCGCGTCCATGACCGGCTCCGCCGCCAGTTCGCCGCCGGCCTGGAGGATGCCGGTCTGCATGCGGGCGGTCATCTCCGTGGCCGCGTTGCCGATGTCGATCTGGCCGCAGGCGATCCGGTACGGGCGGCCGTCCAGCGACAGCGACTTCGTCAGGCCCGTCATCGCGTGCTTCGTCGCCGTGTACGCGATCGAGTGCGGGCGCGGCACGTGCGCCGAGATCGAACCGTTGTTGATGATGCGGCCGCCCTGCGGGGACTGCTCCTTCATGGCCCGGAAGGCGGCCTGCGCGCAGAGGAACGCGCCCGTCAGGTTGACGTCGACCACCGACCGCCAGGTGTCGTAGGACAGCTCCTCCACGGGCGTGCCGCCGCCCGCGAACGTCCCCGCGTTGTTGAAGAGCAGGTCGACGCGGCCGAAGCGGTCCCGTACCGCGTCGAAGAGGGCCGTCACCGCCTCCGGTGACGTCACGTCCGTCGGGACGCACACGGTCCGGCCGGAGGCCAGGCCCTCCGCCGTCTCCTCCAGGGGCGCGAGCCGGCGGCCCGCCAGCGCCACGGACCAGCCCGCCTCCGCGAGGGCCCGCGCCACGCTCCGGCCGATGCCCGAACCCGCTCCCGTCACCACTGCGACGCCCATGCCGAACCACAACCTTCCAGCTTCGTGTCGCCCCCGGCCGGGCAGCGTACGCCAGACGCGTGCCCCATGAACTCATCCGTCCGACACGTGGATGACCTGTCCCCGACAAGGAGATGTCGCCCCGCCCCCCTCGAATACCGACGGACACCAACCGTCAGGGGAGGGGCACATGACACCCGCACCGAGCAGCACACCGGCCCACAGCGAGGAACTCCGCGCCGCCGCACGCCACTTCGGCCGCCGCCGGTTCCTCACCGTCACCGGCGCCGCCGCCGCGCTCGCCTTCGCCACCCAGCTGCCCGCCGCCGGCGCGGCCGCCGCCGCGGAGCTGGACGGCCGCCGGATCACCGAGGACCCGTTCACCCTCGGCGTCGCCTCCGGCGACCCGCACCCCGGCTCCGTCCTGCTGTGGACCCGGCTCGCCCCCCGTCCCTTCGAGCCCGGCGGCGGCCTGCCCGCCGAGCGGGTGTCCGTCCACTGGGAACTCGCCCGCGACGAGCGCTTCACCCGCACGGTCCGGCGCGGACGCGCCACCGCGCACCCGGAGTTCTCCCACACCGTGCACGTCGAGATCGAACACCTGGAGCCGGGGCGGGAGTTCTTCTACCGCTTCCGCGCGGGCGACTGGACCAGCCCGGTCGGCCGCACCCGCACCGCCCCCGCGCCCTGGGCCCGCCCGGCCGCGCTGCGGCTCGGCGCCGTCTCCTGCCAGGCGTACCACGACGGCTACTTCACGGCCTACCGGCACCTCGCCGAGGAGGACCTCGACGTCGTCCTCCACCTCGGCGACTACCTCTACGAGTACGCCGTCGACGCCACCGGCGGCGCCCGCGCCTACACCGACCGCACCCTCCCGGCCGTCTTCAACCGCGAGACGGTCACCCTGGAGGACTACCGGCTCCGGTACGGCCTCTACAAGACCGACCCCGACCTGCGGGCCGCGCACGCCGCGCACCCCTTCGTCGTCACCTGGGACGACCACGAGACCGAGAACAACTACGCGGGCGGCATCCCCGAGAACGGCGTCCCGCCGGAGGAGTTCCTGCTCCGCCGCGCCGCCGCCTACCGCGCCTACTGGGAGCACCAGCCGCTGCGCCGCCCCCAGCTCCCCGAGGGCCCGGACATGCGGCTGTACCGGCGGCTGCGGTTCGGCCGGCTGGCCCAGTTCGACATCCTCGACACCCGCCAGTACCGCTCCGACCAGGCGTACGGCGACGGCTGGCAGGTCCCGGGCCCGCTCTCCGAGGACCCGTCCCGCACGATGACCGGCGCCGCCCAGGAGCGCTGGCTCCTCGACGGCTGGCGCGCCTCCGACGCCCGCTGGAACGTCCTGCCCCAGCAGGTCGTCTTCGCCGAGCGCCGCGACCGCCCCACCGCCGACTTCAAGGTCTCCATGGACTCCTGGGACGGCTACCCGGCCTCCCGGGCGCGGATCCTCGCGGGCGCCGAGTCCGCCGGGGTGCGGAACCTGATGGTCCTCACCGGCGACGTCCACGTCGGCTACGGCTTCGACCTCAAGGCCGACTTCCGCGACCCCGGCTCGCGGACCGTCGGCACCGAGATCGTCGCCACCTCGATCGCCAGCGGCAAGGACGGCGCCGACCGCCCCTCGAACTACGACAGGCTCATGCAGGCCAACCCGCACCTGCGGTTCTTCAACGGGCGGCGCGGCTACGTCACGGTGGCCCTCGGCGAGGAGAGCGCCCGCGCCGACTTCCGTACGGTCCCGTACGTGACGACGCCGGGCGCCCCGGTCACCACCGCCGCCTCCTTCGTCACGGAGGCCGGCCGTCCGGGCCTCACACCCGCGTGAGCTCCGCCTCCTGCGGATAGCGGACGCCGACGCGGTCCCGTACCGCGTCGAGCGTCCGCATCACGGCGAGCGTGCCCTCCAGCGGGACGAGCGGCGACTCCGTCTCCCCGGCCCGCAGGCAGCGCATCACCTCGGCGGCCTCGTGCCGCAGCGAGTGCGGGTCGTCGGCGTTGGTGAACTCCTCCGGCTCGGCGCCCTCCCGGTACAGCGTGAACCGCTCGGGGAAGAAGAAGCCGCGCGGCACCTCGATGCGGCCCTTCGTGCCGGTCACGGCGGCGGTCAGCGGGGTGTCCGCCTCCAGCGAGCAGGACAGCAGCGCCGACGCCCCCGAGTCCGACCAGCCGAGCAGCATGCCCGTGTTCAGGTCGACGCCCTCCGGGGAGATCCGCGCGTGCGCCTGCACCGAGTCCGGCTCGCCGAGCAGCAGCTGGGCGAAGGAGACGGGGTAGACGCCGAGGTCGAGCAGGGCGCCGCCGCCGACGGCCGGGTCCCGCAGCCGATGGTCGGGGCCGAAGGGGCCCGCGAGCCCGAAGTCGGCCTGCACGGTCCGCACGTCCCCGATCGCGCCGTCCCGGACCAGCTGCGCGAGCCGGCGGACGAGCGGGTTGCAGTACATCCACATGGCCTCCATGAGGAAGAGGCCGCGGTCCCGGGCGAGGGAGACCAGCTCCGCCGCCTCCCCGGCGTTCAGCGTGAAGGCCTTCTCGCACAGGACCGCCTTGCCCGCCTCCAGGGCGCGGCCGGCGGCCTCCCGGTGGGCGTGGTGCGGGGTCGCCACGTACACCACGTCCACCTCGGGGTCGGCGAAGAGGCCGTCCCAGCCGCCGTACGCCCGCCCGATCCCGAACCGGTCGGCGAAGGCCCGCGCCGACGCCTCCGTACGGGACGCCACCGCCACCACCTCGGCGCCGTCCAGCTCCGCCAGGTCCGTCACGAACCGCTCGGCGATGCCGCCGGTCGCGAGCACGCCCCACCGCACCACGTCGTTCACGTCATCCACGTCCGTCCACCCCTAGGGTCTCGATCCGCCCCGCCGAGCTGAGAGCATAGGCAAGGATTCAACGAAAGGGAGCAGTCGATGCCGGAGAGCGGCCAGAAAACAACACAAGAACACATAACCGCAACCCCGGAGGCCGTTCCCACCGCCGCCCGGGGGGCAGGACTGCTCGTCACCCTCGTCCTCGGCGGACTCACGGCGCTCCCGCCGCTCTCCATGGACATGTACCTGCCGGCGCTGCCGGAGGTCACCCGCTCGCTGACCGCCCCCGCCGCCACCGTCCAGCTCACCCTCACCGCCTGCCTCGCCGGCATGGCCCTCGGCCAGCTCGTCGTCGGCCCCATGAGCGACAAGTGGGGCCGCCGCCGGCCGCTCCTCGTCGGCATGGTCGTCTACGTCCTCGCCACCGCCGTCTGCGCCTTCGCGCCCAGCGCCGAACTCCTCATCGCCTTCCGGCTCCTCCAGGGCCTCGCCGGAGCCGCCGGCATCGTCATCGCCCGGGCCGTCGTCCGCGACCTCTACGACGGCGTCGAGATGGCCCGCTTCTTCTCCACCCTCATGCTGATCTCCGGCGTCGCGCCGATCATCGCGCCGCTCATCGGCGGACAGATCCTGCGGATCACCGACTGGCGGGGCGTCTTCCACGTCCTCGCCGTCATCGGCGTCCTCCTCACCGTGGTCGTCTGGCGCTTCCTCCACGAGACGCTGCCGCCGGAGCGGCGCCAGGAGGGCGGCGTCGGGCAGGCCCTGCGGACCATGCGGGGGCTGCTCGCCGACCGCGTCTTCACCGGGTACATGCTGACCGGCGGGCTCGCCTTCGCGGCCCTCTTCGCCTACATCTCGGCCTCGCCGTTCGTCGTCCAGGAGATCTACGGCGCCTCCCCGCAGACCTTCAGCCTCCTCTTCGGGCTCAACTCCATCGGCCTCGTCGCCGTCGGCCAGATCAACGGCAAGCTGCTCGTCGGCCGGGTCAGCCTCGACAAGGCGCTCGGCTGGGGCCTCTCCGTCATCCTGCTCGCCGCGACGGCGCTGCTCCTGATGACCACCGGCGTCTTCGGCGAGGTCGGGCTGGCCCCGATCGCCGCCGGCCTCTTCGTCCTCATGTCCGCGATGGGGCTGGCGATGCCGAACACCAACGCGCAGGCCCTCATGCGCACGCCGCACGCGGCCGGTTCCGCCTCCGCGCTGCTCGGCACCTCGTCCTTCCTGATCGGCGCGGTCGCCTCGCCGCTCGTCGGCATCGCGGGTGAGCGGACGGCCGTCCCCATGGCCGTGGTCCAGCTCGCCTGCGCCGCCGCCGCTCTCGCCTGCTTCCTCCTCCTCTGCCGCCCCTGGCGCGGCCAGGCGCCGACCGGCGGGGCGCCGCGGGCGGGCGCCTAGACTGGGCCGGTGAACGTGTCTGGTGCTTCTGGTGAAACCCTGCGTACGGCCCTTGCCGGGGTGCTCGGCGGGCTGCCGCCCTCGCAGGCCGCGAAGTCCGTCGAGCGGCTGATCGCGCACTACCGGGGCACGACCCCGACCGACGCCCCCGTGCTGCGGGACCGTTCGGACGTCGTCGCGTACGCCGCGTACCGGATGCCCGCGACCTTCGAGGCGGCCCGTTCCGCGCTCGACGCGCTGCGCGCCGCCGCCCCGGAGTGGGTGCCGGAGACGCACACCGACATCGGCGGCGGGACGGGCGCCGCGAGCTGGGCCGTCGCCGACGTGTGGGACGGCCGGCCGCCGCGCACCACCGTCCTCGACTGGGCCGAGCCCGCCCTCGCCCTCGGCCGCGAACTGGCCGACGGCGTCCTGGACGCCGAGTGGCGGCGCGAGCGGATCGGCACCGCGCTGCGGCTCGCGGAGACCGACCTGGTCACCGTCTCGTACGTGCTCAAGGAACTCACCGAGGCGGACCGCGCCGCGCTCGTCGCCGAGGCGGCCCGGGCCTCCACCGGCGCCGTCGTCATCGTCGAGCCCGGCACCCCGGACGGCTACGAGCGGATCATCGCCGCCCGCTCCGTCCTGATCGACGCCGGCTTCACCGTCGCCGCGCCCTGCCCGCACAGCGGCGCCTGCCCGATCGAGCCGGGCACCGACTGGTGCCACTTCGCGGCGCGGGTCAGCCGCTCCTCCCTGCACCGGCAGGTGAAGGGCGGCTCGCTGCCGTACGAGGACGAGAAGTACGCGTACGTCGCCGCCACCCTCCCCCGGTCCCGGCTTCGCTCGACCGGGGGGACCCCCACCCCCGTGACCCCCGCGCCCGCCCGCGTCATCCGCCGGCCGCAGACCCGCAAGGGGCTCGTCCTCCTGGACCTCTGCGCCCCCGGGGGGCTGGAGCGGGCGACCGTCACCAAGCGCCACGGGCCCCTGTACAAGCAGGCCCGTGACGCCGAGTGGGGCGACTCCTGGCCCCCGGCCGAGGAGGCCTAGGGGCGCAGCTCCTGGGTGCAGCACTTCACGCTGCCGCCGCCCTTGAGCAGTTCGCCCAGGTCCATGGCGAGGGGGCGGAAGCCCCGCGCCCGGAGCGGGTCGAAGAGTCCGGTCGCCGTCTGCGGGAGCAGTACGTGCCGGCCGTCGCTGACCGCGTTGAGCCCGAACGCCGCCGCGTCCTCCTCGGTCGCCAGGAGCGCGTCGGGGAACAGGCGGGCGAGGACGGCCCGGCTGCCGGGGGAGAAGGCCCCGGGGTAGTACATGACCTCGTCGGCGGCCTCGTCGAGGACGCAGAGCGCGGTGTCCAGGTGGTAGTAGCGCGGGTCCACCAGCTCCAGGCCGATCACCGGCCGGCCGAAGAACTCCTGGGCCTCGCCGTGGGAGAGCGGGCTGGAGCGGAAGCCGGTGCCGGCCAGGATCCAGGAGGCGGTGACGGCGAAGTCGCCCTCGCCCTCGTTGACGTGCTCGGGCACGCGCAGGTCGGTCTCGGTCCAGCCGTTGCGGCGGAACCAGGCGAGGTGCGCGTCGGCCTCCGCGGTCCGCTCCGGGTGGGCGAAGCGGGCGCCGAGCACCCGCCCGCCGACGACGGTCGCGCCGTTCGCCGCGAAGACCATGTCCGGCAGCGCCGGGTCGGGGTCGAGGAGTTCGACGGTGTGCCCGAGGGAGAGGTAGCGGTCGCGGAGGTCCTCCCACTGGGCGAGGGCGAGCGGCAGGTCGACGGGCTTCGTCGGGTCCATCCACGGGTTGATGGAGTACGTCACCGTGAAGTGCGCGGGTGGGCACATCAGGTAGCGGCGGGGCGAGGACTCGCGCGGAGTGGAGCGCAATCGGGCCTCCTCACGGACGTCGGCCCGCCGGTGGCGGGCCGTGGATCGGTGGAGCCATGGTCCGCTCTCGGGGCCCCGCGCGCAGTGGACCGTTCGGGTGGTTCGTCCGCCGTACACCAGATCGACATCCGGACGGCGGTCGACTCCCGCACGCACCAGCTCGCGAGACGCGTCGTCTCGCCCCCTGGTAGATTCGGCGCCATGTCCGAGACCAAGGCCCCCGACGCCTCCCGCCGCAGCGAGCGCTCCCGGCGCGCCATCTTCGACGCCGCCCTCGCCCTCGTCTCCGAGACCGGCTACGCGAAGACCACCGTCGAGGGCATCGCGGCCCGCGCCGGCGTCGGCAAGCAGACCATCTACCGGTGGTGGCCCTCCAAGGCGGCCGTGCTCCTCGACGCCTTCCTGGACCTCGCCGCCCGCGCCGCCGAGGAGGCCGGCGCCGACCCCGGGCAGACCGAGCTCCCCGACACCGGGGACCTCGCCGCCGACCTCCGGGTCGTGCTGCGGGCCACCGTCGACGAGCTCAACAACCCCCGGTACGACGCCCCCACCCGGGCGCTCGCCGCCGAGGGCTCCACCGATCCCGCGCTCGGCGCCCGCCTCACCGAGGCGCTCCTCGAACCCCAGCTGCGGGTCTTCGCCCGGCGCATCGAGGCCGCCCGGGCCGCCGGACAGGTCGACCCGGCCGTCGACGCGCGGCTCGCCACCGAACTCCTCGTCGGGCCGCTCCACCACCGCTGGCTGCACCGCACCGGACCCCTCACCCACGCCTACGCCGACGCCCTCGTCGACCACGCCTTGCGCGGCCTCACGCCCCGGCCGTGACGAGCGTGAGCGTCGTCACCGGCCCCTGGTTCCCCACTCCGGTCACCCGGGGAGCAGGATGGTGGGACCATGGGCAGAGCCGAACGGGCGAGCATGAGGTGTGAGGGGATAGATGGGCGACGGCATCGGCCGCTACCGCGGCACGGAGAGCAAACTCGCACAGTGGCTGCGCAGGCGCCCCAAACGGACCGCGGCCGACGACGGGAACACCCGTGAGACGCTGCTCCTGGCCATCGCCGCCGCCGGACTGCCCCTGGCACCCGCCGCCTACCCCGTCGGCTACAGCTGTTCCTGTGAGCGGATCGGCTGTCCCACCCCCGCCCGCCACCCGGTCTCCTTCGCCTGGCAGACCCAGTCGACCACCGACCGCGCGCAGATCGAGCGCTGGGTACGGAACGAGCCCGCGGCGAACTTCGTCACCGCCACCGGCATGGTCCACGACGTCCTCGACGTGCCGCTGGCCGCCGGTCGCGCCGCCCTCGACCGGCTCCTCGCGGAGGGCGTCGAGGTCGGACCGGTCGCCGAGTCCCCCGACAGCGCGGGCGACGGCGGCCGGATGCTCTTCTTCACCGCCACCCGGGGCACCCCCGAGGACGAGGACGAGTGGTGGCCCTGCGAGCTGGACTGCCACCCCGAGACCATGGACGAGCATCCGGGCCTGCGCTGGCACTGCCGCGGCAGCTACGTCCTCGTCCCGCCCGCCCGGCTCCCCGGCGACGAGGCCGACCACCCGGTCGTCGGCTGGGTCCGCGGACCCGAGCACGCGCTGCCCGACCCGCTGAACCTCCTGGAGACGCTCACCGACGCCTGCGCCCGGCACGCCGCCGAGCGGGAGGCCGAGGGCGAGGAGCACCGCCCCCACGACGTCGCCTGGCCCCTCACCCGCTGACCCGCCCGCCCCGTCGACCGGGGTCGCGTCACGAGCCTTCGACGCCGACCACGCCCTGGAGCCGGCCCGCGAAGACGACCGCGTCCTTCGCCGTGCCCGCCGGCTTCACCAGGACGACCTGGCTCGACACCCACTCCTTGGTCACCGTGTTCACGATCTCGCCCTTCAGCAGGGCCTTCAGCTCGGGGCCCAGCTTGGGGCGGTAGCCCTTGGCGGTCGTCTGGCGCTCGAAGTGGCGGCTGGCGAAGAAGACCAGCGCCCCGCCGTCCTTCGTCGCGAGCGCCAGCGGCGCGAAGTCGCCCGAGTCGGCGGCGCGGTCGATCCACTGCGTCGCCATGCCCGGCCGCGAGGCCGTACGGGCCCGCTTCTCACGCCATTCGCTGGTGTGCGCGCCCGCCGCGAAGGGACTCGTACCGCCGTCCTTGAGGTACGCGGCATACCGCTCGCTCAGCACACCGGGGGCGACCGCCACCGTGTCGGCGCCGGCGGCCACCGCCACTTCGTCGCCCTCCTCCTCGGCGAACTCGGGCACCTCGTCCCGGCCGAGGATCACCAGGTGGGCGGCCTTCCACGGCTGCTCGGGGCCGTTCTTGACGAAGGCCACCAGCCAGCGGTTGTCCGCCTGCTTCGTGCCGTCGTCGCGGTTGGAGTCGGTGTCGGCGACGAACCAGCGCGGCCAGCCCGCCTTCCGGGGGACCAGGAAGCGGGGGTCGCGCAGCTCCAGCGGCTCGTGGTCCGGATTGCCCTCCGGCCGGGTCACCGACTTCGACTTCAGGCCCGCCTGGTTGATCGCCCCCAGCGCACCGGTCACCTGGGCGGCGTCGAGCGACGGGTCGTTGGCCTTGTCGGCCCGGTTGAACGCGGTGACGAAACCGGCGAGCGCCGCCGCGGTCTCCTCGGGCGTCGCCCCCGGCACGACCGCGGTCTCGCCGTGGACGGTCACACAGCCGCTCGCGGTCAGCGCCACGACGGTCGCCGCGGCGACCGACGCCAGGGCCCGGGAGGGCCGCCGCCCCCGCCGCACCTCAGACCGCCGGGTCTGCCGCTCCAGCCTCAGCCTTCTCATCGGTCGCCTTCTGCTTCTCCACGCGCTCGGACGGACCCGACCCTATCGGGGCGAGGAAGAGCGCGAGCGCCGGGACCAGATACAGCGCCCACACCGTGACCTGAAGGACCGTCGGGTCGGGCTGGAAGTTGAAGACGCCCTTGAGGAGCGTGCCGTACCAGCTGTCCGGCGGGACCGCCGCCGAGACGTCGAAGGCCTTGTCGGCGAGACCGCCGAGGAAGCGGGCCTCCTGGAGGTCGTGCACGCCGTACGCGAGGACGCCCGCCGCCACCACGACCAGCATCCCGCCGGTCCAGGTGAAGAACTTCGCGAGGTCGATCCTCAGCGCGCCCCGGTAGAACAGCCAGGCGAGCAGCACCGCCGTCAGCAGGCCGAGCACCACCCCGGCCAGCGGCGCGTGGCTGCCGTCGGAGGAGGCCCGTACCGACGCCCACACGAACAGCGCGGTCTCCAGGCCCTCCCGGCCCACGGCCAGGAAGGCGGTGGCGACCAGCGCGCCGGTGCCCATGGTCAGGGCCGCGTCCAGCCTGGCGCCCAGTTCCGCCCGCAGGTGCCGGGCGGTCTTCCTCATCCAGAACACCATCCAGGTCACCAGGACCACGGCGAGGATCGACAGCGAGCCGCCGAGCAGCTCCTGCGCCTCGAAGGTCAGCTCCTGGGAGCCGAACTCCAGGCCGGCGCCGAAGGCGAGCGCGAGGGCGACGGCCACGCCGACGCCGGTCCAGATCGGCTTCAGGGCGTCCCTGCGGCCGGTCTTCACCAGGTAGGCGATGAGGATGCAGACGACGAGGCCGGCCTCCAGACCCTCGCGCAGGCCGATCAGGTAGTTGCCGAACACGGCGGATACCTCCCAGGGTTACGAGAAAAGGGCGCGGCCCCACCAGTCGTCCGCGTCGCGGACGCCCGGCGGGACGGCGAAGACCGCCGAACCGACGTGCTGGATGTACTCGTTGAGGGCGTCCGCCCGGGCGAGCGCGGTCTGCACCGGGACGAAGCCGGAGCGCACGTCCCGCTGGTACGCGAGGAAGAACAGGCCCGCGTCGAGGCGGCCCAGGCCGTCCGTGCCGTCGGTGAAGGAGTAGCCGCGGCGCAGCAGCATCGCGCCGCCGTTGGCGTCCGGGTGGGCGAGCCGGACGTGCGAGTCCGGCTTCATCGCCTTCAGGAACGGCTCGTCGTGCTCCTTCGCCCTGCCGACCGGCGCGCCCTCCTTCTTGTCGCGGCCGAAGATGTCCTCCTGCTCGGCGAGCGGGGTGCGGTCCCAGGTCTCGACGTTCATCCGGATCCGCCGGGCGACCAGGTACGAGCCGCCGGCCATCCAGGCGCCGCCGCCGGTGGCGTCCTTCGCGCCGACCCAGACGTGCTTGTCGAGGGCGGCGGTGTCGGTGCCGGAGACGTTCCGGGTGCCGTCCTTGAACCCGAAGAGGTTGCGGGGGGTCTGCGCGTCCGGGGTCGTCGAGGACGTCTTGCCGAAGCCCAGCTGGGACCAGCGGACCGCGACCGTGCCGAAGCCGATCCGGGCGAGGTTGCGGATCGCGTGCACCGCGACCTGCGGGTCGTCGGCGCAGGCCTGCACGCACAGGTCGCCGCCGCCGCGCGCCGGATCGAGGTTGTCGCCCGGGAACCTGGGCAGCTCCACCAGGGCCCCGGGCCGCCTGTCCTTCAGCCCGAACCGCCCGTCGAAGAGCGAGGGGCCGAAGCCGACGGTGAGGGTGAGCCGGGACGGCTTGAGGCCGAGCGCCTCGCCGGTGTCGTCCGGCGGCGCCTCCGGGATGCCGCCGTACGCGCCCTCGCCGACCTCCCGGCCGGCGGTCATCCGCTCGGCGGCCCGCGTCCACTCCTTCAGGAGCTTCACCAGCTTCTCGCGGTCGTCGGTGGTGACGTCGAAGGCGGCGAAGTGCAGCCGGTCCTGGACGGCGGTGGCGATGCCGGCCTGGTGCGGGCCGTGGAAGGGGACGGCGGCGCCACTGTCCGCGACGGGCGCGGTGGCGTCGCCGTCGCGGGTCAGCGCCACGGCGCCGCCGGCGACGGCGGCACCGAGGGCGAGACCGCCGCCCGCGGCGAGGACGGTGCGGCGGGCGGGGCCGCCTTCCGCGCCGTCCGGTCCGGGCGTCACTTGACGACCGCCGCGGCGAGCTTGGAGAGCGGCTCGGCCAGCGCGTTGACGCCGTCCGACAGCTTCTTGCGCTCGGCGTCCCCGACCTTGTCGTACGAGGTGAAGTCGTAACCGGTCTTGTCGGCGCGGTACGTGTCCAGCAGCGTGTTCAGCGCGGCGAACTGCTTGTCCAGTTCGGCGACGAGCGCGGCGTCGTTCTTCGCGGCGACCGGCTTGAGCAGGTCGAAGGACTTCTGGGCGCCCTCGACGTTGGCCTTGAAGTCGACCAGGTCGGTGTGGGAGTAGCGCTCCTCCTCGCCGGTGACCTTGCCGGTGGCGACCTCGTCGAGGAGCTCCTTGGCGCCGTTCGCCATCGAGGTGGGGGTGATCTCGGCGGTGCCGACCCGCTTCACCCAGTCCGCCAGGTCCTTGTCGAGGAGGTCGGCGAGCTGCTTCTCGCGCGGGGTGATCTTCTTGTCCTGCCAGAGCGCCTTCTCCAGGCGGTGCCAGCCGGTCCAGTCCTTCGCCGGGTCCTGGCCCTCCTCCAGGCCGTCCTCGCGGACGTCGACCTTCGGGTCGATGTCGCCGAAGGACTCGGCGACCGGCTCGGTGCGCTCCCAGCCGATGCGGGAGGGGGCGTACGCCTTCTTCGCGGCCTCCAGGTCGCCGGCGCGGACGGCGTCGGTGAAGACCTTCACCCTCGGCAGCGTCTCCTCGGCCTGGGCCTGGACGTACTGGCGGTACGCGGCGACGGCGGCGTCCATCTCGGGCGAGCGCTTCGGGGCGGTGGCGTCGCCGCCGGTGAGGGTGACGGCCTGGCGGATGCCGGCGCCGGTCATGCCGGGCTTGCACACGATGGCGTACGAGCCGGCCTTGATCTCGGCGGTGAGCGTGGCCTTGGTGCCGGGGCCGATGTTCTCGCGCTCGGTGACGATCCGGTCGTCCGGGTAGAGGACGTAGACCTCGGTGACCTTGGAGCCGCGGTTCTCCACGTTCAGCGTGACGTGGCCGGCCGGGAACTCCTTCTTCGACACCTCGCAGGAGTCGTCCTTGGCGGTGACGGTGACTCCGTCGCCGTCCGCCTTGGCGTCGCTCTTCGCGGTGCATCCGGTGACGGCGGCCAGGACGGCGGCGCCCGCCAGGGCGGTGGCGGCGGTGGTGCGGACGGCTCGCATGAGGGCTCCAGAACGGGCGATCGGACGGTGGGTTGCCGCTGAGGCGGACCTAACTTAACCGAGGCTTACCTCAGTCAAACCCCCTCGTCCAGTGACGTGACTCTCACGTCCGGCGGATCGGACACGGGGTGGTCACGGGCGCGCCATGACCGCCCCATCGCCGGGTCAAACACCGGTCAAGCAGGGTGGTTTGTGATGTTTTCACCTCATGGGGCGTCCCGGCGCGGCACGACCTGGGGGACGCCCGTCCGCGGGTGCGGGAAGACCTCCACCGGCTGCCGGTAGACCCGGCTCAGCAGCTCCTCGCCGAACACCTCGGCGGGCGGCCCGTCGGCGGCCACCCCGCCGCCGTGCACGACGCCCACCCGGTCCGCGTGCGCCGCCGCGAGCCCCAGGTCGTGCAGGACGACGACCACCGCGTCCCCGGCCGCCGCCCGCTCCCGGCAGACCCGCAGCACCAGTTCCTGGTGGCGCAGGTCGAGCGCGGCGGTCGGCTCGTCGAGCAGCAGAAGCCCGGTCCGCTGGGCCAGCACCCGGGCAAGGGCCACCCGGGCCCGCTCGCCGCCGGAGAGCGCGGAGAACGGCCGCGCGGCGAACTCCGCGACCTCGGTCGCGGCCATCGCCTCCGCCACCGCCGCCTCGTCCTCGGCCTCCCGCCCGGTGCCCGCCCACGGGGCCCGGCCCATCCGGACCACCTCCGCGACCGGGAACGGGAAGGACAGTTCGGCGGACTGCGGCAGCACCGCCCGCCGCAGCGCCAGTCCGGGCGCGCTCCATGCGCCGGCGGCCCGGCCCCCGATGCGTACCGTCCCCGCCTCGGGCGCGAGGTCCCCGGCGAGCACCGACAGCAGGGTCGACTTCCCGGCGCCGTTCGGCCCCACCAGGGCCAGCACCTCCCCGGCGCGCACCGCGATCCCGGCCCCGTCGAGCACGGCCCGCCGGCCGCGCACCACCCGCACCCCCTCCGCCTCGGCCACGAGCCCGCCGGGCTCCACCGGGGCCGGCAGCTCCCTCGTACGCCTTCCGAACACCCCGATCACGCCCAACCACCCTGCTTCCGACGGGTCCTGCGGAGCAGCCAGAAGAAGAACGGGCTGCCGATGAGGGCGGTGAGGACGCCCAGGGGGAGTTCGGCGGGGGCCGCGAGGGTGCGGGCCGCCAGATCGCCGGCGACGAGCGCCACCGCGCCGCCGAGCGCGCTGCCGGGGATCAGGAAGCGGTGCCCGGGGCCGTTCGCCATCCGCAGCACGTGCGGGACGACCAGCCCGACGAAGGTCACGATGCCGGAGACGGCGACCGCCGCCGCCGTGAGCAGCGCCACCACCAGGATCAGCGCGATCCGCAGCCGCTCCACCTCCACGCCCAGGTGCCGGGCGGGCCGTTCGCCGAGCGCGAGCAGGTCGAGCCGGCGGGCGTACAGCGGGGCGACGGCCAGGCCGAGCAGCGCGCACGGCAGCACGGCGAGCACCTTCGGCCAGGTGGCCTGCGCCAGCGAACCCAGCTGCCAGAAGGTGATCTGGCTGATCTGCGCGTTGTCCGCGAAGAAGATGAAGAGGCCGATGAGCGCGCCCGCGAAGGCGGTCACGGCGATGCCGGTGAGGATCAGGGTGACGACCTCCGTCCGGCCGCCCGAGCGGGACATCGCGTACACGGCGACCACCGTGACGAGCCCGCCCGCGAAGGCGAAGGCGGACACCGTCCAGGTGCCGAGGAAACCCGCGCCGAGCACGATCGCGCCGACCGCGCCCACGGCCGCGCCGGAGGAGACGCCGATGACGCCGGGCTCGGCGAGCGGATTGCCGAAGACGCCCTGCATCAGCGCGCCGGCGCAGCCGAGGGAGGCGCCGACCAGGAGGGCGAGGACCACCCGGGGCAGCCGGATGTTCCACAGCACGCTCTCCGCGGTCCGGTCGAGCGCGTGCCCGCCGAGCCCGGTCCGGTGCCGCACGGAGGCGAGGACGTCGCCGAGCGGGATGTCGTACGCGCCGATGCCGGCGGACACCAGGGCGAGCAGCAGCAGCGCGGCGAGCAGTCCGCAGGCGAGCAGCGCGGGGCGTCCCCGGCGCCGGGGCGCGGCCTCCCGCGCGGCCGGGAGGACGGGCCGCTCCTGGAGCGCCGTCACCGGGTGCCCCCGTACAGCTGGTCCACGAGCGAGGCGAGCACCCGGTCGGTGCGCGGCCCGTAGTTGAGCAGCACGCCGTCGTCGACGGAGACGACCCGGCGGTCGGCGCCGGCCGGGGTCTCGGCGACGCCGGGGATCTTCACCAGTCCGTCCACCCCGCCGACGGACCGGAGCCCCTTGGTCATGACGAGGATGGCGTCCGGCGCGGCCTGGGCGAGGGCCTCGCTGGTGATCGGGGTGAAGTCCTTGGTGAGCCCGGACTCCTTGCCGGCGTCGACCGCGCCGGCCGCCTCCAGGAGCGAGCTCGCCCCGGACTCCGCACCGCCGAGGAGGTAGACGGCGGCCGAGCCGCGCACGTAGAGGAAGGCCACGCGGGGCTTCTCGGTGCGGGCGGGGATCTTCTCCCGTACGGCGGCGATCCGTTCGCCGGTCCGCTCGCGCAGCCGCGCGCCGGAGGCGGGGACGCCGAGCGCGGCGGCCACGTCGTCGATGCGGTCGTCGACATCGCCGAGGTCCTTGGCCGCCGGGACGACGACGAGCGGGACGCCCGCGTCGCGGATCTGGGCGACGGCCTCGGCCGGTCCGGTGGTGGACTCGGCGAGCACGAGCGTCGGCCTGAGCGAGAGGACGCTCTCGGCGGACACGTCGTGGGCGCGGGTCACCACCGGGAGGTCCGCGGCCTGTTCGAAGGTGGCGGTGACGTCCCGGGCCACCACCCGGTCGCCGAGGCCGAGGGTGAAGACGAGCTCGCTGAGCGAGCCGCTGAGCGGCACGATCCGCTCGGCCGAGGCGACGGTGACCTGCCGGCCGTCGGCGGAGGGGACGGTGACGGGGAGCCGGGGGGAAGCGGGGGAGGAGAGCGGTTCGACCCGGTCGGGGGCGGCCTCGGCCGCCGCGCCGGGGGCGGCCTTCGGGGCGTCGCCGCCGCCGCATCCGGTCGCCGCGAGGGCGAGGGCGATTACTGCTGTCAGCGCTCCCGCGAGGCGAGTTCTGCGCACCGGACACCGTCCTGTCGTTCCGCTTCGGAGGTTCGTCACCCGGCGTTCGAGGGGAAGTGCTCCCGCCGGGACCGGATGTAGCTTAGGTTAGCCTTACCTCACCCGCTAGCCCTCGGAGGGGTGCTCCATGCTGCTGTCCAGACCCTGCCGCGCACTCGCCGCGATCCTGTTCGCGGCCCTGCTCGCCGCCCTCGTCCCGGCCGCCGCCGCCCACGCGGAGAGCCGTCCGGTGCAGGGAGGGAGGCTCGACTGGGGCATCAAATCCTCCTTCCAGGGCTACGTCACCGGGCCCATCGCGCAAGGCAGTTGGAGCCTGACCGGCGGCGCCGCCACGGTCGGCTCCCAGTACCGCTTCCACTCCGCGCAGGGCGCCTACGACCCCGCCACCGGCGCCTTCGAAGCCGCCTTCTCCGGCGGCGTCCACTTCACCGGACACCGCAAGGCCGACGGCACGAACGAGCTCGACCTCACCATCGGCCGGCCCCGGATCCGGATCCAGGGCGGCGCCGGCACCCTCTACGCCGACATGACGAGCAAGGCCAAGGGCAGCGGCGCCCTGACCGTCCGCTCCCAGGTCCCGCTGGCCACCCTGAACCTCGGCGGCGTCGACATGCGCGGCGCCACCGGCCCCGTCTCCCTCGCGAACGTCCCCACCACGCTCACCGCCCAGGGCGCGACCGCCTTCGCCGGCTACTACCCCGCGGGCACGGCGCTCGACCCGCTGAGCCTCACGGTCGACGTGCGCACGGCGACGCCTTCCGCGACGCCGTCCTCGGCGCCGCCCACGGCCTCCCCGAAGCCGAAGCCGAAGCCGCAGTCGACGGCGACGGCGACGGCGACGGCGACGGCGACGGCGGGAGCCGCGCTGCACACCGCCGCCGTCGACTGGGGCGTGCGCCGCACCTTCCGCGAGTACGTCACCGGCACCATCGCGCAGGGGAAGTGGACGCTCGCCGACGGCGCCCAGGACGGCGGAGCCCTCTTCCGCTTCCCCTCCGGCAAGGGCACGTACGACTCCGGAGCCGGCACCCTCGACGCCGCCTTCGCCGGCAGCGTCCGCTTCACCGGCACCCACCTCGACCTCACCCTCGGCCGGGTCACCGTCCGGGTGACCGGCGGCACCGGCACCCTCGCCGCCGACGTCACGAGCTCCGGGAAGACCGAGAAGGCCGTCCCCCTCGTCACCTTCACCGCCGGCCGACTCGCCCCGAAGGACGGCCTCGCCGTCGTCACCGAGGCGCCCGCCACCCTCACCGAGGGCGGCGCCCGCGCCTTCGGCGGGATGTACAAGGCGGGCACCGCGATGGACCCGGTCTCCCTCGCCGTCTCCGTCGACCAGGCCGCCGCGCTCCCGGCCCTGCCCGACCTCGGCAGCGAGCCCACCGCGGCCGCCACGCCCACCGCGCAGCCCTCGCCCTCCGCCTCCGCCGCGCCCGCGCCGGTGACCGCCGCCTCCTCCTCGGACTCCGGCACCCCCGTCGGCGTCTACGCCGGCATCGGCGGGGGCGTCCTCGCCGCCGCCGCGCTCGCCTACGCCCTCCTGCGCAGGCGCCGTGCTGCGGGGACGGCGGGGGCGACCGGGGCGGCAGGGACGGCCGAGACGCCCGAGGCGCCCGAGCCCACCGACTGACCGCCACCCCCGAAGTCCCGAAGTCCCGAAGTCCCAAGTCCTCCGCACGGGCCCGCGCAAGACGCCCGTGCGGCGGCACCCCGCACCCTCGTGCGCCCCCGTACCCCCCTTCCCGTCTAGGAGACCCCCGACATGGCCACCCGTACGCGCCGCCGCCCCGTCACTCTGGCCGCCGCCGTCACCACGGCCGCCGCCCTCGGCGCCGGCGCCCTGACGCTCGCGCTCCCCGCGGCCGCCGCCGACACCCCGGCCCCGCCCCTGCCGCTCGTGGACGGCACCCTCGACTGGGGCATCAAGCAGTCCTTCCGCAACTACCTCGCGCAGCCCTTCGCCAAGGGCAGGACGACCACGGAGGGCGGCGCGACGCAGGCCGCGGGCAACGGCGTCTTCACCTTCGTCGACGGCGCCGGCACCTACGACACGACCAGCCACGCCACCGCCACCGCCTTCAAGGGCGGCGTCCACTTCGAGGCCCACGAGGGCGTCCTGGACATCCGCATCTCGGACGTCCGGCTCAAGACCGCCGGTTCGGCCGCGCCGACCGGCGAGATCACCGCCGACGTCGTCACCAAGGAGAAGGACGGCTCCTTCACCACCCGCGACGACGTCTCCTTCGCCGCGCTCGACATGAGCGGCGTCCGGCCCGGCCAGGGCGCCGGCGGCGCGATGGTCTTCAAGGACATACCGGCCAAGCTCACCAAGGACGGCGCCGCCGCCTTCGCGGGCTTCTACAAGGAGGGCGACGCCCTCGACGCCGCCACCCTCACCGTGAAGGCCGGCTCCCGCCCGACCACCCCGCCCACCACGCCGCCGCCCACCACCACGCCGCCCACGACCCCGCCGACCACGCCCCCGACCACCTCGCCGACGACGGCCCCGACCACCCCCGCCCCCACGACGACCGCGCCGTCCCCCACCGCCACCGCCACCGCCACCGCCACGGCGACCGCGACCGCGACGGCCACCGCGACGGCGACCGAGACCGCCACCGCCGAGGAGCCGGGCGTCGTCGCCGGGCGGCTCACCTGGGGCGTCCTGGAGCGCTGGCGGGTGTACGTCTCCGAGCGCTGCGGCGGCACCGTCACCCCGGCCGCCGGTGCCGCGAAGTCCGGCTCCGCGTACGCCTTCCAGGTCGACGACGCCGAGCTCGACGCGGACGCCCGTACCCTCACCGCCTCCTTCGGCGGCCGTGTCGACTTCGTCTGCGCCGCGCACGGCATCGACTGGCGGATCGGCGGCGTGAAGCTCTCCGCGAGCGGCACCACGGGCACCCTCACCGCCGACGTCACCACCGGCTCCGGCACCAGGAAGGCCGTGCGCTTCGCCGAGCTCGACCTGACGAAGGCGGACTGGACCCCGAAGGACGAGGTCGTCACCCTCGCCGCCCTGCCCGCGAAGCTGACCGCCGACGGCGCCGCCCTCTTCGCCGCCCCCGGCGGCGCGTCCTACTACGACGCGGGCCTCGCCCTGGACCCGGTGACGGTCTCCCTCGCGCTCGACGAGGACGCCGTCCTCCCGTCCGCCGGCACCGGCACGACGGGCACCACCGGCACCACCGGCTCCACCGGCACGACCGGCACGACCGGCACGGGGACGACCGGTGCGGGCACCACCGGCGCCGGCACGGTCGGGGGCGCGGGCACGGTCGGCGGTGCCGGGACCGCCGGCGGCTCCGGCGTCCTCGCCGCCACCGGCTCCTCCGCCCCCACCGGGCTCCTGGCCGGTGCCGCCGCGCTGATCGTGGCCGCCGGCGGTGCGGTCGTCGTCGCCGCCCGCCGCCGCACCGGCACGGAGGGCTGACCGCGCCGGCAGGGCCGTACCCCGGGACGGACCGAGGTACGGCCCTGTCGCATGCCGCTGGATGGTTCAATTCCGCCATGAACACGACTGGCGAGACCGGCACCGGCACCGAGATCGACGTCCTGCGGGTCTTCTGCGCGGGCGACGGGCGCCACGGCAACGCCCTCGCGGTCGTCCGCGAGGGGCGCACCCACCCCGACGAGGCGTCCCGGCAGGCGCTCGCCAAGGAACTCGGCTTCAGCGAGACCGTGTTCGTCGACGACCCCGAGCGGGGCATCGTCGACATCTACACCCCGGGCCTGCGGCTCCCCTTCGCCGGACACCCGCTCGTCGGCACCGCCTGGCTGCTCGACCTGGAGGTGATCTGCCCGCCCGCCGGAGAGGTGTGGGTGCGCGGCGACGGCGAGTTCACCTGGATCGAGGCCCGCGCCGCGTGGGCCCCGCCGCGCACCCTGCGGCAGTACGCCTCCGCCGCCGAGGTCGACGCCCTGGAGGTGCCCGAGCCGGGGGTTGGGGTATCCCCTGGACGAAGTCCTTGGGGAGGGATCTACGCCTGGGCGTGGGAGGAGGAGGCCGCCGGACGGATCCGGGCGCGCGCCTTCCCCGGCCGCGGTGACGGCATCGACGAGGACGAGGCCACCGGCGCGGCGGCCCTGCTGCTCACCGAACGCCTCGGCCGGGCCCTGAACATCACGCAGGGCCGGGGGTCGCAGCTGCTGACCGCCCCCGGCCCTGACGGCATCGTGGAGTTGGGCGGACGGGTCCGCCTCGAAAGGACGCTGATGCGCTAGCGGCGCCGGACGTGCTCAGGCGCTCAGCGGGAACTCGCCGCCCAGCTCGCGGAAGACGGCCGTGTTGAAGGCGAAGGCCCGCTTGCACTCGTCGACGATCCGCTGCTTCTCCAGGTCGTCCGCGTTCACCCCGTCGAGGAGTTCGCGGTAGGACCGCTTGAACGCGGCCGGGTTGCCGATCGCGTCGAAGACGTAGAACCGCACGCCGTCGCCCTTGCGGTCGAAGCCCCAGGTCCGCTCGGCCTTGTCGCGGATGATCTGACCGCCCGACAGGTCACCGAGGTAGCGGGTGTAGTGGTGGGCGATGTAACCGGCCGGCCAGGTGCGGGCGCACTCGGCGACCCGCGCCGCGTACGCCTCGGTGGCCGGCAGCGCGGAGAGCCCGGCGCGCCACTCCGGGCCGCGCAGATGGGCGAGGTCCGCCTCCAGGGCGTCGGTGCGGAAGAGCTCGGGCTGTATGAAGGGCCCGGCGACCGGGTCCTCGCGCAGCGCCTCCGCGCCCTCCTCCAGGGCCCGGTACACGAACCAGAGCTGTTCCGTGTAGCGGGCGTAGGCGTCCACGCCCAGCCGTCCGCCCAGGAGGTCGCCCATGAAGGACGAGGTCTCCGCCTCCGTGTGCTGCTCGTGCGAGGCGGTGCGGATGAGGGTGGAGAAGGGCGTGTCCAAGGCGTGCCTCCGAGACCGATGGGGCGGGAACCAGTCGACCCGATTTTGCAAGGTTAGGCTTACCTAAGTCAACTGGTTTCCCGACGACCTGTCGGTAAAGGTTGTACCCCCGAGGGGGGTCAGGGCAACGTAAGGATGTCCGCTCCCGTCTCGGTGACCACGAGCGTGTGCTCGAACTGGGCGGTCCGCTTGCGGTCCTTGGTCACCACGGTCCAGCCGTCGTCCCACATGTCGTACTCGTGGGTGCCGAGCGTCAGCATCGGCTCGATCGTGAAGGTCATGCCGGGCTGGATGACGGTGGTGTGGTGGGGCGAGTCGTAGTGCGGGACGATCAGGCCGGAGTGGAACGACGTGTTGATGCCGTGCCCGGTGAAGTCCCGCACCACGCCGTAGCCGAAGCGCTTGGCGTACGACTCGATGACCCGGCCGATGATGTTGATCTGCCGGCCCGGCTTCACCGCCTTGATCGCGCGGTTCAGCGACTCCCGGGTGCGCTCGACGAGCAGCCGCGACTCCTCGTCGACGTCCCCGCAGAGGTAGGTGGCGTTGTTGTCGCCGTGGACACCGCCGATGTACGCCGTGACGTCCAGGTTCACGATGTCGCCGTCGCGCAGCACCGTGGAGTCCGGGATGCCGTGGCAGATGACCTCGTTGACCGAGGCGCACAGCGACTTGGGGAAGCCCCGGTAGCCGAGGGTCGAGGGGTAGGCGCCGTGATCGCACATGTACGCATGGGCGACCCGGTCGAGCTCGTCGGTGGTGACGCCCGGGGCGATGTGCTTGGCGGCCTCCTCCATCGCCTGCGCGGCGATGCGGCCGGCGATCCGCATCCGTTCGATCGTGTCGGAGTCCTGCACCTCGGGCCCGGTGTACGGGGTGGGGGCGGACTTCCCGACGTACTCGGGGCGGCGGATCGAGCCCGGGACGGAGCGGGTGGGGGAGAGCTCCCCCGGTACGAGAAGCGACTGGCCAGACATGTCAGCGAGTCTAACGACCGCGTCTGGGGCAGCATGGTCCCGAAGGAAGGAGCCGACGACCATGGCCCTGTTCAAGAAGCGCACGGCCGGAAAGCCGGGCGAGTGGTACTACTGCCTGGAACACAAGAAGGTCGAGGAGGGGCCCGAATGTCCGGCGAAGAACCGATTCGGCCCCTACGCCACCCGTGAGGAGGCCTCACACGCCATGGAGACCGCCCGCGAGCGGAACCTGGAGTGGGAGACCGACCCGCGCTGGCACGACGCGCCAGGCCCGGCGGAGGAGCAGGACTGACCGCACCGGGCGCGCGTCCGGGCCCGGGACGCACCCCGTCCGGGCCCGGTCACGCCGTCCCGGCCGTGGCCGCCGCCTCCTCCTGCCGGGCCTTGCGGCGCAGCGCGTCCTCGTCGGTGCCGGAGTCGTAGCGGAGCAGCTTCGGCAGGGCCAGGCAGAGCAGGCCGACCGAGGCCACGCAGGCGACGCCGCCCGCCCAGACGGCGGTACGGGTGCCGGTCCAGCCCGCCATCACGCCCGCCCGCACCTGGCCGAGCTGCGGGCCCACGCTGTACGACAGCACCTCGATGCCCGCGAGCCGGCCGCGCAGCTCCTCCGGGATCGTCTGGTTCCAGATCGTCGAGCGCCCGAGCCCGCTCAGCATGTCGCCGGCGCCCGCGAACGCCAGGCACAGCAGGACCGCCCACACGTTCCCGAACCAGCCCGCGCCCGCGATCGCGAGCCCCCAGCCGGCGGCGCCGCCGGCCACGAGCAGCCCGTGCCGCCGCACCCGGGAGGTCCAGCCGCTGGTCAGTCCGAGGACCAGTGAGCCGACGGAGCCGGCCGCGTACATGAGCCCGAGGGACCAGGGGGCGCCGAGCTCGTCCGCGAGGAAGGGGAAGACCGCGTTCGGGAAGGCGAAGACCATGGCGGCCAGGTCGATCGCGTACGTGCCCAGCAGCACCGGCCGCGACCAGGCGTACCGGGCGCCTTCCGCGATCGCCCGCAGCGACGGCTTCTCCGCGTCGTGCGCGGGCGGCGCGGGGGAGAGGCGCCGGCACATCAGCACCGAGGCGCCGAAGCCGGCGAGCGTCACCGCGTACGCCGGGGCGTGGCCCGCGTAGGCCACCACCACGCCCGCGACCGAGGGGCCCGCGATGGCCCCGATCTGCCAGCGCAGCGAGTTCAGCGCGGCCGCGGCCGTCTGCTGCTCGTGCGGCACGATCCGGGCGAGCAGCGAGTCGAGCGCGGGCCGCTGGAGCCCCGCGAGCGCGGACACGCCCGCGGCGACCACGTACAAGGGCCAGAGGAGCGGCTCGCCCAGCAGCGAGTTCAGCAGCAGGAGCAGGGAGAGCAGTCCGAGGCCGGCCTCGGTGCCGATGATCACCCGCCGCCGGTCCACCGCGTCCGCCAGCGCCCCGCCGTACAGCCCGAACACCACCAGCGGCACCAGCTCCACGGCGCCCATCGCGCCCACGGCGAGCGGCGAGTCCGTCAGCTCCTTGATCTGCAGCGGCAGCGCCA